>JBBRKS010000243.1:0-5260 GCA_038231775.1 Rhodobacterales bacterium | reverse complement strand
GGCCCGGCGCATCCGCCAAGGGCCTTGTTACATTACCGGTACACGCCCTGGTTGATCAGTTGGGTGCCAAGGACGATGTCGGACACGCCTTGATGGGCACGGGTGAACGCCATCAGGGCGACCGAAACCACCTGCGGAAAGACGAAGGCCACCGACAGCGTGTAAAACAGCGTGTGCAGAAAGGCGGTCAGCCCATCCAGCGGATCGCCGTGCTGATTGCGCATCGTAAGCCCCATGATCCGCATGCCCAAAGTGCCAGAGGCGCGGGACAGCCCGATCCAGCGGTACAGAAAGCTGACCACCAGATACAGGCCACCAAGGAAGAACAGCGCGACAAACCCGGTCAGCGGGATCAGCAGGGCGGTGATCATGGCGATGATCACCGTATCAAGGCCCCACGCGATCAGCCGGCGCGGCGCCACACCGTCATACAGCAGTTCGGGCGGGATCACGTGAAGTGTATGGGGGCGGTCAGCGTACATCTTGGGGTCCCTGTGAAAGAGGTGCAGCCTTTTGGTTGAAGGGCCGCTTTGGGAAAGTGGCGGGCCAGAGTCCGGCTCCGCTTGGGTTGTCGTCGGCGCTTTGGTTTGGGCGCTTTGGTTTGCGGGCCAGATCGCAAGGTTGCGGCCCTGCGCTAAGCCGGGCCGCTTTGGGCGACTGCGGCGCCCTGTCTGGGGCCGCAGAGGACTGCTTCAAGCGTTGGGCGCTTCGGGCATATCCGTCGGGCTTACAGGTGCCGGGCGGGCGGTCTTGGCGCGGTCGTCCATGAAGGCGTCGAATTCGGTCTTGTCCTTGGCCTCACGCAGGCGCTGCAGGAAGGCTTGGAAGGCCTCTTGCTCTTCGGCCAGACGGCGCAGGGTTTCTTCCTTGTAGGTGTCAAAGGCCGAGTTGCCCGAGGACCGGAAGCTCATATGGCGCGGGCCACATTTGCCACCAAAACCGGCAGCGTTCTGGCCCCAGGGACCACGTGAGAAGTCGCGGCCTTCGCCGCAGGAACGGTTGAACATGCGTTTGCTCCAGATCATATAGGCCAGAAGGGCCAGGCCAACGGGCCATACAAAGACGAAACCAAGGATCATCGCGACGATCCAGGCCGGACGGCCGCGCGTGTCAAGCCAGGCTTCGACATTGCGCGCCATGGTGAAGATGCCGCCCGGTCCGCGCATGGCGGGTTGGGTTTGGGGCTGGCTGTACATTGGCGTCTTTCTCCCTTGTGGGTTTGGGTTCGGTTGAATGTGAAGGCGTTTCACATGACACCAAGATGGCCCCGCCCCGCCCCCCATTCAAGATGCCATGTAATGGATATTTACATTAAGCCGATTTCCGCCGATTGGGGCTTGGCGGAAGGGTTTGGCCCCCGCTCCGCGCCCGTCAATTTGCCGAAACTTGCGAAAGATGGTCTCTACTCGCAAGATTAGTTCAAAAAAACCCAACCCAGCGACACTTTGCATGTCGATTTGCGGTTGACGCCCCTTGCGGGCAAACATAGTGTCCGGCGCAGGAATAACGGACGGGAAGGCGAGGCGGGACATGGTTCTGTTTCTTGTATCAGTCAGGGGAAGGCGCATGGGCCGGTAACGGCAACCCAAAAGGTGACCATGCGCCCCCAGGACCTCCCGGGGGCTTTTTGTTGGGTTAAAGGATATGACGATGCGGCAGATGACTGGGGCGGAAATGGTGGTGCAGGCGCTGAAGGATCAGGGCGTCGATGTGATCTTTGGCTATCCCGGTGGGGCTGTGCTGCCGATCTATGACGCGATTTTTCAGCAAAATGATATCCAGCATATTCTGGTGCGCCACGAACAGGGCGCGGTTCACATGGCCGAAGGCTATGCGCGGTCCACCGGCAAGCCGGGCGTGGCGCTGGTGACCTCGGGTCCCGGGGCGACCAATGCGGTCACCGGGTTGACCGATGCCTTGATGGATTCGATCCCGATCATTGTGCTGTCGGGTCAGGTGCCCACCTTCATGATCGGCACTGACGGCTTTCAAGAGGCCGATACGGTCGGCATCACAAGGCCCTGCACCAAGATGAACTGGCTGGTGAAGGACACCGCCAAACTGTCGGAAACCATCCATCAGGCGTTTCATGTCGCAACCCATGGCCGCCCCGGCCCGGTTCTGATCGACATTCCCAAGGACGTGCAATTCGCCACCGCGACCTATACGCCGCGTGAGGAGTCAAAGGTTTCGCATTATCAACCCCGGGTGCGCGGCGACGAGGCGGCGATTGCCAAGCTGGTCGAGATGATGGAGACGGCTGAACGCCCGGTGTTTTACACCGGCGGCGGCGTGGTCAATTCTGGGCCTGCAGCGTCAACCCTGTTGCGCGAACTTGTGGCAGAGACCGATTATCCGATCACCTCGACCCTGATGGGTTTGGGGTCTTATCCGGCCTCGGGCAAGAACTGGCTGGGGATGCTGGGGATGCATGGGCTGTACGAGGCCAACCTTGCGATGCATGGCTGCGATCTGATGATCAACATCGGCGCGCGCTTTGATGACCGCATCACCGGGCGGATCAAGGATTTCAGCCCGCATTCGACCAAGGTGCATATCGACATCGACCCGTCTTCGATCAACAAGGTGATCCGGGTCGATGTGGGGATTGTCGGCGACATCGCCGTGGTTCTGGAGGAAGTGCTGCGCCAGTGGCGCGCCCGCGGGTCGAAGACCAACCGCGCAGCGCTGCCGAAATGGTGGGGCCAGATCAACGAATGGCGGGCGGTCAAGTGCCTGACCTACAAGAACTCTACCAAGGTCATCAAACCGCAGCACGCCCTGCAACGGCTTGAGGCGCTGACCAAGGGCATGGACCGCTACATCACCACCGAGGTCGGCCAGCACCAGATGTGGGCCGCACAATTCTTGGGCTTTGAAGAGCCGAACCGCTGGATGACCTCTGGCGGCCTCGGCACCATGGGCTACGGGCTGCCCGCGTCCATCGGCGTGCAGATCGCCCATCCCGAGGCGTTGGTGATCAACGTCGCAGGAGAGGCGTCGTGGCTGATGAACATGCAGGAAATGGGCACCGCGATGCAGTTCCGCGCCCCGGTCAAGCAGTTCATCCTGAACAATGAACGCCTTGGCATGGTGCGCCAGTGGCAGGAATTGCTGCACGGCCAGCGCTATTCCAGCAGTTGGTCCGAAAGCCTGCCCGATTTCGTGAAACTGGCCGATGCGTTCGGCTGCAAAGGCATCCGCATCGACGACCCCGCCGATCTGGACGAGGCGATCAAAGAGATGCTCGCCTATAACGGCCCGGTGATCTTTGACTGCCGGGTGGAGAAACACGAAAACTGCTTCCCGATGATCCCTTCGGGCAAACCGCATAATGAGATGCTGTTGGGCGATGCGGATACGGCTGGGGTCATCGGCGCGAAGGGGGCGGTGTTGGTGTGATGGTAATGCAAATTGACCAAAGTTGATGCCGAAAGACTGGTGCGTAGCGTTGTACACACTTGGGCGCATGAGGTGAAATATGATCCGAAAACTGACATGCCTCCGTTTGAAGCGTTTCAGTCTTGGCTTCGGGAACGTTATCCAACTGCCCTTAGCTTTCGGTCGACCACGGGACCTAGATTTGATTGCGAACTCTGGTTCGACCAAGAAATGAGACAGATTGGGCGCCGATCGTTGGCGTTGAAAGACAATAGGGTAGAAGAATGAACGCTCTTAACATCAAACGCGGCTCCTCAAGCCATTCCGCCTATGAACTGCGCGACCCGAACGGCGAGGTGATTGAAAGCCATACGCTGACCGCCGTGGTCGCCAACGAAAGCGGGGTTCTGGCGCGGGTAATTGGCCTGTTTTCGGGGCGCGGTTACAACATCGACTCGCTGACCGTGGCCGAGGTTGACCACGAAGGCCACCTTAGCCGGATCACCGTGGTCACACGCGGCACGCCGCCGGTCATCGCCCAGATCAAGGCGCAGCTGGAACGCCTCGTTCCGGTCTACGAGGTGCATGATCTGACCGCTGAGGGGCCAAGCGTTCAGCGCGAACTGGCGTTGATCAAGGTCACCGGCAAGGGCGAATCGCGGATCGAGGCGTTGCGTCTGGCCGAGATTTTCCGCGCCAATGTGGTGGATTCCACGCTGGAAAGCTTTGTGTTCGAAATGACCGGCACGCCGGAAAAGATCGACGCCTTTGCCGACCTGATGCGCCCCTTGGGCTTGCGCGAAATCGCCCGCACCGGTGTCGCCGCCCTGTCACGCGGCGCGTAAGGGGTTTTCAAAGGGGCCATTGCGGCCCCTTTGATCAGGGGGTGCGGGGGGCAGACGCCCCTCGCTTTTACCGAAACACAGCCGCTTTACTTGAATTCAGCAGGGCGCTTGGCCAGAAAAGCCGCCACCCCTTCGCGAAAGTCATCCGACGCGCCACACCGCGCTTGAGCCGCTGCTTCGGCCTTCATCTGGTCTTGCAACGTATTGTCGAAACTGCCGCGCAGCAGGCGTTTGGTTTCTGACAGGGCAAGGGCCGGGCCTTTGGCCAAACCTTGCGCCCTTTTCCGCCAGTGCGCGGCAAAGCCCGCATCCGGCACAGCCTCGTAGATCATGCCCCAGTCTGCGGCCTGCCTGGCCTCGATGCTTTCGGCGAACAGCATCGCCCCCATGGCGCGGGCAAGGCCGATCTGGCGCGGCAAAAGCCAGCTTCCTCCGGCATCCGGCACCAGACCGATGCGGCTGAACGCCTGTGAAAAGCGGGCACTTTCGGCCGCGATCACCACATCGCAGGCGAGGGCAAGGTTGGCCCCTGCCCCGACTGCCATGCCGTTGACGGCGGCTATCACCGGCACAGGGGCGTCAACGATGGCGCGGATCAGGGGTTCGTATTCTTCGGTCAGGACGGCTTCCAGATCGACGGTGTTCGGGTCAACATCGGCCAGATCCTGCCCTGCACAAAAGCCGCGACCTGCGCCGGTCAGCACGATCACCCGCGCCTTTGCCCCGATGATCGCCGCCAACAAAGCGGCGCGCAACGGCGCATTCAGGGCGTTCATCACCTCTGGCCGGTTCAGGGTCAGGGTCAGCACGCCGTCGGTCAGGTCAGACAGAAGCATGCGTTACTCCTTCAGCAGTTCGGCCAGACGGGTCTGATCCTCAACCGTCAAGGCTGTAACTTCGGCCCTACCTTTGCGGCGCGTGACCGAAAACGCCAGGGCTGCACCCGCCAGCAAAGCCGCAGGTCCGGCGAGCCACAGGATCAGGTTCGCGCCAGAGGTGGTGGGGCGCAGCAGCACAAACTCCCCGTAGCGGGC
>JBBRKS010000242.1:0-5278 GCA_038231775.1 Rhodobacterales bacterium | reverse complement strand
GCCCCAAGGCTCGCCCCGCGACGCTGCTCCGCCAAAATCACGCCACGTTCCTCGCCGTTGAGGTGCTTGTATCGTTTGTCCATCGCAACATCCTATGCCCTGAGGCCCGTGGGTGTTGCACTTGAAACTTGAGCCTAAGCTGTGTGTTCGAGGGGAGGTCTGCTTTGCCCACCGCAAAAACACCTCCGACAGCATCCAGACCGAACCGCTGTCGGGAGGTTTCGCGATTAAGGGGGGTCATCACCCCTTCCGTCGCGATGTCGAAACCGGTTATCTTGTCTTTCAGTGTGCTTCAGCGCGTCATAGCCACATTGCCAGTTTAGCGTGCCTGCAGGACAGCCGTCTAGTTTTACAGCGACTCCCAAACTGCATCTCTTTCAGGCAACCTTCCGCCCTTATCGACGTCAGGAAAAGACCGTATCAGCCAAGGTTCTGCTCTTGCCGTAGTGCAACCAGACCTGCAAATTCCTCTATGTCGGCGCTTGTCAATCCATCGGTCACAAGCGCCAGAAGGCGCCTGTCCTCCTTGGTCATTCCCTTCTTTGTCCATGCCGTCCGAAACTTAGTCATCGCATCCGAAAACCCGCTCCACCATTCCGCCTGCCCCTTCTTCGAGCGAGAAGATATCGCGGCAACGAGTTGGTCAGAGACAGAGGCAACATCCGAGACCTCTTGGGCGCGCATCATGAGAAGGTCCATGAAACGCTGGAATTGCGACGGGTTGATCCGTGGCAGCACGGGGTCCAGAATTGGTGGCAGCCATTGGTTTGGCATGATCATCTGCGGCGCGATCACGACGCCGGTTATATAGCCGTCAAGCCAGTCCACCGAAAGATCGGTGCCACGCAATAGCGCTGCGACTTCACCCTTCCTTTCGGGCGCAGGGGCCTCCTGCGCCAGTTCTTCTAACGTCAAGCTTGGGTCGAAGTCCGGATCGTCGCGGACCCAGGCTTCAATGGTCTGCTCATGCACATCGAGCATGACCGGGATCTTTTTGAGATCACGGCCATCCAGCAAATCCATGGCGCAGGCGGCAAAACCGGCCGCATCAGGATGACTGGCGGTCTCCAAGACATCTGCGGATCGGGCCAGAATGCGTGCCCACCAATCGCGTCGGGTCTCAAGCCATTTCCAAAGCGCCGTTTCGGCAGATTTCCCGCTGCGCGCCTTGTCAAGAACGGCATGGGCAGCATCGCTGTCTTCGAACCAACTGTCGATGGTCCCATGGCGATCCCACCATTCCTCGCTGGCGGTAATCAGATCCCCATGCAGCCGCGGCGGAAGCGCTTGCACGGCGCGCGTTGAGGCGAGATCAGCAATGAGGTCCGAGGTCGATTTCGCCTCCGGCCGCAATCCGGCAAACCCGCAAAGACGGACAACCTCGATCAGCCCCGGAACGGGCGGCTGTCCTTGGGTCAGCCCGTCTGCCAGCGCAATGGAAAGAGCGCGGCGCACATAATCATCTGTTACCTCCAGAGCGCCGACATCTTCGGTCATGCGCTCAACGATGGATTTCTGGTCCCGGGCGGTTCGACACGTGATGGTATAGGCGTCCTTCACGCCCTGCCCCTGTTTCAGGAGCAGCATCGCCATCTTGCGCTGCGATCCGGATTGCAGCGCAATGCCGATGCTCTGCGCTCCGCCCCCATCAGGCAAAGACGCTCGAATGCTGTGGATCGTCCACGGCACCTGCTCTGCTGGGGGGGTCAAGCTCTTGCGCATCGCGCCTTTGAGAATGATGTCCACCGTCGCCCGCGCGGCATCTTCGGGCATCCAAGTACGCAGGACGACCAGTGATGCCAGAATGCGCCCTGGCAGTTCACCATTTGCCAGCCGATCGGAAAGGCCTTTTGCTGCACTGAGACGGATGCGTGGTGATGGATCGAGCAACCAGTAACAGGCCATATCGGCATGGAGGGGATCACTGCGGCCCACCGAATAGGCCACGACATGGTCACGCATCTCAGGGGGCATGGCCGGGAAGCTCTCGGTCAAGGCATGATGCAGGGCAAGCGGTTCGCCCTCCGCCTGCTGGATGAGTTCGGCAAAGAGTCTTTCCAGCAGAGCGTCACCCTCAGCAGGATTGGACGCGCGCCGACCAGCTGCAGGAACGACCTCTTCGACCTGCAGTGCGAGAGCAACCGGGGCGGGCAAGCCATTTCGGGTCCAAAGCTGCGCGAAGATCAGACTGTGAGCCGATGTCATTCGGCCCTGTCCACGCGCCAGCCCAAGCGCGGCATCGACTGCGTCGATAAATGTCTGGCCACGTGCTTTGCCATTTTCCCGGGCGATGCGGGCTGCATCAAGTCCTGCGCCTAGCAGCTCGAGCAAATCTTCGTCGCGTGGGCTTGGCTCTGCGATCGCACAAATTCGAGCAACGATCTGACCACCAAGAGCCGGGCGATGAAGCAGGTCCATGCTCAGACCCTCCAAGACCTCGCAGCGCGCCCCGAAACCATCATTGCCTGCGGCTTTCAGATCGGCCAATGCCTCATCGATGCGACTCTTCGCCATTGGTCACCGTCCCGGACTACGCGATTTCTGGGGGCAATCTAGCAATGCCACTTTGACTTGTCAGGACGGCACGATGCGAAGGCTACTTGAAAAAGTCTCAGCAACTTGGCGAAATAGCATGCCCTTCGGCCCAACCCTTGGCGGCACTGAAAGTTACGTATTGTTTGTCGCAATCGGACCGGGGTTACGGCCCACGCCTGTTTCATCCCGGGTTTGATTGAGAAAGGAACTTGCGGCGAGACCGCGAGCCGAGCGATAACGGTCGCATGTATAGACAACTTATCAGGTTCAGACTTGGTCGCGCCGATCTCACTGGCATTTTTCTTGTGGTGGGAATCGAGATTGGTTTGCTTCTCTCTGAGGGCGGGATGGCTCGAGCCGAGGAAGCACCAATCATTGACGCACGTGTCAGCAAGGTCCTGGACGGCGACACCTTCACGCTGAGAGGCGAGTCGCGTCGAATTCGTGTCTTGGGCCTCGATGCGCCGGAATGGAACCACCAGGGTGGCTCTACCGCAACGTCAACCCTGCACAGTTTGATATCCGGCAAACAGTTGCGTTGCGCTGTTCTGGATGTCGATCGATATGGACGACTCGTAGCCCAATGCATCTTGCCCAACGGCAGCGACATCGCGGCAGAGATGATCCGTTCCGGCGTTGCCACCGAATACTGCCGATTTTCCGGCGGCTACTAAAGCACTTGCTGACACCCTGAGTGCAGCCGAGGCGAGGACATTGAGCGCAATCATCGCTCCCAGTCATGCTCGCCCCGAGCAGGAGATGAAGTAAGCAGCCGCTCAGCGTCGCGTGCCTCCTTCAAGGTCAACCCAATAGCTACATGCACCTTTGCTGCCGAAACTACCGCGCGGGCAATCCATTTCCGCTGGTCAGGATCTTCGAAATCCGCAGCCAATGCATCCGTCCGCCCGCTGGCAAGTTCCGCCACAACGCCTTTGCCATACCGCTGGCGCAACTCGTCGGCGAAGCGCTCCGCATGGGCATCCCCCCGGAACTCAACCTTCCCATCAGCCTGCATGATGCGGCCCATTGACCCGAGGGCGCGCGTCAATCGGTCATTCTCAGGAACCACCTCATGCGTTCGGACCTGATCGATCAGCTTTCCCGTCGTTTCATAGAAGCCTTCAAGATCATCGACGACCTTTCGGCTTTGATCTGGGTTGCGAAGATCAACCCGTCGCCGCCCGGACAGGGTTGCCAAGTCACTGCGCACCCAGTCGCGTTCTTCCCAGGCATTGGCAGCACCAGTTTCCAGCCGCTCAGCCATACGATCCCCGCTGAGACCCAAGGCCACTGCTTGCCTGACGATGTCCGCTTCCAGCCGATCCACGGCACCTGGCTGGAGATCGACGACCTCCCTGCCCTGCGTCAGCTGATCGCCAGCGATACCCGTTGCGTAGAGCTTCGACTGCGGCAGCATTTGTAGAAGCTGCGCGCCTCGGGCGTCGCCCAAGCCTTTGGCGATGTCGATGGCATAGCCATAGAGCTCGTCCCGCATTTCTTTGCGCTCGGCGAAAGGCATCTTTCGGATCTTGCCCTCGGCCTCAGCCATCCAGTCGCTGAAATGCCGGTCCAGATCAGCCCGTTCAACTGTGGCCACATCTCCCGGAAACGGCTGCAACACTCCACCCCGGCGTAGGGCGTCTTCGGCCTTGGCGATCTTCTCGCCAATCTCCGGTAAACCAGTCAACGCCGCGACGTGCTGCAAACTACGCATCGCATCCGCCGTGCGCGCCACTGTCGCCAGAGCGTCCTCCAGCGCCTTGCCCTCGCGCTGCCTTTCTTCCGGTGCGCGACCCTCGACCCGCGCCCGTTCGATTTCTGCCCGCGACGGCCCATAGGTCAGCAACCCCCGCTCGGCGCGCGAGGTGGCATCCAGAAACACGCCCTCTTCGGCAGCGATCGCCACCATGCTCTCCTTCATGACGTCCAGATTGAAGGCATGTTCTTTGGCCATATAAAACCAGCTGTCGTTCACAGTGCCCCGGTTGTTGATCACCATGTGAACATGCGGATGCGCCTTGTCGGTGTGCAGGGCTGCCACATAGTACCAGACATCATCCTGATGCTCGCCCGACTGGAACATCTCGAAGGCCCAAGCTTCCGCGATTAGCTTGGCCTTTTCCGGCCGGACATGCGACGGGAAGCTCATGAGCAAATGGGTGGTATGGCCGTTTTTCGGCGACCCGCGCCAGTCTTCGACCCAGTCGCCGACGATGTCGTTCCGCTCGTCCTTGCTCAAACCTTTGGCATCCGCATCCAGCACGACCCCATTGCCGAAGATCGAGGCTGACTTTGAGAACAGATAGTCCATCTGCGCGGCCAGCTCCTTGCCATTGGCCGTGCCGCCCTTGCCGATCTTTTTCAGAACCGCCGCGTTCGATCCCATTGAGAACCGCCACAACTGACTGGCCCGGGTCGAGAAGCTGAACCCGCGTTTTGCAGAGGAAGAGTTGCCCGTTTTCACCTTGCCCTGCTGCGGGCGCAGGAAGTTGATCTCGCCGAGAACGGCCTCTGCCAACCCGATCGGACGCGACCCAAGCTTAACCATGGCGCAGCCCCTCAGCCTCGGCAAACTTGCGGAACAGCGCCACGCCCTGGCGCCTGCGTTCGGCAATGATCTGGCTCAGCGCCTTGGCCACCATGGGCAGAGACCGCCGCAACTCATCCACTGACGCCCATTGCGCTTTGACCATCGGGGCCCTGCCCCGGTTCGCGGCCAGGGCAATCTGGTTCACGTTGGTGC
>JBBRKS010000241.1:0-5315 GCA_038231775.1 Rhodobacterales bacterium | reverse complement strand
GTCGGCGAGTTCGGGCGGGATCATGGAGGTCATCATGCCCATGCCGTCCATCCCGGCCATGCCCGAATGATCCATGCCCTCCATCGTCGTCTGGGCAAACGCTAGCCCGCCCACGATTGCAACTGCGCCAGCGATCAGCGCGAGGTTCCGCTTTTTCATCATCATCTTCCTTGTCTTGGTTCTGTGTTAAGCAGGTGCAAAGCCGGCATCGGTCAGCACGGCGGCCAGCCGCTCACGCGGGGCGTTCGTGGTCACCTCGACCGTGTGTGTCGCGGGGTCGGCCTTCACTTCTGCCGTCGGATCGACGGACTGGATGGCCTTGGTGACACTGCGCGCGCAACCACCGCAGGTCATGGTTTCGATATGGAACTGCATGGGTAACTCCTTCCGGGTTTCGCCTCATGCAGTTACAGATAGGGCTTCCAACGGTTGTAAGGTCAAGAGCACAAGCCCGTGATTAACTTCTTTCATCAAACCCCTTGACCTTACCATGATGGGAAGGACTATCTGGGTAAGCGGAACAAACTCGAAAAGGTGGTCCGCGATGAACATCAGCCCCAGGAACATGCAGCCTGACCTGGCTGCGACAGTTGTCCTCGACGTCGAGGGCATGACCTGCGCTTCTTGCGTTGGCCGTGTCGAGCGCGCTTTGAAATCGGTGCCCGGCGTTCATTCGGCGTCGGTCAACCTCGCTACCGAAAGGGCAGAGGTGACAGGCGCTACCGTTGACCGTGCGTTGCTCGTCAAGGCTGTCGAGGATGCGGGCTATGACGTTCTATCCCGCCCTGTCGATCTGCAGATCGAGGGCATGACTTGCGCCTCTTGCGTCGCCCGGGTGGAACGAGCGCTGAAATCCGTCTCCGGGGTAGCAAATGCCTCGGTTAATCTTGCAACGGAGCGGGCGCATGTGATCGGACAGGCCGACCCAGCCGCCCTGATCCGTGCCATCGAAGATGCAGGCTATGATGCGCGTATTGCCGTGTCAGCCGCCGATCTGTCGGAGGATGCCGCCTCCCGAAAAGCAGAAGAAGAAAGCGCCCTGAGGCGGGATCTGCGGATCGCGGCCGCGCTGACACTGCCGGTCTTTGTGCTGGAGATGGGATCGCACCTGTTCATGTGGGTGCACATGGCAGTGATGAATACGATTGGTATGCAGAACACCTGGTATCTGCAGTTCGCCTTGACGACGGCGGTTCTCTTCGGCCCGGGCTTGCGCTTTTTTGCCAAGGGCATGCCCGCGCTGGCGCGGCTTGCCCCGGACATGAACAGCCTTGTCGCCGTAGGCACCTCAGCCGCCTATGGCTACTCGCTGGTGGCGACCTTTGCCCCCACTTTGCTGCCACCAGGCACGGTGAACGTCTACTACGAGGCGGCGGCCGTCATCGTGACACTGATCCTGCTTGGCCGCACTCTCGAAGCGCGGGCCAAGGGGCGAACCTCCGAGGCGATCAAGCGTTTGGTCGGATTGCAGGCCAAGACGGCGCGGGTTTTCCGAGATGGTGCTGTGGTCGAGTTGCCGATTGCCGAGGTTCGTCCGTCCGATCTGGTCGAGGTGCGCCCCGGCGAGAGAGTGCCGGTCGATGGCGAAGTGACCGAAGGGGCCAGCTGGATCGACGAAAGCATGATCTCGGGCGAGCCGCTGCCCGTAGAAAAGACGATTGGTAGCCCGGTGACAGGCGGCACGATCAACCAGACCGGTGCCTTCACCTTTCGCGCCATGGCGGTGGGCGAAGCGACGATGCTGGCCCAGATCATCCGTATGGTCGAGGCGGCACAGGGCGGAAAGCTGCCGATACAGGCGCTGGTGGACCGCGTGACCATGTGGTTCGTGCCCGCCGTCATGGGCTTGGCCGCGCTGACCTTTGTGGTCTGGATGGTCTTTGGCCCTGAGCCTGCCCTGACCTTTGGCCTTGTCAACGCCGTGGCGGTTCTGATCATCGCCTGCCCCTGTGCCATGGGGCTGGCGACGCCGACATCGATCATGGTCGGAACCGGACGCGGCGCCGAACTGGGCATCCTGTTCCGCAAGGGTGAGGCGTTGCAGGCCTTGCAGGACGTCAAGGTGGTGGCCTTTGACAAGACCGGCACGCTGACGATGGGCAAACCCAGCCTGACGGATCTTCACCTAGCCCCCGGCTTTGACCGTGACCCGGTACTCGCCGCCGTCGCGGCTGTTGAGGGTAAATCAGAACACCCGATTGCCCGCGCCATCGTGGCAGCGGCGGCGGACGCGGGTCTTGCGCTGCCCGACGTGGCCGGTTTTGCCTCGGTCACCGGCTATGGTGTCGCGGCCCGGGCCGGCGACCAAAGGGTCGACATCGGTGCCGATCGCTACATGGAAAAGCTGGGTCTGGATGTGGCGATCTTTGCCGATATCGCAGTCCGGCTGGCGGATGAGGGCAAGTCGCCGCTTTATGCCGCGATAGATGGCAAGCTGGCGGCGATCCTTGCTGTTGCCGACCCGGTCAAGGCAACAACACCTCAGGCGATCAAGGCCCTGCACGCGCTTGGTCTGAAGGTTGCGATGATAACGGGCGACAATGCCCGCACGGCGCAGGCCATCGCACGACAGTTGGGCATCGACGAGGTGGTAGCCGAGGTCCTGCCCGACGGAAAGGTCGCCGCCGTCAAGCAGCTGAAGGCCCTTGGCACATTGGCCTATGTCGGCGACGGGATCAACGATGCCCCGGCTCTGGCTGAGGCGGACGTGGGGCTTGCCGTTGGCACAGGCACCGATATCGCCATCGAGGCCGCCGATGTGGTGTTGATGTCGGGGCGTCTCACCGGAGTGTCCGACGCCATTGCGCTGTCGAAAGCCACGATGCGCAATATCCGGCAGAACCTGTTCTGGGCCTTTGCCTACAATGCCGCGCTGATCCCGGTCGCCGCCGGGGCGCTTTGGCCGGCTTATGGGATCCTTCTGTCGCCAATCTTTGCCGCCGGCGCGATGGCGCTGTCGTCGGTCTTCGTTCTTGGCAACGCGTTGCGTCTGCGCCGCTTTGTCCCCATTCAAGCCTGAAGGAGTCAGATCATGAACATTGGTGAAGCAGCGAAAGCCTCGGGCGTATCGGCCAAGATGATCCGCTACTACGAGTCCACCGGACTGATCCCTGCGGCAGGGCGCACCGGTTCGGGCTACCGCGTCTATTCCGACACCGAAGTGCAGATGCTGCGCTTCATCCGGCGCTCCCGCGACCTTGGATTTCCAGTCGAGAAAATCGAGGAACTGCTGGCCCTCTGGCGCGCCCGGTCCCGCCAGAGTGGCGATGTGAAGCGTCTAGCACTGGAGCAGATCAACGGGCTGGAGCGGAAAATCAGCGAGATGCAGTCCATGATGGAAACCTTGCAGCATCTTGCCGATGCATGCTGCGGGGATCATCGGCCAGATTGTCCAATTCTGGCTGACCTCGGGAATGGCCCCAGCCCCGTCAACAAGACTGGCCCTGCAAAGAAGACTGGTCTGCCTAGTTCAGGAAGGGTGACCAGTGCGTCCCCGCGCCATACCGCGACGTGACCCGCTCGTGCTCAACGTCATCGCCTGAGCATCTCTGCAGGAGCGCGGAGGCAGCGTTTCAAACACGAGCGTCTCTGATAGACAGTCTGCAACGCTGTCGGTCAAAGGCGGCCTGAACCGATGCTTGCCCTGACGGGTCTTTTCTTCGCAGCGTTGATCGCCGCTACGTTGATCCCAGCACAGTCCGAGGCCGTGCTTGTTGCACTGCTTCTCGCCGGGGCACAGCCCGTTTGGTTGCTTCTATTGGTCGCAACGGCGGGCAACGTCCTTGGTGCGGCGGTCAACTGGACCATCGGACGGTTTCTGATGCGCTTCTCCGACCATCCACGTTTCCCGTTTTCGGAACGGCAAGTTGTTCAGGCCCAAGGCTGGTATGGCCGTTGGGGGTGGGTAAGCCTGTTTGGGTCGTGGCTGCCGATCATCGGTGACCCTCTGACCCTTGCCGCAGGCATGATGCGGGAACCGCTCTGGCGGTTCATACTGATCGTCACACTTGCGAAGTTCGGTCGCTACGCTGCTCTTACGTTCGTGACACTTTCGGTCGTTTGATATGTCACGTACGTCACCCGCTGGAGCGTATTACTTTGCGCATGAATTGCAGCGTGATCAAAGCTGACCTTCATTGCGGTCGTGGCCTTTAGATTTTCCTGAACACCCCGAAGTGGAACTTCTGATTGCTTCCCCAGGGTGTCCGGTGCTCATGCATGACCGATTTGACCAGCCTGTATCCTTAACCGAGCCGCCCCGCCAATAAGGCCGAGTCATAACGGGAAACAGGCAGGCCGCTGCAACTTTCCGGTCCATCCAGCGCGAACGTGCCGATGATTGTATGGCCGCCAGGCAGAAGAGCCAGATCCATCGTCCTCAGATAGGTGTCCTGATCGGCAGCTTCGGTCAAGAAATGGAACGCCGCACGGTCGTGCCAGATACTAAAGAGCCGCGACGGCTCCCAATTCAGCACATTTGCCACGACCCACTCGACCGGAGCATCCTCAGGGAGACGGGACCGTGTCTTGGCCAGCGCAGTCGCTGAAAGATCTAGCGCAGTGATCCGTAAAAACCCTTGGTCCAGCAGGTAATCAACCAACCGCGAGGATCCCGCGCCCACATCGGCGATAGCGGCATCGCTGGTCGCGAATGTGATGGCGATCAGGTCGAGAGAGATTTGCGGTCGATCCTCGAGCCAGCTGGTCTCGGCGTCTTCCTTGGTCTGGTAGAGCTCTTCCCAGCGGTTAGGTTCTCGAGTCATTTTTGGTATTTCACAGATCGACCCTCCGCAGACGAAGCGCGTTGGTGATCACGGAAACGGATGACAGGCTCATCGCTGCAGCCGCGATCATCGGCGACAAAAGAAGGCCGGTGATTGGATAAAGCAGCCCGGCTGCGATCGGTACGCCAAGTGCGTTGTAAGCAAAGGCAAAGAACAGGTTCTGCTTGATATTGCGCAAAGTAGCCCGTGCCAATTTGCGCGCCCGGACGATGCCCATCAGGTCGCCACCCAAAAGAGTGATGCCCGCGCTTTCCATCGCGACGTCAGCCCCGGTTCCCATGGCAATTCCGACATCAGCGGCCGCAAGCGCAGGCGCGTCATTCACGCCGTCGCCGGCCATGGCGATCTTGTGACCTTCACGGCGCAACTGGTCGATCAGGTCTTTCTTGGCCTCGGGCAACACTCCCGCGCGCACCTCATCTATGCCGAGCTTGGCCGCGACCGCTTGCGCGGTACGTTCGTTGTCGCCGGTTGCCATGATGACGCGAAGTCCTTGGGCATGCAGTTCCTTGATCGCCTGTGCGGTCGACT
>JBBRKS010000240.1:0-5379 GCA_038231775.1 Rhodobacterales bacterium | reverse complement strand
GGGGCGCAGTACAGGGACGGCGTCCCCTCGGAAATACGACCCGGTCATCGCCATCACATGGGCGCGTTCACGCGACACCACCCGGCGCAGGATCTGGCCCAGACGGTTGTTATCGTCGGCGGACACATGATGAAATTCGTCGATGGCCAAGAACACCTCATCGAATGCTTCGATCCCGCGTGCGGCTTCGACGGCGTCAAATCCAAAGCGAAAGGTCGCATGAGTGCAAACCAATATCTGCGCGTCAGAGGCCATGAAATCGGCAAAAGCACGAACCTTTTGCGAGGTCGGCGCATCCTCTGCCCCGGACAGGCACAGGTTCCAGCGGTCATCAACCTGCCAGTCTGCCTCAAACCCATAGCTTGTCAGGTCGGTCGAACGGAACGATCCGCCGATGGAGGTTTCGGGGACGCAGACGATCACTTTGGCCAGTCCCTGATGGCGCAGCTTGTCTAGCGCGATATACATCAAGGCGCGGCTTTTGCCCGCCGCAGGTGGCGCCTTCAGCAGCAAAAACTGCGCTGCGCGGGCGGCATAGGCGCGGGCTTGCATCGGGCGCTGACCCATCGCGTTGGTGGCCTTTGAGGTGCCGGACTGGCCATAGGCGACGTTGACCATTTCCACCATCAGGAACTCCTCGGGCGATTGTTAATGACTTGGTTGACCTTGCACCGCTTGGAGACCCAATGCCCCAGATCGACGGACGTCCATGAAATCAGCTTCAGGGCATCTTGGTATTTGGCCACCGGGCCTTTGTCGAAAATCGCGTTGTGATGCGCGATCCGGTTGCGCCACAGCCGAACGCTTTCGATCAGAATGTAAAGATCGTGGGGTTTGGCATCGTCGGGCGCGCCTTTGAAGTTTTTCTTGATCCCTTTAGGGAACAAAAATCGCTTCATCTTGTCGGTTGCCAGATATTGCCAAAACCCGAAGGACAACGCCGACACCAAATGGTGGCAGGTCATCGCCGCACCGTGCTTGGCCGTCTCATCCGCGACGGCCTGATCCAGATCGCGCAGCAGCGTGCTGGACAGTTCCTGGCGGAAAATCCGGTTCGTGTGCCATGCAGGGTCGCGAAACAGCAGGGCGGAATGGATCGTGTTCCGGCATGTCACCTCGGCCATGTGCAACGGCAGATGAAAGGACTCGGCCAGCGCCAGGTTCCACAGATAGGTATCTTCGCGCGCAACCCCATCATCCTTGGCCGCTGGCGCGAAACGCTGCAGTCGAGGGTTGCTGAGACCGTGTGTTAACAGAGTCTGGTCGTTAAGATCGGTTGGAAAGAGGCCTTGAACCGTATCAAGTGAAGGGCTATCTATTGCTTCGTGTGACACGGGCAGGTTGCCATGGGGTGCTTCGGCAGGTTCATGGCCCCTCCGTTGTACAAGATCAGGGGGCGGGCCTACGGGCGCCGTCCCCAACTTTTTTCCGTGCCCCGCATCCTCTCCCGTCATTTGCCACCCTGTTTCACACGCGCGGCGTAAAGCTTGAACAGCTTTTCCAGCCGTTCGGTATCGTTGCGGAAGGGGCGGCCGATGTACATGGTTTCCAGCAGGTCATCATTGTCACGGTGGGCTTGGCGCAAGTCGTCGGGCATTTTGTCGGGGTCATAGAGATCTGCGATGGTGGCGGGATAGTGCTGATAGCGGGTTTTCAGGATGCGGCGTGCCGAGGCGGACAGCTGCACCAGTTGATCATCCGAGAATTTCGGCACAGGGAAGGTGTTCCAGCCCAGTGTGTTGGAATACTGAAAGTCGTTTTTAAGGCGACCACAAGCGACTCCTGCCCATACTAGATGCACGCGTGAGGCGATCAGGGCGACAGTCCAGTCAGGGCCATCGTAAATCACAAAATTGCGTTCAGAGGGTACGGTATCTGATCCGACAATGCCCACCGGAAGGTAAGGTCTCCGCTCTGAGGTAACTCGGGGGATAAGAATTGCTTGGGAAAGGCATTCGTTGTGCTCTCGAAAGCTGTGCGCTCTTTCTGCCAACGCTTTCCCGCCTACATCCTTCATTTTCAGGCGTTCTTTGCGGCACATTTCTATTCTTGTCGCAATGAGCGGGACGTCCATTGCCTCGAAAACTTCTTGGTCGCTCACCCAAACACAGTAACGTTCCTGCCCTTGCACCAACTCTCGCGATCCAAGAAAACGGCGAAGGAATTTTGCAGATCGCGGATCAATGCGAATGTATTCGTGGAACTCTTCAGTTGATAAGATTAGAGCGCCAGCGTCGTATGGCATATTCCCAAAAACCATAGGAGGCAAACTGTTCATCGGAGTACTTGCAGCCCTGATGAAGATGTTCTTCTCATCAATGAGGTACGAGTTGATGTTGTTTGGATTGGATTCGTGGTCACTATCAATCAATCGCTTTAGACCGCCGTTTTCATTCCGCATCCCTACTACAACACAGATAACTGCGGCGTTGGCAGCCGCATTGTTGCGCCATTTGAAGGACCGATGGGCAAATCCAATCTCAATCCCGCCATGCAGAATTTCTGGCCAAAGGCTGGACGCCGAAGCGCCCTGACAAATAGAATTTGTGGAAACCAACGCCGCCTGCGCGTTGCGGCCACGGATGTAATTTGCAGCCTTGAAATACCACGCCGCAACCAGATCGAAAGCGCGATAGGTTTTCACCTTGCCGCCAAATACGAAGTCCATATCGGCCTTTTGGTCATCATCCTGTTGGGCCTTGCCCAAAAACGGAGGGTTGCCTGCGATATAAACCTCTTCGCCCTCCAGCGGCGGCGGGCAGATCATTTGCCAATCCAGACGCAGGGAATTGCCGCAGTGGATATTTCCCCCATCGCGTAGCGGTAACAGGGCAGGCATGCGGCCAAACACATCGGCAAAACGGGCGTTGGCTTGATACTCGGCGATGAACAGCGCCAGCTTGGCGGTCTCGGCGGCAAAATCGGTCAACTCGATGCCAAAAAACTGGTTCAGGCTGACAGACGAAAACATGACGTTCTGCGGGTTGGACTCCAACTCTCCCAACCGTTTCAGGATGCGGATTTCGCGGTCGCGCATTTCACGATACGCCACGACAAGAAAGTTGCCTGACCCGCAGGCCGGATCAAAGACCCGGATCTGCGACAGGCGCAAAAGTTGCGCTCGCAGACCTGCAATCCTATCCCAGACCTTCTCAATTGCCGCGTCCAGATCATCCAGAAACAGCGGCCCCAGCACCTTCATGATGTTGGGCACCGAAGTGTAGTGCATCCCCAGTTCCGACCGTGCTTTTGCGTCGGCGATGGACTGGATCATCGACCCGAAAATATCGGGGTTGATCAGTTTCCAGTTTAGATCCGCCGCATCACGCAGATAGCGAAAAGCCAGCGGGTCAAAGCGTGGCGCGTTCAGTGGTCCCGCAAACAGACCGCCGTTGACGTATTCAAATTCGGTGGCCCAAGCGGGCAGACCCGCGCGATCCGTCTTGGGTCGGTTCATCGCGGTAAAGGCGTGGATCAGCGTGTCGCTGGCATGTTCGCCCCTGTTGCCGGAATAGGAAAACAGCGCGTGGGAAAACTGGTTTTCCGGAAAGACGCCAACGTCTTCGGAAAACAGGCAGAAGATCAGCCGCGTCATGAACAGGTTCATGTCATGGCGACGATCCGGGGTGGCCCAATCGGGGTTGGTCTTCAGCAGGGCATCGTAAAGCTTGGCCAGTTTGCCGGTGGCCTTGATGTCGACCGGATTTTCCTCGGCGGCTTTGTACCGATCCTTGCCAGCGGCAGGCAGGAAGAACGCAAAGTGCAGGCCAAGGTCAGCAAAGGCGCAGTGCAGGGTATCGCCGGATTTCGGGTGCTCGGCTGCGATGGTTTCGCCGTCGGTCGCCAACAGGATGGCCGGTTTGGATTTCAACGTGCGTTTGGAGGCGCGGAGGCCATCGAGGGTTACGTCGACCATGCCTGGCATCGCGGGGGCATAATGAAACCGCGTCCCATGCAGGACGCCGTTTGGCAGGTCGGACTTGTTCGTCGCACCGGATCGCAGTTTCGCGACTGCAGCGAGCGCATTGTCTGTCGCTTCAGCAAAGCTGAAGCCAAATGCGTTGGGATCAAAAGGTGTTTTGGCGATCTGGTCGAGCGCGTCGGCAATCTCGGTCGGGTTCATAGGATACCATTCTTACTTTCCGACAACTTACACGCGATGCGCGCGGCGGCAAGCAAGGTGCTTGACGGTTCGCCTAAAACACTTCCGGGATGTCACGCGTCCCAAGAGTTTGCATGCTCGTTTTATGGCTGGGTTCAAAAGATGTGGTTGCGCGTGCTGTAGTGTCATGCGGTCGCAGGAAATTGCGCCACGATGACAGTCTCGGCTGTCAGGCAAAGCCATCGCCTGCTAGAATCGGGATAATGGTTTTTCAGGTGACTATGGCCGGATCGTCCGATCAGTTTGAAGTCTTTCCCCGTCTGCTGCATTTGCGGCGGCTCGACCCTACGTGCAACATGCGGCGCTATTATCGGATGGCGATTGAAAGCGACCTTTTCGGCAAGTCCAGTCTGGTGCGGGAATGGGGGCGGATCGGATCGCGCGGCCAGATGATGGTCGAAACCCACTCCGATGAGGGTCAGGCCGTCAACGCCCTGATGAAACTTGCGCGGGCCAAGGAACGGAAAGGTTACGTTCGCTGACGGACGGAAATGCGAGGTTTAGCGCGATCTGAAATCCCCTAGATCACTACCAAATTGTCGCTCACCTTGGGTAGGCGAGGCCTTTTGCGTTCCGGGCCATGAGCGATAGAACAGGGCTCTATAACTCACGACATGGCCATGGCACGAGCGATAGAGATCATCGCCCTTGATATGACCAACAGCCACGCCGACCAATCGACTTTGCCGCGACCCGTCACCTTGCGCGTGCAGCGGGCACTGTTGTGTCGGCACTGAGCCTTTCGATGCGCACCTGCGGTTCAATGCGCTGGTCAAAGCGCATCAGCGCATATCGAGCCGGGCAGGGGCATCGACCTTCCCCTCCAACACTCATTGCAACCCCTGCGGAGACAGGCGGGACGTCGGCAAAAGGTGTCGTGGCGATCCGGCGCCACCACCTTCCTGCCCTCCAGATCGCAGCAAGCGATACGGCCGCATCGTTTCCGCAGGTTCGTGCTTCGGTCAGCCCATCCTGGCGGCCTGACTCTCGCGAAGGACCCACCTCCACCCATCGGATAGGCGGCGCATTCAGCTCGGGTGGCGTTGATCTGGCTCTTCTTTTTCCGAGGTCTTGGCCTTCTGGGTCTGAGCCTGCCGGGGGAAGGATTACACGGTTCTGCACTGCCGCTTCCCGTAATCCCGGCTTGGGCACCTCCCTTCGACTGACAATCCCCTAAGCCTGTTCGGCCTCTGGCTCGCAACCCCGCTCAGGGCCGG
>JBBRKS010000239.1:0-5417 GCA_038231775.1 Rhodobacterales bacterium | reverse complement strand
CTGCTGCATCAGCTTCTCCGCGGCGAGAATGTTGATCACCCCTTTGCCGGCCTGCGTTTCGACCAGCGGAATGTTGTGCGTGCGGGCAAAGTTCAGCAAGGCCGCCTCGGCCCCGGAATACAGCACACCACCCCCCGCCACGATCAGCGGAGACTTCGCGGCCCTGATGGCGGCGATTGCGGCGGCAAGTTCGCGGGCGTCCGGTTCTGGCCTTGCGATATACCACACCTTGGGTTCAAAGAACTCCACTGGGTAATCATAGGCTTCGGCCTGGGTGTCCTGACAAAAGGCCAGCGTCACCGGACCGCAATTGGCCGGATCGGTCATCACACGCAAGGCACGCGGCAGGGCGGTCAGAATGTGCTCGGGGCGGCTGATCCGGTCAAAATAGCGGCTGACCGGGCGGAAACAGTCATTGGCGCTGACCGTGCCATCGTCAAAATCCTCAACCTGTTGCAGGACCGGATCGGGGGCGCGGTTGGCAAAGATATCGCCGGGGATCAGCAGCAAGGGAATGCGGTTCACATGGGCCAAAGCCGCAGCGGTGACCATATTCGTAGCCCCCGGACCGATGGAAGACGTAACCGCCATCGCCCGCCTGCGCTTCATCGTCTTGGCATAGGCAATCGCAGTGTGCGCCATGGTCTGTTCGTTCTGCCCGCGCCAGGTTGGCAAGGCGGACCCTATGCCATGCAAAGCCTCACCCAGACCGGCCACATTGCCGTGGCCAAAAATCGCCCAGACCCCTTCGATAAAACGATCACCCTCTTCGGTCATCTGGACCGACAGATATTTGACCATCGCCTGCGCGGATGTAAGCCGGATCGTGTTCATTTTGCGTCTCCCATGCCCTGACGGGCCTCTTCCCAAGAACCGACCAAACGGCGGTAATTCGCGGCCATCGTGGCGACCGCAGTTGCATCATCCATCCGCCCGGCGATCCAGTCACGGCCCACATCGGCGTGAATCGTGCGGCCAACGGCAAAGCCTTTCACCAGCGGAAACGGGGCGGCCAGCTTGAAAGAGGCGGCCAGTTCCGCCTCTGTCTGGCCCAGACCCAGGATCACGATGCCCTGCACATAGGGGTCATTTGCCTCTATCGCAGCACAGGTTTCGGCCCAGGCTTTCGTGGTCTGCATCGGTTCCAGCTTCCACCAATCGGGGAACACGCCGATATCATACCAGCGCTGGATCAGTTTGGCATTGGTCAGATCATCGACCGCACCGACTTTGGAGGGGATGATTTCCAAGAGCAATTCCAAACGGTTGCGGCGGCAGGCGGCGAAAAGACGCTTGACTGTATCCTCTTGGGCGGCGCGCATTTCGGAAGCGTCATCGGGGTGGCAAAAGCACAGAACCTTGACGACATGCTCCAAGGGCCATTCCGACAGGCCACCGAAATCGGGGCCAATCTCGGGCTCAAGCGACAAGGGGCGCGAGGCGGGCCATTCGACCGGACGCCCGATCCACAACCCCTGCCCCGCTGCGCGGTACAAGGCCGTGCGCCCCAGACGGCTGTCGCACAGCAGACCAAAACCTTCGCGGCCCTGCGCCACCTCAACCGTGGCATCGACGCACAATTCCTTGAAGGCAGCGATCTTCTCGGGGGTCGCGCCGGGCATTTCCTCCATCTGGATGCGGTGGTCATAGGCGAACGCCTTTACCTCTGTCCAGCGTTTGCGGCGGTTGGTGGACCAATGGATCTGTTCCAGCGGCAGATCCTTGCGCAAGGCCTTGGTCACAATGCCGCGTTTGAGGAAGAACTGCATCTCCTCCCAGCTAGGATAAGCCGGGGTGCAACCGTGGCGTGACACCGCGAAGGCCCCGCAAACATTGGCATATTTCAAGGCGATGGGCCAAGGTTCATCATCCAGCCAGCCCTTGATAAGGCCCGACATAAAGCCGTCGCCCGCGCCCAGAACGTTGAACACCTCAATCGGAAAGCCGGGTCCGGTCTGGCCGTCATCCAAACTGTCGGGAACGTCATCGGCAAAGGCCACAGCGCCCATCGGACCGCGTTTGCACACCAGCGTGGCCTTGGACACGGCACGCACGGCGCGCAAGGCTGCGATGGTGTCGGTGGTGCCGCCTGCGATATGAAATTCTTCTTCGGTGCCCACGATCAGGTCGAAAAAATGCAAGCTGGACTGTAGTTTAGCCGTCACCTGCGCGCTTTCGATGAAACGGCTTTCGCCGTCACCGTGCCCGGCGAGACCCCAAAGATTGGGGCGGTAGTCGATGTCCAACGCGGTGCGCGCCCCGTGTTTGCGTGCCAAGGTAAGCGCTTTAAGAACCGCCGCCTCGGTGCTGGGATTGGACAGGTGGGTGCCTGTGGCCACAACCGAGCGGCTTTGCGCGACAAACCCCTCGTCAATATCGTCTTCGCACAGCGCCATGTCGGCACAGTTTTCGCGGTAAAAGATCAGCGGAAAGTGCTGTTCATCGCGAATGCCCAGCAAAACCAAAGCGGTAAGGCGTGTCGGATCGGTCTTGACGCCGCGCACGTCGACACCCTCCCGCGCCAGTTCCTCGCGGATAAAGCGGCCCATATGTTCGTTGCCGACCCGGGTGATCAGCGCCGATTTCAGGCCAAGGCGCGCTGTTCCGGCAGCCATATTGGTAGGCGAGCCGCCGATATATTTCTGAAAAGAGCCCATATCCTCCAGCCGCCCACCGATCTGCGCGCCGTAAAGATCAACGGAAGAGCGGCCGATGGTGATGACGTCCAGCGGTTTTTGGGTGGGATTCATGGCAAAAAGCTCCAGATCGGTGCAGAGGCGAGACTCGGTGTCACGCTGCATTTTTGGAATAAATATTCCATTTACTTGCGAAGGCAAAGGGTTTTCTTTGACCGATCAACCGCCGCGTGCCGACCCTACTGCGACGGCCAGTGCAATGGCCATGGCTATGGTAGCTGACAACGACCGAAAGGCACCGAAATCAACCTCTGGCACGGTCAGGATGGCATCCGAAAACCGCACGAGGGGTGAAGTCATGCGGTCTGTCAACGCGACCACCGGCAGACCCCGTGCCCGGGCGTCTTGCGCCAAAGCGATGGTTTCTTCGGAATAGGGCGCGAAGGTGATGGCCAGCAGCGCGTCGCCGGGGCGTAGGGCAAAGCGGTGATCCAGCTTGCCGACGCCGTCATGCAACATCGCAGGAACAGACATCTTTTCAAACACATAGGCCAGATAGCTTGCCACCGGAAACGCGCGGCGCAGGCCCACGATATGGATGGTCTGCGCCGCTGCAAGCACGCCCACACATTGGGTCAGCGCCACCTCGTCCGCCGATTTCGCCAAAGCCTCAAGCGACAGACGGCCCGCCTCGATAAACTCTGCCAACAGGGCCGAAGGGCTGCCGGCCCCGCCTTCCTTAAGGTTGTTCAGCCGGGTCGTATAGTCGGGCAAACCCGGGGTATAAGCCTCACGGAACAGGCGCTGCATCTCGGAAAAGCCGGAAAACCCCAGAATTTGGCAAAAACGCATCAGGGCTGAGGGCGGAACGTCGGCCCCAGCGGCGAGTTCGGCCACGGTCGAAACCGCGATCCGGTCGGTGTTGGCCGCGACATAATCGGCACATTGGCGCAAACGGCGCGGCAGATCCTCTAGAATCTCGGCCAGACGGGCGCGAAATTCATCGACCGAGGCCGGGGCCGCAGCAATGCCATCCTCCAGATCGGACGGGTCTGATGGGGTCGTCTGGTCCATGGCTTTTCCGGTTGCTTGACGCCAAAGCTAGCAGTCTGGAACGAATATTCCAACCTTAATCAAAGGTAAACGATCTTCATTTTGTCTTCTTTCTGTCTTCATTCCGTCTTTACAAAAATCTTGGCCTGGCCGGAAACAAGGTCAAGATAGACGCCGTTCGTCCAGCCGAAGCCGTCCTGCAGATCGTACTCACCCCCCGTCGAGGCGGCCAGCGGGTCGATCACATTGTACTTTTCGACAAACTTGCCAGAGGCGGCAAAAACCGCATCGCAGGTGGCAAGCCAGCGCAGCCGCAAATCATCTGCCAGATCGTCAAACCCGTAGCGGCGCAGGCCTTGAATGGCGATCCATTGCAAGGGCGCCCAGCCGTTCGGCGCATCCCATTGCTGGCCCGAGGTGATGTCGGTGGTCAGCAACCCGCCCGGTTGCAGCAGGTGACTTTGCATCCGCGCCACGGTGCGGTCGGCCTGCGACGGGGTGGCAGCCCCGGCATACAGCGCAAACAGGCCCGCTGCCGTGGTCATCGGGACCGTGCGACCGGTGGCAATTTCGACGTCGCAGAAATAGCCGGTGTCCTTGTCAAAAAAGCGCTGCGAGATGGCGGCGCGGCGGATGTTGGCGGCCTTGGTAAAGCGGGAATGGCCGGTGGCCTGCGCCAGAATTTCCTCATACCGCAGCAGCAGGCAATTCAGGTCAATCGCCCAAAGGCCCGTGGTGCGGATCGTGCCAAGGTCATGCGGATCGGTCAGCCAGCGCGAAGAAAAATCCCAACCGCTTTCACAGGCCGCCCGAAGGTCGCGAAAGAAATCGGGGTGGGTTTTGGTGTGGGGCAGCCAATGAAGATCGATGCCGTACATTTCTATCCGTGGCCCATCCGCCGTGTCCCAGTAGCGGGCAAGGCCGCGGACAGTGTGCGGCGAGGTCATGAAATAGCGGTATTCGGCCAGCATCGCGGCACGGTATCTGGCGTAAGCCCCAGCCAGATCGCCGGTGGCGCGGCCGTAATCCTGCACCATGGCGGCAAAGAACGGCGGCTGCGAGCGGGTCAGGAAATAGCTGCGAAACCCGTTCGGGATATGGCCAAGCGTGGCAATCGCATGGGCAAAGTTGTCCAGCATATTGCCGACAAGGTCATGCTGACCGGATTTCAGGAGGCCAAGCTGAGTGAAGTAGCTGTCCCAATAATAGGCCTCTTGAAAGCGCCCGCCGACGACGATGTAGGGATGCGGCAGGGGCATCCGGGTCGAGCGTTCGTCGGGGTCATCCGCCGGGCGCGTCAGGTGCGGCCAGACCGCTTGCAGGTGGTCGGTCGCGGAGCCCGCATGGTCGGTGCGGTAGCTGGCATCATGGCTGACCGGACGGAACCAGCGGGTGAAGAAGGCTTGCAGATCGACCGGGCCTTCGGCTTTGGCGGTGGTATAGGCGGTCAGGATTTCATCGGCGGGGGCCAGAAGGATGGCGTCCGAGATCACCTTCTGATCAGGCCAGTGACCAGAGGTGTGCAGATCGACAAACAGGTCCTTCAGCGCCTGATCGAGAAATTCCATCTGAGGTGTCCTTTGGGTCCCGAAGCGCTTTGGGTCTGCGCCACCGGGCGGTTTTCGTCAAGCCCTGCGGGGAGTGTCAGGCGGAGGGCTGAACGATGGCGCGGTTTGGCTATTGGTTTTTGGGTGTAAGGTTGCGCACGGGTTTGGCCCAGCATCCGTT
>JBBRKS010000238.1:0-5455 GCA_038231775.1 Rhodobacterales bacterium | reverse complement strand
GGGGATGTCGCCGAAGGCAGACAGAAAGATATCCATGCGGGGAACGGGCTCCAGAAGGGCGTTTCATGCCCAAGAATCCATCCCCACGAAATCCGCAAGACCCCTCAGATCAGGTCAGATTCCAAACGCGATTCCCCTGTGTTTGAAAGGTGGAGGAGGCGTCCAAACGGGACCATTCGGAAGCCAACTACACGCAGCTGATTACGTTGCAGAAGGCATTCCGTCGATCATGCCGCAAAATATTGGCGACAATCGAATTAGCGAAACTGGGATTGCGCGCATTACCAATGGCGACGCAATACGCCTTTCCAAGTATCGCGTCACAGTTGGCGATATTGTTTACAGCCGAAGGGGTGACGTTGAGCGACGTGCATTGATCCGATCAAATGAAGAAGGCTGGCTTTGCGGCACCGGTTGCCTGAGAGTTCGCGTCGGCACAGGCGTGGTCGATCCTCTTTTTGCGTCGATGTATCTGGGCGCTCCGCAGGCTCGAGAATGGATCGTGAGACATGCGCACGGCGCAACCATGCCGAATTTGAACACAGGCATTTTGTCAGCTTGCCCAATTGTGGTGCCACCGCTCCCCGAACAACGCGACGTTGCCGCCACCCTCGGCGCTCTGGATGACAAGATCGAACTGAACCGGCGGATGAATGAGACGTTGGAGGCGATGGCGCGGGCCTTGTTCCGCGACTGGTTCGTCGACTTCGGCCCCACCCGCGCCAAAATGGCAGGCCAAACCCCCTATCTTTCGCCCGAGCTCTGGGCGCTGTTTCCGGACCGGTTGGATGAGACGGGCAAGCCCGAGGGGTGGGAAGCTGGCACTTTAGGTGCGATTGCCAAGGCCAAAAACGAAGGCGTTGATCCTTCGCAAATCGACCCCAAGACGCCCTATATCGGCCTCGAACACATGCCGCTAGGGTCTTTAGCGCTGAGCGATTGGGATGGGGCGGGTAAGGTTTCATCGAACAAGGCGGCTTTCGATGTGGGCGATTTCCTTTTCGGAAAACTGCGCCCCTATTTCCACAAGGTTGGGATCGCGCCAGTGGCGGGCATATGTTCAACTGACATCGTCGTTGTCCGCCCGAAATCTGCGGGCTGGTCTGGCTTTGTCATCTCTTGCATTTCTTGCGAAGATTTCGTCGCATTTACCGACAAGACATCAACCGGCACGAAGATGCCGCGCACGAGTTGGTCAATCATGGCGAAGTATCCTGTCACGCTGCCGATCCCAAAACTTGCGAACGCCTTTGACACAACCGTCGCTCCGATGCTCGAACGTATTCGCGCCAACATCCACGAAGCCCGCACCCTCGCCGAAACCCGCGACCTCTTGCTCCCCCGCCTAATGTCGGGCGAGGTGCGGGTGGTTGATGTCGAGACAAGTAATGAGGGTTTTGTGTGACAGAAGAGATTTTCAAGTTTCATGGTTCACGGTCGCGAGCAGAAAACTCCTGTGCACCAGAGCTTCCGCGTTCGCCCGGTTGGCATCTCAATAATGATGACCTGTCCGTGATTGATGACCTCCACGCCACCTTAGTTCAGTGGCTGAAGTTTGCCAAAGATGCCCGATCGGCCCGCATCGTCGCCGATGCGATGGAAGCCTTAGAACAAATCGCCAAAGGTGGGTCAGTGAGTGGGATAATCGAGTTGGGATTATCCGAAAAGTCGGATGGCCGAGATGGTCTAAGCATTTCCTTTCAGTTCGAGGACAATTCGATCGTCTTGGCTTTTGTTGAATGGATTTGGATGTCAAACGGGCAGGGTCACGATCATCAATACAACCAACAACCACGCCTGACACCTGCGGGCGCTTTTGCTTCACAAGAATTGGATGTTTGGTTTTATATGTCCAGTTGCGTGACAGAGAGCGAAACTACACAACTTAGCGCATCGCAGTATTGACTGGATCGGATTGCCGCATGTTGACCGAGGCCCATATCGAAGGCGTCCTGCTCGATCACCTCGGCGATCTGGGCTACGTCTGCCTGAACGACAAGGTGACCTCTGGTCCTGACGGGACAAGCCCCGAGCGGCAGGCCTACTCCGACGTTCTGCTGATGGGTCGCCTGCGTGCGGCGGTGGACCGGCTCAATCCCTCGATCCCTCCCGAGGCGCGGGAGGACGCGATCAAGAAGGTCGTGGCCTTTGAACGCCCGACGCTGATCGAGGAAAACCGCCGCCTGCACCAGCTGATGGTCGAAGGTGTGGGGGTGGAGTACCGAGCCGCAGACGGCGCGATCCGGGGCGGCACGGTGCATCTGATCGATCCTGCCGATACGCACAACGATTGGCTCGCCATCTCGCAGTTCACGGTGATCGAGGGCGGCCACAACCGGCGCCCGGATGTGGTGGTCTTCCTCAACGGTCTGCCCGTGGCCGTCATCGAGGTGAAAAAGCCGGGGGCCGAGAATGCCAACCTCGCCGCCGCCTATCAGCAATTGCAGACCTACAAAGCGCAGATCGCCTCGATCTTCCGCACCAACGCGCTGCTGGTGACAACGGATGGCATCCTCGCCCGGGTCGGCTCGCTGACCGCCAATGCCGAACGCTTCATGCCGTGGCGCACGACCGACGGTGCCGATGTGGCGCCCAAGGGCAGCCCAGAGATGACGGTGCTGATCGAGGGGCTGTTTGAACGCAAGCGCCTGTTGTCGATGATGAGCGATTTCACGGTCTTTGGCGAAATGGGTGGCGGTACGGCGAAGATCATTGCAGGCTATCACCAGTTCCACGCCGTCAAGAAGGCCGTCACCGCCACCGTGGCCGCCAGCCGCGCCAAGGGGGATCGCAAGGTCGGGGTGATCTGGCATACCCAAGGCAGCGGCAAAAGTCTCCTGATGGCCTTCTACGCGGGCCAGTTGGTGCGCGAGCCTGCGATGGAGAACCCCACCCTCGTTATCATCACCGACCGCAACGATTTGGACGACCAGCTGTACGCAACCTTCTCGATGTGCCGCGATCTGATCCGGCAGACCCCGGTACAGGCCGAAAGCCGTGAAGATTTGCAAAAGGCGTTGGCCCGCGCTTCGGGCGGTGTGGTCTTCACCACAATCCAGAAATTCGCGCCAGCAAAAGGCGAGGCCTATCCTGTCCTGACTGACCGCCGGAACGTGATCGTCATCGCCGACGAAGCACACCGCAGCCAATACGGCTTCAAAGCGCGGATCGAAAAGACCGGCGAGATTGCCTACGGCTATGCCAAGTACCTGCGTGACGCGCTACCCAACGCGTCCTTCATTGGATTTACCGGCACGCCGATTGAACAGGACGACGTGAACACTCCAGCGGTCTTTGGAAACTACATCGACATCTACGACATCAGCCGGGCCGTCGAGGATGGTGCAACGGTTCCGATCTATTACGAAAGCCGCCTCGCCCGGATCGAACTGCCCGAGGACGAAAAGCCGAAGCTGGACGCCGAGATTGCTGACCTGACTGAGGATGAGGCCGACGGCGAGCAGGAGCGGCTGAAGAAGAAGTGGTCAACGGTTGAAGCCTTGGTCGGATCGGAAAAGCGGCTGCAGATGGTTGCGGAAGACATCGTGCGCCACTTTGAAGCTCGGATCGGCGCGATGGATGGCAAGGCGATGATCGTCTGCATGAGCCGCAGGATTTGCGTGGCGCTGTACGACGCCGTGATCGACCTGCGCCCGTTCTGGCATTCCGACGATGATGCCGAGGGCAAGATCAAGATCGTGATGACCGGCTCGGCCTCTGATCCCGAAGGGTGGCAGCAGCATGTCGGCGGGAAGGCACGGCGCGAACTTTTGGCGAAGCGATCGAAGGATGCTGCTGATCCGCTCAAGCTGGTGATCGTGCGAGACATGTGGCTCACCGGCTTTGACGCCCCGTCCATGCACACGATGTATATCGACAAGCCGATGAAGGGCCACGGGCTGATGCAGGCCATCGCCCGGGTGAACCGCGTGTTCAAGGATAAGCCCGCCGGGCTGGTGGTCGACTACATCGGCATCGCCCAGAACCTGAAATCCGCGCTCGGCCAATATTCCAATGCCGACCAGAAGCAAGCCGGGATCGACGAAGCGGAAGCCGTGGCCGTCATGCTGGAAAAGCTGGACGTGGTGCGGACAATGTACCACGGCCTCAACTATCAAAAGGGACTGACAGGCACGCCCCACGAGCGGCTTGTGGCCCTTGCTGGGGCGCTGAATTGGATATTGGAAAAGCAGGAGGAGGCCGCCAGAAAGGAAACCTCGCCAGACGCCCAGAAACGCGCCCACAGGCGCTATCCGGACGAAGTGCTGGCGCTGTCCAAGGCCTACGCACTTTGCGCTGCCAGCGACCCTGCGCGGGAGGTATGCGACGAGGTGGGCTTCTTCCAGACCGTCCGGGCGGCCATGACCAAAGTGTCCGAAGTGGACGGCAAGACGTCAGCTGCCCGCGAAATGGCAATCCGGCAGATTGTTGACCGCGCCGTGGCCTCCACAGAAATTGTGGATATTCTGAAAGCTGCCGGGATCACCGCCCCTGACATTTCGATCCTTTCGGATGAGTTCCTTGCTGAGATGCAGCAGATGGACAAGAAGAACCTCGCACTGGAAGCCCTGAAGCGACTGCTGAACGATGAGATCAAATCGCGCAGCCATTCCAATGTGACCGAAACCCGGCGGTTCTCCGAACGGCTTGAAGATGCCATAGCCCGCTATCACACCAACGCCGTCAGCACGGTTGAAGTCATTCAGGAACTGATCAACCTCGCGAAGGAATTGAAGGCAGCACGGGCTCGGGGCGAGGCCGAAGGGCTTTCGTTGGAGGAGATCGCCTTCTACGACGCCTTGGCAGAAAACGAGAGCGCCATTCAGGTGATGGGTAACGACCAGTTGAAGGTGATCGCCCACGAGCTGCTGCAAAGTCTGAAATCAAACATCACGATCGACTGGGCACACCGGGAAAATGCCAGAGCCCGACTGCGGGTCTTGGTGAAGCGCATCCTGCGGAAGTACGGCTACCCCCCCGATTTAGAAGCTGCCGCCGTTCAGGTCGTCCTGCAACAGGCTGAGGCTTTGTCCGCGCGATGGGCAGCGTAGTTTGTAGCGAAAACCCGACGATTTACCTCCCCGAAACGGAGCAATACTGCTATGATTTCCCTGACGAAACCCCCTGATCTGCCACGATCATTTCGCCTAGAAAATTGGAGTAGACCACCTATGGAACGCAAAGCGCCGCCCCCTGAAATTGACACGTCGGATGACGATGAATTTTCTCGACCCGACCGTTTCGGCAGAGCTCTTCTCAGCCTCATGAAAAAATGCGGCGTGCCGCCCACACGGGAAAACTATCTGACGCTAAACTCAGGGGAATCGCGTTTGGAATCTGACCTGATCTGAGGGGTCTTGCGGATTTCGTGGGGATGGATTCTTGGGCATGAAACGCCCTTCTGGAGCCCGTTCCCCGCATGGATATCTTTCTGTCTGCCTTCGGCGACATCCCC
>JBBRKS010000237.1:0-5476 GCA_038231775.1 Rhodobacterales bacterium | reverse complement strand
CTTCCAGGGATGGCGCTACTTGAACCCCGCCGAAAGCCCGCGTGACCTGCCCAAAGGCCGAGCGCTGGACGACGCCCTGCCCCCGGCCCTTGCTCTGGCCTTGGCCGAAATCGGTCTGCGCTAAGTTGCGCGCACAATGCACGCAGACAAACGGCATGAGGTGCGCCACACGGCTCGCGACCGCTTCCTGCCGTCGCGCCCACGCAAATCCTCCCGCGCTGACGGGCCCGGCGCTCTCAGCCAAACAAACGCCATGAAACGCCCCCTTTGGCTTGCCGCCGCCCCGGTGATCTTTCTGCTTTTGTGGTCCGCCGGGTTCGGCATCGCCAAACTGGGCCTTCAACATGCCCAACCCCTTACCTTGCTGGCGCTGCGCTATGTCTGTGTCCTGCTGGTGCTGATTCCGGTCGCCCTGATCCTGCGGCCACCTTTGCCGAAATCATGGCGCGCAGCGGCGGATGTGGCTGTCGTGGGCTTTCTCATTCAGGTCGTCTATTTCGGCCTGTGCTATGTCGCGTTCAAATCCGGCATCTCGGCCGGGGCGGTGTCGATCATCGTCTGCCTGCAACCCATCCTCGTGGCTCTGACAGCCCCCTACCTTGTCGGCGAGAAGGTCAGCACGATGGGCTGGATCGGGCTTGCCTTGGGCCTTGCTGGCGCTGCCGTGGTGATCCTTGCCCGGGCCAACGTCGCCGCCGAAAACCCGTTCGGCCTGATCTGCACCATAATAGCACTTCTCGGCATCACCGGCGGCACACTCTACGAAAAAAGGTTTGGTGCCACACACCACCCGGTTACCGCCAACCTGATCCAGTACGCCGTCGGAGCTGCTTTCTGCGTCCCTGCAGCACTCGCCACCGAATCCCTTGAAATCCAATGGGACATCCAGTTTGTCTGGGTGATGACCTACCTTGTCCTTGGCAATTCGCTGCTTGCCATGACGCTGCTTCTCGCCATGATCCGCGCCGGACAGGTCGCCCGAGTCTCCGCCCTGTTCTACCTTGTCCCGCCCTTGTCAGCCTTGTGCGCCTGGCCGCTGCTCGGAGAGGTTATGCCCGCCGCAGGCTGGCTCGGCATGGCCCTGGCTGCCACAGGTGTCGCGTTGGCCAGCCGAAAAACCTGACCCCCAATTTCATTGGTCCACAAATATCCCACAGGGGTCCGGGGGTGTGAAACCCCCGGCGGCCAGCCAAAACAACCCGTCAGCAGCCAATCGTCGCCAACAGGGCCGCAACCTCGGCCCCGTCCGCCAGAACAGACCGATACAACGTCGCCTCTGACCGCAGGATCACCGCGTCGCTCAACACCTTCAGGTGGTTGGCCCGCAACGTTTCCCCCGAGGAGGTGATATCCGCAATCGCCTCCGCCGTCAGGTTCTTGACCGTGCCCTCGGTCGCCCCCTGACTGTCGACCAACTGATAATCGGCCACCCCTTGCGCTGTCAGATACTCCCGCACCAGCCGGTGATACTTGGTCGCAATGCGCAGCCGAAAGCCGTGTTGTGCCCGGAACGCTGCCGCTGCCGCATCCAGATCGTCCAGCGTATCGACATCCACCCACGCCACCGGCACCGCCAAGATCAGATCGGCATGGCCAAACCCAAGGGCTGCAACCTCAACCACCTGCCCGCGCCAGTCCACCAGCTTGTCGCGCACCAGATCGGTCCCGGTCACCCCCAGATCAATCCGACCGGCTGCCAGTTCGCGCGGAATCTCTCCAGCCGACAGCATGACCAGTTCAACACCAGCGGCACCCTCAACCACGCCAGCATATTCGCGCTCTGACCCGGTCTTGGCCATCCGCAACCCGCGAGACCCAAACCACTCGAACGTCTTTTCCATCAGCCGCCCCTTCGACGGCACCCCGATCTTGACCATCAGACGGCCCCCCGCAGCGCTGCCACCAGATGCGGCCGCACGATCCCGCCCACTGCCGGAATGGAACGCCCCTGCCCCAGAACCGCCGTCAACGCATCATAGCGCCCACCAGAGGCTGCAACCTCATCCCCACCCACAAAGCTGAACACAAAGCCGTCGTAATACTCCATCGCCGTGCGGCCATGGCTCGCCTCAAACGCCAGGGTCTTCACATCAACGCCGCGCCCGGCCAACGCGTCAAGCCGGGCTGCAAACCGTTCAACCGCTGGCACAATCGCGGGCAAATGCGCTGAAATCCCGCGCAAATGCGCCAAAGCTGCCGCCGCCGGGGCCTGCAATTGCAACAGGTCATACAGCATTGCAGCCTCCAGTGCCGAAATCGGGGCGGCCTTGGCATCCTCCAGCAACGCTTCGGCGCGCGAGGCTATCTCGTCCGTATCCCGCAGGCCCACCAAAGGCCCCGCCGCCGCCATCAGTTCCGCCAAAGACCCCGCAGCCAAGCGGTCCAACAGCCCCGCCCGCGCCGCCGACACCGGCGCCCGCCCCGAGAACCGGTCCAGCAACGCCCGAAACCGCTGCGGTCGCCAGATATGGCGCAGCAACGCCGCCTTGCGCCGGTCCGTTGTGGCCAAACCGCGCACCGCCGCCATCAAGATCCCGATATCGCCGGTCACGGCCCGCACCGGCACCCCGGCCAGAACATCGCGGAACAGGGCGAACACCTCGGCATCCGCCGCTTCGGGGGCTGTGCGGTCAAACACCTCAAACCCGACCTGAAGCGTCTCACTCGCCCGGTTCTGCTGGTCCTGCTTGCGAAACACTTCGCCCATGTAGCAGTAGCGCGCAGGCTCTGCACCGTGCGCCATGTGCGCCTGCACGACCGGCACGGTAAAATCGGGCCGCAGCATCATTTCGCCCTGCAACGGGTCGGTGGTGACATAGGCGCGCGCCCGGATATCCTCGCCGTACAGGTCCAGCAAGGTTTCGGCGGGCAGCAGGATATCGGCATCCACTGGCACAGCACCCGCCGCCTGAAACGCCGCAAACAGCCGCTCCGCCTCGGCGCGAATGACGGCCTTTGGCGTCATTGCGCCAGCATCCGCCGCACTGCCGCCACAAGGTCTGCGCGGGGAACCTCAACCTGCGCAGGCCGCGATTTCCATTCCTCAAGCGACGCACCTTGCGCAATCTTCGCCCCAAGAATCAGGTCCTTGAGGATGACCGTGCCCGTAGCAGCCTCGTTCCCACCCTGAATGACCGCGACCGGCGACTGCCGTTTGTCGGCGTATTTCAACTGGTTGCCAAAGTTCTTGGGGTTGCCCAGATAAACCTCTGCCCGGATACCGGCAGAGCGCAACTCCCCCACCATCCCCATGTAATCCGCCATCCGGTCGCGGTCCATGACCGTGACGACCACCGGCCCAGCCGTATCAACGCTCAACCGCCCCTTGGCCCGCAAAGCGGCCAACAACCGGTCCACCCCAATCGAGACCCCGGTGGCCGGAACCGCCTGCCCGGTAAAGCGCTTGACCAGATCATCATACCGCCCGCCCCCCGCCACCGAGCCAAACTGCCGCTTGCGGCCCTTTTCGTCGAGGATCTCAAACGTCAGTTCAGCCTCATAAACCGGGCCAGTGTAGTAGCCGAGACCCCGCACGACAGAGGGGTCGATGACAATGCGATCAGGGCCGTAGCCTTGGGCTTCGAGGAGATCGGCCATTGCTTCGAGTTCGGCGACCCCTTCGAGGCCTGTGACTGAACTTCCGACGATACGCTTAAGATTCTCAAGCGTCTCGGTATTGGAATTGCTGCGCGCCTTGAGAAACCCGACAACCAGTTTAGCTTGAGTTTCAGACAAACCTGCGCCTTCAATTTTAGCACCTGACTGGTCTATTCTGCCAACTGTGAGAAGTTCTAGGACACCGTTTTCCCCAACTTTGTCAAATTTATCAGCGGTTCTTAGGATGAAATCTGAAAGGGCCGCATCAATGGCGGCCTGCGTAGCAGGCCTTTCAATAGCTCGCGGTTCATGAGAGCCAAAGACATTTTCGATTAGCCCATTCAAAATCTTGCGACTGTTTATTCTAACCACATAGTCGCCGCGCTCAATTCCCACAGCCTCCAGCGCATCGGCCAGCATCATGCAAATCTCGGCATCGGCGGCCACACTTGGCGCCCCCACCGTATCGGCGTCGCATTGGTAAAACTGCCGGAACCGCCCCGGGCCGGGTTTTTCGTTGCGCCACACCGGCCCCATTGCATAACGGCGATACGGGCTTGGCAAATCATTGCGGTATTGGGCGGCAACCCGAGCCAGTGGCGCTGTCAGGTCATAGCGCAGCGCCAGCCAGTCGGCCTCGCCCCCCTCAGCCCCGGCTTCCTGCCAGCCAAAAACGCCCTCGTTCGGGCGGTCAACATCGGGCAGGAACTTGCCCAAAGCCTCAACCGTTTCAACTGCGCTGGTTTCCAGAGGGTCAAAGCCGTACAATTCGTAGACCTTGGAAATCTTGTCCAGCATCTGCTTGCGTTCGGTCACGTCCGCGCCGAAATAGTCGCGAAAGCCCTTGGGCGTTTCGGCGCGCGGGCGGCGGGCGGGTTTGTCCTGTGCCATGGTGGGCCCCTTGGATGGTTTGGGGTTTTCCATAGCGGAGGCGGGGGGGCGCTTCAAGGACTGCGGCAGCGCCCGGGGCCAGCCGCCGGAGGGTTTGACACCCTCCGGACCACCAGTGGATTATTTGGGCCAGAATGAAAGGCAAAGAGATGGACCGCGTCGATGCGCTTGAAGAGAAAACCGCCCACCTGATCCGGGCCGTTGAAGATCTGTCCGACATGGTCACCCGTCAGGGCCGCGAGATGGACCGCCTGACCCGGATCGTGGGTCTTTTGGCCACACGCGAGGCTGAACGTGAAGCGGGCTTTGCCGATGCCCCAGAAGCTGACGTACCCCCGCCGCATTGGTAGGGACGGCGTTTGATGTGTGACCGGCATCATCTGTTCTGCCGATTTGCTTTTTGCCAAGTACTCCCGCCGGAGGCACGCAACAGCACGACGGCGGGCGGCGTGACGATGTGGCAATTCGCTGGCGCTTTGGCCCAGACATCGCGTTGGGCAGACGTCGCATATCAACTCTTCACGGCCTGCCCGCCCCGCCCTAGACCTCTTCCACCATCACCACACCGCTCATCGCCTTGATTGCGCCGCGGATTTGCGGGGTCAGGGGGTAAGGCTGCGGCAGGGTCACGTCAATTTCGCGCCCCTCTGCATCCGGCACGCACAGGGTGATCTGCGCCATGTTGCGCCCCTCGACCCGGGCCAGCAAGGCGGCGAGTGAGGGTATCGCCTCGGCCCGGTTCAGGTGCACCCGGATCGCCTGCGCCCCGGCCTCTGCTGCGACCTGATCAATCGGCTGCACACCCCGCGCCAAAAGTTTCAGCGTATCGCCTTCCAGATTGGCCTCGACCGTCAGGACCACATTCATCCCCGGCTCCAGAAAATCCCGCGCCGCTTCCAGCGTGTCACTGAATACCGTCACCTCATAAAGCCCCGTCGGGTCCGACAGGCTGACAAAGGCAAACCGGTTGCCCTTGGCCGATTTGCGT
>JBBRKS010000236.1:0-5530 GCA_038231775.1 Rhodobacterales bacterium | reverse complement strand
CCCGACGCCACTGGGAGAGGAGCTGTTGGCAATGGTCGCGCTGGGGGCCAGCAAGAGAGCCGAAAGGATCACCAGTGCAAAGCTTCCGGCGCTCCGCAGGGGGCGAATTTTTCTGAGTGCATCACCGGACGATGCGCTCGAACGCATGTACGACGCACCTTCCTTGCCGAAGCTTGCCAGAGATGGCAGAGCGCCAAATCGGCAGCGCCCGGCCAGAGCGCCGGCGATCAGCCACGTCACAGGCGTCATGGTTGCGTTGGCGATCATATCGATCATATTGGCCATCAGAATGAGGCAAAGCCCCGCCGTTGCAAGTGAAACGCCCAGGCGTTTCCGTCGCAGAAAGAGCAGTACGATGGGCCCTGCCAACGTCCCGAAGGTTGCCACATAACCAAGCCAGCCCGAGACACCCATCTCGATGACCCACATACCGTCTGTGACGCTGGTGTCCGCCCCGCTCTCCGCATCAAAAATGCGGGAGCGCCCATAGCCGCCCCAGCCGACCAGAGCCTTTTCATTGGCATGCGCCAGAAGAGCATCTTCATTCCCGAGCCGGAATTTGAGCGAATCGGCCCGGTCTTCGCTGACGAAACCGGCAAAACCATAGACGGACTCAACCGGGATCAGACCGGCACCCCGCAGCATCGGATAGGTCAGGATGACGGTGGTCACCAGCACCGCGACCAGCATCTGGCCGCGAACCGGAAACAGAAGCACGATCGGGATCATCAGGATCAGAACGGCGAAGGCCCCTAGGGAATGGCTGAGAAACAGCACTCCCAACAGCCACAATCCGGCCAAGAGGCCGAAACTCTGCCGTCCCTCCGCACGATCATGGCGCCAAAGCGCAAAGGCAGACACGGCGGACACGGCCAGAAAAATGGCAAGCCAAAGCCCGTGCTGCAAGAACACCACGGGCCTGAAGCCGCCGTCGCGCATGGTCTGGGCAAAGGATTGTGCCAGAAAGCCATAGGTCCATTTGGCAAGTTGCGGGCTTATCCGGACCTCAAACAGGGTCGGCAAGGAATAGATCAGGCCCGCGATGCACAGGATACGCAGCAAGCTGGCCTGAAGCTCCGGCGAACCCAGATAGCGTTGTGCCAAAAAGAAGGGCAGCAGCATGATCAGCGTGTCCTGGATCATAGCAGACGCATCGTAGAGGCTGAGGCCTGGCAGAACGCGGGGGCCAATCTGATAGGGGGCCGTGTTCTGCATGTAGGTGAAAATCTGCGTCGCAAACAGCAGGGCGATCAGCCCCCACAAGAGGCCTGGCAGCCGCCCCTGTTCTGGTGGCGCAGAGGCCTTAGCCGTGGCCTTGTCCACGGCAATGCGTGCTGGGCGCCGTGTATGTTGGCGCGTGAAGGCGGTCTTTGCCTTCACGCCTGCCGCAGCGCTGTCTATGGCACTCTCCGCCAAGTCCGGCAGATCAATCCCGGAAAGTCTGAAAGTCTGACGCTGCGGTGCCGCATAGCCACCTCCAATGAAGCACATCACGGCCGCCGAAAAGGCCGGGATCAGGGTTTTGTCGAATGTCGGCAGGATCGGCAGGTTGATGCCCACGCCAAACGGCAGCGCCAGATAGCCGCCGATGATCGACCAGGCGAGGGCGTCGGGGCGCGGCAGGCGGCGAAACAGGATGAAAACCACCAGAGGCCAGCTGAAAAGCATGATATAAGCAAACGTGTTGGGCATGGCCTGACTACGAAAATCCTTGTGACTTTGTATGGCCCTATACGTGTCCGAAGAGACGATATCTGTGGCACATGATCATATCTTATCATCCAAGCCCTATCAACTTGATGTCGCCTTTGTCATTTCGTGCTTCACAGGCACAAGTGCATCGGGCAGGCACAAAAATCTCTTACGAAATTGTTTCCAAGGCACTATAACACATGTGTGTTAATCCTACCCCTTCCAAGGATGCCGAGTTTCCTGATGCACTCTTTGGTTGTCTCGATCATCAACTATCGCACCGGGGCGCTGACACTGGACTGCGTCCGCTCAGTTCTGGCGGATATCTCTGGCATCGCTGCGGAAATCATTGTGACCGACAACCGATCAGATGACGGTTCTGCCGAGGTAATTGCGGACTGGATCGCCGCACAACAGCCACCCGTCCCGGTCCGTTTGCTGCTGTCAGCAACCAATTCCGGCTTTTCGGGTGGCCACAATCAGGCGATCAAGGCGCAAAGGGCCACATTCTACCTTGTGCTCAACTCTGATGCGCTGGTGCGACCGGGGTTTTTCAGCACTTTGTTGGCTGCAGCCGAGGCTCATCCCAAGGCGGGTCTTCTTGCCCCTCGCATCGAGTATGAGGATGGCACCCAGCAAACCAGTTGCTTTCGGTTTCACAGCCCGGCCAGCGAGTTGATTCGAGGGGCCTGCAGTGGGCCAGTAACTCGACTTTTGGCGCGCTATGACGTGCCCTTGTCCATGCCCCCTACCTCCGACCAGATCGGCTGGGCCAGTTTCGCTTGCATTCTGCTGCGCGGCGGCATGATCGACGCCATTGGTCCGATGGATGAGGGGTATTTTCTTTATTTCGAGGATACCGAATATTGCCTGCGCGCCCACAGGGCTGGCTGGCAGATCGCTTATGTAGCCGATGCCCGCGCTGTGCATTTCCGGGGCGGCAGCGGCCCGGTCAAGGCCCTAGCTGCAGCCCGAAAACGGCTGCCGGCCTATTTTTATGCCTCACGCAGCCGCTTTTTCTATCAGGCCTATGGGCATATCGGGCTCTTGGCGTCCAATTTGTTCTGGCTCTTGGGCTGGGGCCTTGCGCAGTTGCGGTGGCTGGCGGGCAAAGCGGTCACGCCCATGAACGAGGGTGAAATGCACGATATCTGGATAAATTTCCGCACCCCTTTGGGTGATCGCAGCGCAAAGCAGGATTAGGCTATGGCGCGGCCGGATTTTCTGATCATCGGGGCTATGAAATGCGGTACCAGCACTTTGCAAGCGCAACTTGCCGCCCAGCCTGGCATTTTCATGACGACGCCAAAAGAACCCAATTTCTTTTCCGACGATGCCATCTTTTCCCGAGGTCTACCTTGGTATGAAGGACTTTTCGCGGCTGCCGCGCCGGGCGATCTCAGGGGCGAGGCAAGCACGCATTACACCAAAATGCCCACCCATCCTGATGCGCTGGCGCGGCTGGCGGTGGCCTTGCCCGCCGTCAAGCTGATCTATCTGATCCGCAACCCGGTGGAGCGGGCCGTCTCGCATTACATCCACGAATGGTCGATGGGCAACATATCCGGCGATATTGAGACCGCCTTCACCAGCCACCCCGAGCTGATCGACTACGGATGCTACGGCCTCCAGATGGCGCCCTATGTCAGGACCTTCGGGGCCAAAAATATTTTTCTGACCAGTCTGGAGACCATGACGGCCGCGCCCCAGCACGTGCTGAACCGGGTCGGGGTCTTCCTTGGCAACCCAGAGCCTCTGGTATGGCGAGCTGAAAATGCCCGCGAAAATGTCTCGGCCCAAAGGGTCAAACGGCTTCCGCTTCAGGCCTTGCTGATCGACAGTCCAGTGGCCACGGCGCTGCGGCGCACTCTTGTGCCTAAGGCCCTGCGCGACCGCATCCGGGGTGCCCGACAGATGAGCGACAGGCCAAGCGTGACCCCGGCGCTGCAGCGCAGGCTTGAAGCGGTTTTCGCCAAAGACCATGATCATCTGCGCGCCCTCTTCCCCGATTGCGCCGATATCGCGGCCAGCTACCCTTTTGTGCCCTCATGACCGATCCCATCCGCCTTGGTGCCGTCCTGATCGGCCGCAACGAGGGGGCGCGGCTGATCCGCTGCCTCGCCTCGGTTCAAGGGGCGGCGGCGCTAGTGGTCTATGTGGATTCCGGCTCCACTGATGGCTCGGTGGCGGCGGCACAGGCGGCGGGGGCCTTGGTGGTCGAGCTTGACCTGTCTCGCCCATTCACAGCGGCGCGGGCCCGCAATGCGGGCTTTCGTGCTTTGGCCGGGATGCAACCCGCCCCCGACTTTGTTCAGTTCATCGATGGCGATTGCGCTGTCGCTGACGGCTGGCTTGAGGCGGCGGTGGCGGCTTTACATGCCTATTCAACTCTGGCTGTCGTGACCGGCTGGCGCTCCGAGATTTATCCTGAACGTAGCATTTATAATGCGATCTGCGACACCGAATGGCATCGCCCGGCCGGGCCAATAACCTCCTGTGGTGGTGATATGATGGTGCGCCGGAGCGCCTTTGAACAGGTAATGGGCTTTAATGACCAAGTCATTGCCGCTGAGGATGATGAATTCTGCATCCGCATCCGCAAGGCTAACTGGAAACTGGTGCGTTTGCCCGTGGCCATGACGCGGCATGACGCGGCGATGACGACCTTTGGCCAATGGTGGCGGCGCGCTGTACGGGCCGGGCATGGATTTGCTCAAGTTGGCAGCTTGCACGCGGGCTACTTCAGAAACTCCCGCCGGCGTGTGATCTTCTGGGGGGGCGTTCTGCCGCTTCTGGCGCTGATCGCGCTTTTCCTGGCACCGGGGGCGCTTTGGGCAATCGCAACCGCATATGCAGTGTCGTGGCTGCGGAGTGCATGGGGCTTGCGCCGCGAAGGGCGGCCCCCCGGCCCAGCCCTGCATCAGGCTTTGTTCCTCGTTCTGTCGAAATTTCCGAACCTGCAGGGCATGATCATCTACTATGCGCGTCAGTTGCAGGGCCAGGAAATGCGCATTATTGAATACAAGTAACCCGACAGGAGAATATGCCTTGCAGTCCAAGACCATCCGTACTGGCCTTATCGGGGCGGGTTACATCGCGTCTTGGCATGCCGAGACTCTCAAGGGACTGATGGGCGTCCAACTGACCGCGATCTGCGATGTCAACAAGGCCGCCGCAATCGAGATGGCTGAGGCGCTTGGCGTGAAGGCATTCGGTTCGCTGGACGAAATGCTGGCGGCAGGCGTGTGCGATGCAGTGCATGTGCTGACCCCGCCACAGACCCATTGTGCGTTGGCCACCCAAAGCCTGAAAGCCGGGCTGCATGTACTGGTCGAAAAACCCGTAGGCGTCTCTGCTGCCGAAGCTGCGCAGATGGCCGACGTGGCGGCACGGACCGGCAAGACGGTTGCGGCAGGCCACAATTTCCTGGCCCTGCCCGCCTATGCCCGGTTGAAAGCCGCGCGCGATAGCGGATCTCTGGGTCGCATCGTATCGGCCGAGATCAACTGGCGCTTTCCTCTGGCGCCGCTGCGGTCGGGACCCTTCAACCTGTGGCTCTTGCGCGAGCCCAAAAATCTGCTTCTGGAACTTGGGCCCCATCTTTACGCGTTTGCCCAAGACCTGTTCGGCCCGGTCGAGATCCTGCATCTGGATCTGAGCCTGCCGATCGACCTTCCCGGCGGCGGCGCCCGGCATCAGGGCTGGCGCGTTCTGGCCCGCGCTGACCATGTGGACATTACCTTCAACCTGTCGCTGGTCGAAGGGGCGGATGACCGCTCGGTCACCTTGCGAGGGTCAACCGGCATGGCGCAGATGGATTTTGGCAATGATACGCTGG
>JBBRKS010000235.1:0-5543 GCA_038231775.1 Rhodobacterales bacterium | reverse complement strand
CATGCCCGACAGCACTTCCTTGATTTCGTTCAAGGATTTGCGGCCAAAGTTCGGGGTGCGCAGCATTTCGGCTTCGGTCTTCTGGATCAGATCGCCGATGTAAACGATGTTGTCGTTCTTGAGGCAGTTGGCCGAACGGACCGACAATTCCAACTCGTCGACTTTCTTCAGCAGAAGCGGGTTGAATTCCAGCCCGGCATCCTCGACACCCGCTTTCGACGATTCCGGCTCTTCGAAGTTGACGAAGACGGCCAGTTGGTCTTGCAGAATGCGCGCGGCATAAGCCACGGCGTCATCCGGGGTCAAAGAGCCGTCGGTTTCAACCTTAAGCGTCAGGCGGTCGTAGTCCAGCACCTGACCTTCACGGGTGGGTTGGACTTCGTAGCTGACCTTCTTGACCGGCGAGAAGATCGCATCAATCGGGATCAGGCCAATTGGCGCATCTTCCGGACGGTTCTTGTCGGCCGCGACATAGCCTTTGCCGGTGTTGACGGTCAGTTCCATGAACACGTCAGCGCCATCATCAAGGTGGCAGACGATGTGATCGCGGTTCAGAATCTCAATCCCCGAGGATTCCGAGATGTCACCAGCGGTGACAACGCCCGGGCCCTTGGCAGAGATCGACAGGCGCTTCGGCCCTTCAACATCCATCTTCAGGCGCACGCCTTTGAGGTTCAGCACGATGTCTGTCACGTCTTCGCGCACGCCAGCGACGCTGGAAAACTCATGCAGGACGTTGTCGATTTGCACCGAGGTGATCGCAGCCCCCTGCAACGAGCCCAACAGAACGCGGCGCAGCGCGTTGCCAAGGGTCAGCCCGAAGCCGCGTTCCAGCGGTTCGGCGATCAGCGTCGCGTAACGCTGCGCATCAGGACCAGCTTTGACAGCCAGTTGTTGCGGTTTGATGAGTTCCAGCCAGTTCTTATGGATCATTCTATAGCCCCTATACTTGCCCGCTGCCTATGGTCCGAATGACAGCAGACGCCCGAGGATCTTCATTCAAGTTCAAACGACGAAATCGGGCCGTGCGCAAAGGCACGGCCCGACAGGAATAGAACGCTGCTAGACGCGGCGGCGTTTCGGCGGACGGCAGCCGTTGTGCGCCAAGGGCGTCACATCGCGGATCGAGGTGATGTTGAAGCCGACAGCGGCCAAGGCGCGCAGGGCGGATTCACGACCCGAACCCGGGCCTTGCACTTCAACCTCAAGCGTTTTCACGCCGTGTTCCTGAGCCTTCTTGCCGGCATCTTCAGCAGCCATCTGGGCGGCATAGGGGGTCGATTTGCGCGACCCCTTGAAGCCCATCGTGCCAGCCGACGACCAGGCAATCGCATTGCCTTGCACGTCAGAGATCAGGATTTTGGTGTTGTTGAAGGAAGAGTTCACATGCGCCACGCCAGCGGCGATGTTCTTACGCTCTTTCTTCTTGGTGCGGGCAGCAGTCTTGCTGGTATCACGTGCCATTTGTCTGTGCCCCTCTTATTTCTTCTTGCCGGCGATCGGCTTGGCCGGGCCCTTGCGGGTGCGCGCGTTGGTGTGCGTGCGCTGGCCACGAACCGGCAGGCCCTTGCGGTGACGCAGGCCACGATAGCAGCCAAGGTCCATCAGACGCTTGATGTTCATCGAGACTTCGCGGCGCAGGTCGCCTTCGACGGTGAAGTTGGCGTCGATGTATTCGCGGATCGACAGGACTTCGGCATCGGTCAGTTGATTGACGCGGCGGGCGCGATCAATCTTCAGTGCTTCACAGATCGTCTCGGCGTTTTTCGCGCCAATGCCTGCAATGTACTGAAGCGAGATCGGGACGCGCTTCGCGGTGGGGATGTTAACGCCAGCAATACGTGCCAAACGTGATTTCCTTTAAGCTGCGGTTCCGTGGTGCCAGAACCTTTTTTCACAACCCGGAAGGCGGACCTTCCGAAACGATTGCCCGCCGCGAACTGATTCCGCAGCGGGACGCCGTGCAATATGGGCTTTTTCGCCAAGGGTCAAGGGCCGCAATAGCCTTTTTAACGCTTGTCAAGAACTTTCGAAACGGCGGCTGCGACCGCGTCCATTTCTGCCAAGCCATCGACCGTCGAAAGCTGGCCCTTGGCGTAGTAATAGCCGATCAGGGGCGACGTATCGCGGTAATAGGCCAGCATCCGGGTGCGCAGCGCGTCTTCGGTGTCATCGGCGCGGCGTTTCATATTTGTGCCGCCGCAGGTGTCGCAGATGCCGGGCACCCGTGGCTGATGGTTGGTGTCGTGATAGACCGCACCGCAGGTTCCGCAGGTATAGCGTCCGACGATGCGCTGTTTCAGCGCCTCGTCATCGACACGCACTTCGATCACCGCGTCCAGGGTCTGCCCGACCCTGGTCATCAAGTCACCCAACGCATCGGCCTGCTTCAGCGTGCGGGGAAAGCCGTCAAAGATGAAACCGCCCGCCGGATGGGCGGTGGTCAGCTTTTCTTCGATCAGACCCACCACAATCTCATCTGTGACCAGATGGCCCGCATCCATCACCGCCGCGACCTTTTTACCCATCTGGGTGCCCGAGCTGCGCGCCTCACGCAGCATGTCGCCGGTGGACAGTTGCACCATCTGCCGTTCGTCCACCAGACGTTTGGCTTGGGTGCCTTTGCCTGCGCCGGGCGGGCCAAGAAGGATAATGTTGGTCATCGGGTAGGCTCTCCTCGTAGGTCGATTGGCCCCCGATCAGCGGCGCGCGGGGGCCTTCGGTGTGGTTGACCGCTTGCGGCCCCGCAGTTGCGAACGTTCGATCAGCCCTTCGTATTGGTGGGCCAGCATATGCGACTGTATCTGGTTGATCGTATCCATCGTGACGGAAACGACAATCAGAACCGAAGTCCCGCCAAAATAGAACGGAATGTTGAACTGCGAGCGCAGGATTTCCGGCAGGAAGCACACGGCGGCCAGATAGGCAGAGCCGACGACGAGGATGCGGTTAACCACATAATCCAGATAGTCCTGCGTCTTTTTGCCCGGACGGATGCCGGGAATGAAACCGTTCTGGTTCTTGAGGTTCTCTGCCACTTCATCGGTCTTGAACGACACGTTGGCGGTGTAGAAGTACGCGAAAAACACAATCATCGCGCCCTGAAACAGCAGGTACAGCGGCTGGCCCGGCCCCATGAAGGCGAGAATCGTCGACATGATCGGGCTGGTCTGCGCACCCGAAAAGGTGGCCAGCGTGGTGGGCAGCAACAACAGGGACGAGGCGAAGATGGCCGGGATGACGCCAGCCGGGTTCACCTTGATCGGCAAGTGGCTTGATCCGCCGTCATAGATCTTCATGCCGACCTGACGGCGCGGATACTGGATGTGAATTTTGCGCAGGGCGCGCTCCATGAACACCACGAACCCGATCACCGCCACGACAAGTATGATGGCACCCAGAATCACCCAGACCGGGATGACGCCCGAACGGCCCTGCGACAGGAACTGCGCCAAGGCACCGGGAATTTCAGCGACGATGCCGGTGAAGATGATCAGGGACACGCCGTTGCCAATACCACGTGCGGTAATCTGTTCACCCAACCACATCAGGAACATGGTGCCGCCAACCAGCGTGATCACGCAAGAAATTTTGAAGAACAGGTCCGGATTGTGCGCCAGCCCGCCCGCCGCGATGCTGGCTGCAATCGCCCAACCCTGAAACGCGGCGAGGCCAACGGTCGCATAACGGGTGTATTGGTTGATCTTTTTGCGGCCCTGATCACCCTCTTTCTTCAACTGCTCCAGCGCCGGGATCATCGAGGCGAGCAATTGGATGATGATGGAGGACGAGATGTAGGGCATGACACCCAGGGCGAAAATACCCATCCGCTTCAGGGCACCGCCGGTGAACAGCGACAACATGCCGCCAAGGCCCTGGCCCTGCCCTTCCATGAAGTTCTTCAACGCCGTGCCGTCTATGCCGGGCACCGGAATATAGGTGCCAAGCCGGTAGACGATAAGCACCAGAATGGTGAACAGGATGCGTTGGCGCAGGTCGGTTGCCTTGCCCAAAGCGCCCCAACTTAGGTTCGCCGCCATTTGCTCTGCTGCGGATGCCATGGTCGGACCTTCTCCGTTGGTGTTGAACCGTGCGCCAGCGGTCCGGTTTCGGACAGCGGCCCAGTCTTTTAAGGTACAACGCCGCCGATCCGTTTCCGGACGGCGGCGCGGGAAAACTGCAGCAGATGTAAGCGGTCTTGCGGCCGCTCACAAGGCTTTAAGCGGTCACTTACTTGAGGGGGACCTTGCGGACCGACTTGCCGAACACCGGCAGCGGGGCCGCGACAGTCAACGTGCCGCCTGCAGCCGCCACAGCCTCAATCGCCGAGGCGGACGCGCCGGTCACTTCCAGCATGACCTTGGTGGTGATCGCCCCTTTGGCGAGCACGCGGATACCGTCATGGATCGACTTGGTCAGGCCAGCGGCCACCAGAATCTCTTCAGTGATCGGCTGGCTGGCATCCAAACGGCCCAAACCGATGAACTTTTCGATCAGGCCCAAGTTGACGACAGCGAATTCCTTTTGGTTCGGCTTTTTGAAGCCGCGCTTGGGCAAGCGGCGATACAGCGGCATCTGGCCGCCTTCATAGCCACCCAAAGCCACGCCAGAGCGCGAGCCCTGACCCTTGATACCCCGGCCAGCCGTCTTGCCCATGCCCGAACCGGGACCACGAGCGACACGCTTGCGCTTTTTGGTGGCGCCTGCATTGTCGGCGAGTTCATTCAGCTTCATGTCGCATTCTCCTTTGCCGGAACTGCCCCTGCTGCGACGGCGGGAGCAAACGCGGCGATTGACTATTCTTTTGGCTTTACGAAGCCGCAAAAATGATTCTCGTGGCCCGAACGGCCACCGTCGGCGTATAGAGCCAAGCGCGATGGCTTGCAAGGGATGTGCGCGCCAGTGCCGTACTTAGACAGCTGCAGGATAACTGCCTGAGGCGTCATGTTTTTCCGTCCCGCTGAGCGCCGGAGTAAAGATGCAAACGATGCGAAGATCGCCCCTTTGCGCACGCAGGATATGCGCCTCGTGGCGGTCAAGCACATAGACTGTTCCGGCGGCCAGCGGATAGACCACGCCGGTGGCGACATTTTCGACCTCACCCTCACCAGCGATGATGTAGTTGGTCTCAATATGGTTGCGGTATTCCAGAAGCTGGGCTGTGCCTTCCTTGCAAATCGTGTCGTGCAGAGAATAGCCCAAGCCATCGGCGGCCAGCAGGATGCGGCGGCTTTCAAAAGTGTCACCCTTTACGTGCGCGGGGGTATCAAGGATTGAGGCGAGGGTTCTGACAATCATCATTCGCTCCGGTAAGGCAAGACGGGCGGGCCGAACAACCGACCCCGTCGGTTTCGGTCAAGCCACCTTGGTGCGCAAGAAGCTGGCTTGCAAGCTGTCATAGACCGGACAACGGTCTTGAGGCGGCACTGGCAAACAGCTGCTTTTGCCTGATAATAGCGGCGCTTGCGGTAAAGCAAAACGCCCCGGGGTGTTGATTTTCACTCAGAAGTGAGCCGGTTTTTTCACCGAGAAGTGAGCCACTT
>JBBRKS010000234.1:0-5549 GCA_038231775.1 Rhodobacterales bacterium | reverse complement strand
TCGGTGACGATATTCTCACGTTTGTTCATGAATTGAGTCATGGTGTCCTCCCTCAGGCGATGCGTGCGCCGTCTGCGTCAAAGTAGAACGGCCGGTCCGGTTTGATCTTGACGATGTCGCCACTGAGCAGCGCGGTATGCGCACCGGTGACCGTGATCACATCATGGTTCTTGAACGACAGGTGCAGGCGCGTCTGGTCTCCCAGATGCTCAACGCGTTTGACCAGCGAGTCTTCTCCCTCGCCTTGTTGAATGTGCTCGGGCCGCAGGCCGATATGGGTCGCTTTTGCCGGGGCATTGCCAAACAGGTCTGCGGGCAGGATGTTGATCCGGGGTTGGCCCAGACGGCTGGCTGCATAGATACTGACTGGTTGTTCGTAAATCTCTCGCGGGGTGCCGAACTGCACCAGTCTGCCCTGATCCAGCACACCAACATGGGTGGCCATGGTCATCGCCTCAATCTGATCATGGGTCACATACAGGAAAGTCGCGCCAAGATTGGCCTGAATGTTCTTCAATTCCACCCGCAGATCGGCGCGAAGCTTGGCGTCAAGCGAACTGAGCGGTTCGTCCATCAGATAGACCGCCGGGTTGCGCACCAAAGCCCGTCCAATCGACACGCGCTGCATTTCGCCGCCTGAAAGTGCGGTCGCCTTGTTGTTCAGCTTGTGCGAAATCTGAAGGATTTCCGCGACTTCACCAACCTTCCGTGCGATTTCCTCTTTCGGGGTGCGCAGCAGGGGCGATTTCAGCGGAAACTCCATATTCTCACGCACCGTCAGGTGCGGATAAAGGGAGTATTGCTGAAACACCATCGCCACATTGCGTTGCGCCGGGGTCAGGCCCCGCGTCGATTGGCCGCCGATCAGAACGTCACCAGCGTCGGGCTTGTCCAGACCCGACACCATGCGCAACATTGTGGTCTTTCCGGCCCCTGTCGGCCCCAGCAGGACAACAAACGCGCCGTCGGGCACCGTCATGCTGACATCGATCAAAGCCGTGTTGCCAGAGAAGGCTTTGGAGACGCTTTGTAAAATCACTTCAGCCATGGTGCAGCACCCTTTCATTGGCGGCAGACAGCAGGGCGCGGCCTTCGGGGTTGAAAATCGTGACAGAGCGTGGATCAAAGCGCAGGCCGGTCGTATCGCCGATCTGAACGGGCGTTTGAAAACTGATCCGCGCCTTGACTGAACCATGCGCGGTGCCGAGTGTGACGATCTGCGTGGTCCCCAGATACTCCACTGCGGTGATCCGGCCTTTGGTCGGGGCCGTATCATCAAGGTAGACGTTTTCCGGGCGGACGCCCAAGATCAAAGCGCCGCTCGCGCCGCTCCGCATTTGTGGAATTTCAATGGGTTGACCGGCGAGGTCGATCTGTGTCGCTCCGTGGCCAACCATCCCGTCAAACCGCAGAAAGTTCATCGGGGGCGAGCCGATGAAGTTGGCGACAAAGGTCGTTGCAGGCCAGTCGTAGATATCTTGCGGTTTGCCAAATTGTTCGACAACTCCGTGGTTCATCACAACAATCTTGTCGCCCATCTGCATCGCCTCAAGCTGGTCATGGGTGACATAGACCGTTGTGGCGTGCATCCTGTCGTGCAGGGCGCGCAATTCTTCCGACATATGCTCGCGGAATTCGGCATCCAGCGCCCCCAGCGGCTCGTCCATCAGGAAGCATGCAGGATTACGAACGATCGCTCGGCCAAGGGCAACACGCTGGCGATCACCACTCGACAGGCCACCAACGGGGCGGTCGAGCAGGGCTTGAATGCCCAGAATGCCCGCCACCTCATCAACCTTGGCCTTGACCTGGGCCCTGGGCATGCCCTGGCTGACCAGCGGGTAAGAGATATTCTTCCGAACGTTCATATGCGGATAAAGGGCGAACATCTGGAAGACAAAAGCGATGTCGCGCTGGCTGGCCGGTTTCTGGCTGACCTCTTCGCCGTTGATGTAAATCTCACCCGAAGTTGGCAGTTCAAGGCCTGCGATCATCCGTAAGGTGGTGGTTTTGCCGCAGCCAGAGGGGCCAAGCAGCATGAAGAACTCACCGTCCTCGATGGTGAAACTGGATGATTGCACCGCCGTGAAGGCGCCGAATTCCTTGCGGATGTTCTTGATGACGATCTGGGCCATCGATTACTCCGGGAAATGGCTGGTGATGATGAACATGACGGTGCCCACAAGGGTGACGGGGAAAGAATAGGTGAACAAGATCAGGGCAAAAGGCTGCATCAGCATCACCACACCAAGGGCAATCAGGATCGTGGCCAGCAACTCCCACGGGCCACGGCGCAGCCGGATCAGGCCGGACAGGAAGGCGTTCATGGCCGTATTCCTTGCTTAGGTTTCACGTCTTCACCGCGTGCGATGTGCTTGCGTCCAAAACCAACGGTCATTTGCGCACCGCCCCGAAAGTGATGCCGCGGAGCAGGTGCTTTCGCAGCAGAATGGTGAACACCATGATCGGCACTAAAAACAGGGTCGCCCCAGCGGCCACGGCGGGCCAATCCTTCCCGCCAGTGCCGATGATCGTGGGGATAAAGGGGGGTGCGGTCTGGGCAGTTCCGCTGGTCAGCAAAGCCGCGAAAGCATATTCGTTCCACGCAAAGATCAGACAGAAGATGGCGGTCGAGGCGATGCCAGTGGCAGCTTGCGGCAGGACAACTTTGTAGAAGGCCTGAAACCTTGTGTAGCCGTCGATCAGCGCAGCCTCTTCATACTCGATGGGAATCTCGTCGATGAAGCCTTTCAGAAGCCAGACCGAAAGTGACAGGTTCACGGCTGTGTAAAGCAGGATCATGCCAAGATGCGTGTCGTTCAGGCCCAATTGGCGGTACATCAGAAAGATCGGGATGGCTACGGCGATGGGCGGCATCATCCTCGTCGACAGGATGAAAAACAGCAGGTCATCCTTCAGCGGCACCTTGAAGCGGCTGAACGCATAGGCCGCGATGGTGCCCAGAAACACCGACAGAAACGTAGACCCAAAGCCGATGATGACAGAGTTCACAAAACGCTCGCCGTAGCGGCTTGGTCCGGTGATCACCATTTCGTACTTGCGCACGATGGCGTCGTACCAGGTGGAGGGCGGCGGCAGGGCGGCAAGATCTTCGGGCGTGACGCGGGTGCGTGAGGTGAACAGGTTCACATAGCCTTCAAGTGAGGGCGAAAAGAACACCTTGGGCGGATAGGCAATTGCATCAGAGGGCGTCTTGAACCCGGTGGCGATGATCCACACCAGCGGCAGCAGCGTCAGGACGGCATAAGCGATGACCAGCGTGCCTGCGATCCATTTCTGCCGGTTCGAGGGTTCGGTGATGGAAAAGCTCATCTTTCTTTAACCTTGTTCAACGCCTTGACGTAGATGGATGCGAGGCCGAAAACCGTGACGAACAGGATGACGGCATAGGCCGACGCATAGCCGGTGCGCCACTTTTCGAAGGCTTCGCGTTTTAGGTCGATAGAGACGAGTTGCGTCGTGGACCCCGGCCCGCCGCCGGTCAGTTGCACCACAAGGTCGAACATCTTGAAATTTTCGATGCCGCGAAACAGGATGGCCAGCATCAGGAAGGGCAGCACCATCGGGATGGTGATCGTCCAGAACTGTCGCCACTTTGAGGCGCGGTCACACTCTGCCGCCTCGTAGATCGACGAGGGGATAGACCGCAGACCGGCAAGGCAGATCAGCATGACAAAGGGCGTCCACATCCAGGTGTCAACGATGACGATGGCCCAAGGTGCCAGTGCCACTTCGCCAATCATCGAAAAACTCGAGGGGTCGGTGCCGGAAATGAACTCGACAAAGTAGTTGAAGAGGCCGATCTGCGGTTGATACAGAAAGGTCCAGAAGTTGCCGACCACGGCGGGCGACAGCATCATGGGCAGCACGATCAGCGTTGTCCAAAGATCGTTGCCGCGGAATTTCTTGTTGATCAGATAGGCCAGGGCAAAGCCGATCAGCACTTGCAGCACGATTGTCCAGATCAGGAAATGCGCTGTGGCTTGCAACGAAAGCCATGTGTCGGCATCGGTCAGGATCTTGCGGTAATTCTCGATCCCGACGAATTTCACCGGGTTGTTGGGCCGGTTGGTGCGAAAATCGGTCAGGCTCAGACGTATCGTCCAGATCAAAGGAAAGATGTTGACCGCCAGCAGCAGAAAGATCGTGGGCGCCACGAACAGCCAGGCGATGGTGCGGTCAGACAGGCCTCTGATGCGATGCGCAAGACCAGAAGGGGTGGCCGCCGCGATGCGATGTGCCATGGGTTCGGACATGATGAATTCCTGAAACGAGGGCTTGGGGGTGTATGATGCGCGAGGCCCGGTTGGCCCTCAAGGGCCTCGCGCTGGGGTGCCCGCCTTGGGAGAAGGCGGGCACGTAGGGATCAGTACTTGCCTTCTTCTTCGAAGGTCGCGTGCCAGTCTTTCACCAGACCATCCAGCGCCTCTTTGGCGGTTCCGTTGCCGGCGACCACGTAATCGTGGAAGTATTTCTGCGAGGCTTGCAGCAGTGTGGCGTAAGACGGTTCAGCCCAGAAGTCCTTCACGATCGCCATCGAGTCGAGGAAGGTCTGTGCGTAAGGCTGGCTGGTGGCAAAACCCGGATCTTCGACCACGGCTTTCAGCGCCGAATAGCCGCCCAGTTTCCACCACTTGGCCTGCACATCAGGCTGCGCGAACCACTTGATGTAGGTCAGTGCTGCATCCTGCTTGTCGGACGCAGCGACCACCGAAATGCCCTGCCCGCCCAATTGTGCGAACTTGTCGCCATTCGGACCGGCCGGGTTGGTGAAATAGCCTGTCTTGTCGCCGCCAACATTGGCGTCGGTGTTGAACCCCGGCCAAGTGAAGGCAAAGTTCATCTGCAACGCAACCTGACCCGATTTGAACGCGTCGACACCCTCGCCCATGTAGCTGTTGGACGAACCGGGCGGCACACAGCAATCGTACAGCGACTTGTAGAATTCCAGCCCCGCAACGGCACCCGGTGAGTTCACGAAGCCTTCCATGTCGTAGGGCTTGTCGGGGTTGTCGTATTTGAACCCATACGAATACAGCACGTCCATGACGCCCATGGTGATGCCTTCGGACCCACGCTCTGTGTAGATCGACGCGCCGTAAACCTTTTTGCCGTCTTCTTCACGACCCTCGAAGAAATCGGCGATGTCCTTAAGCTCAGCAAAGGTCGTGGGCACGGCCAGATCGCGGCCATACTTGGCCTTGAAATCAGCCTGATTCTTGGGTTCAGCGAACCAGTCCTTGCGATACGTCCAGCCGACAACGTCACCAAAGGCGGGCAGCGACCAGTAATTCGGCGTGTTCTTGGGCCATTCAGAATAGCCCACGACGGTTGCCGGAATGAAGGCATCCATCGAGATGCCGTTCTTGTCGAAAAAGTCGTTCAGTTTGACGTATTGGCCATTTTCAGCCGCGCCACCGATCCACTGGCTGTCGCCGATCAGCAGGTCGCACAACTTGCCGCCCGAATTCAGTTCGTTCAGCATGCGGTCGGCAAAGTTGGTCCACGGCACAAATTCAGAGTGCATC
>JBBRKS010000233.1:0-5562 GCA_038231775.1 Rhodobacterales bacterium | reverse complement strand
TGGCCATGACCCACCAGCTGATGCTGTCTGCCAAGAAGAAATGGCGTAAACTCGATGGTCAGAACCGACTGCCCGAAATCATTCAGGGGGTTGAATTCCGCGACGGCATCAAGCACGAAATCAAAGCCGCCTGATCACACCATCACCAACTTTCGGGCATAGCTCCGGGAAATGAGCGCCAACCCAATGGAGGTTGATCTCGCGCGCCCGACGTCGTGGATGCAGCCAACAGTCATCCGGGAGGCCAACGGCGTTGAGACGCCGCTGCCTCGCTTCGAGAGACACCTCTTGTGCGGCGATGACGGCCTTTTCCCCGAGGACTTCAATACTTGGGAGGGCGAAGTCGTGAATGCCAAACTGAAGCGGGCGGGGACGTTGGGATGGTATCGCAACCCTTCCAGAGCCAGTCAGGACTCGCTCGGCATCATCTACGCGGAGGGCGAGGAAACGAAGATCGTTCGTCCTGACTTTGTGTTTCTTGGTCAACTGGCCGATGGATCAGTCGTTGCCGACATTGTCGACCCGCATGGCATCCAGTTCGGCGATGCGATGCCAAAGTTGAAGGGGCTGTCGCGCTATACGGAAGCTTTTGGTGGCCAATATCGACGGATCGAAGCTGTCGCAAAGATTGGCGACAAATTCCGCGTCCTCGACCTGACGGAGCCTAGCACGCGAGCGGCCGTTGCAGCGGCCACGACAATCAAGGCCTTGTATGAGAGCGACGCGGCTGCGGACTACCAGGCCTAGGTCGCGCTCTCTTCCGACGCCAGTCGCGCTTTCGGAGGAACGAGGCCCTACTTCCGTTGCCCCGGCAAAGTGAACGGGCGTCATTGTGGGCGACGTGTCGGCAAGCTGTATGGTTCGCGCTATTTCGTCTGTCGTCACTGCCTGCGGTTGGTCTATCCCGTCCAGTCGAAGGAAGCGATCCACCGGCTTCTGAGGCGGGTCAACAAAAAGCGTGCTGCCCTTGGCGGCGAACCCGGCACTCGTTCCTGGATCACGAAACCCAATGGGATGCACTGGCGAACCTACGACAAGAGCGTTGCTGAAACTTACAACGCCGAAAACGGTACAGACAATGGCTTTCTCGGTTGGGCACTGAGCCGGGTTCCGGGGTTGCCGAAACCTGATTTCCTGCTTTGATCCCGTTGCCGTAAACAAAAAAAAATATTCCTCGCGGACGGCCTAAGACCCTATTGTTCGGCGGGTTGGAATGGGATTTCGCCCCGGCAGCGTGCTCTAAAAGCGCATCAACCCTGGCAACCGGCGTTCAACGACGTTCGTGCGGTCAAAAGCCACAGGTCATACCATGTAGGGCGTGGCGGCGCTGCCCTTTTTCCGGCGCCGCCTACCGTGGTTTTAGCCCAGAGGGTCGTGCAGCGCGATGGGATGCAACTTGAGCAAAAAGTCATCCATCGAGATGTGGGTTCCACTGACCCCCGGGAAATGTTCGGTGCCACCCGAGGAAGCGAACTCCACCTTGTCAAGTTTGTGGAAAGACTTGTCAAATGTGACCAGTTCATTCTGACCGTAATCCGCGTTGAAGGTCTCGGTCGCAACCAACACCCCGTTGCGATAGCCATTGACCGTAATGCTGAGGCCATCGAGCCAGGCGGCGCTGAAATAGCCCCGCTTGAAGTCGAACTGTTCGACAGAGCTGAAAGAGCCCGGGTTGGCAGCATAGTTGAACCCGACGGCAGTTCCACCATGAGGAACGTAACCACTGGTGACCGATGCGTCGGGGTCATAGGCCCCAAAGTTGTTCCAGTCGAAGCCGTCGTAGCCGTTGGGTATAAGGGCATCTGCGCCGGAGGCAGCGATGTTTTCGAAGTTGATCTTTACTTTGTTGCTCATTTTGTGATCCTTCCAACCGACATTTCCTAATTTGCATTCCGTTTTAGGGCAAGATCGCCTAATTTCGCTTACTGATCAAGCGTTTCGGTTCCCGGACGGCGCTTGCATGGGCCCAAACGCTCGAATTTGGGCAGGTCGGTCCGGAAACGCGCATCATCCCGGCCCAGCTTCGCCGTTTTTCAGCGCGGTGGACAGACCTGTCCTGCAGCTTTCGTTCAGTTTTGGCTTGGATCGCGGTCACGTGCACAATGGCGGCGTTCGCAATCGGCGGATCGCGACGAGGATGGCGCGCACCAATGGGCCGGTGACCGCGACCTCGGCCAGCTGGAAGGTGATGGCGCGGGCGTGGCGCACCACTCGGGCACCGATCTTGATCAGTTTCAGTTGGAGGCTGGTCAACGACCAGTCGGCCATGGCCTCGGGTAGTCCGATGCAGCGCAGAAACGTGGCCAATTTGTAGGCCTGCGCGTGCAGCTGCAGCCGCACCTCGTTGTCGCGGAACCGCTTGCAGGATACACGTGCTGAAGGTCAGGCCCAGCACGCAGTTGGTGGACTTCGAGCGACTACGTTCCGCCACTTTCCTAACGCTTCCAGAATGGAATGGGGGAAGAAGCGGGGGAAACGTAGGTCAAAATTCTAAATTTAAACAATGAATTTAACGGTTTCTGTGATTTTTGTGGCGGAGCGAACGCGACTGCCGTCGAACCGTCTCTGGGTCTTAAGCCATTGATTTTTTTTCCCCTGCCTAGATTTCGCATCCCAAGTGAGCAAACGCGACTAAGATCGAACCCGGACATTTTCATCGACCCAACATGCCGGATCGACGGTCAGCTGCAGTTACCTGCATTCAAAGTCAACCGTAAGAAACGTCGCCAAGGTGATACCGCCACTGGGTCTACCGTTTGCCCTTGAAACGCCGCGTCCAAGTTTCTGCGGCGAACGTCGGCACGAACGAGTGCCACCAGAACCGAACCGTTTGATGCATGACGTCGACCCTAAGCTCGTACCGCAAATCCTCGACGTTCCGAAGCGACAATCGGAACCCGATATAAATCAAAACCGCCAGACGAAAGGTTTCCGGGTTCGTTTTGAAATAGCGAAAGGAGCTGCGATGGGTCTTCTCTCGATCTTTCCCGGCCCGCTGCGCTGCCTCAAGATGGATTGCTCTGACAAGGTCCATAGACCGAATCGGTGCGACCATTGATCAGCATTTTCGCCTGGGTCATGCACTCCAGATTTGCACTATCCAACACCGGGGCGCGTCATTAGACCAGCGCCACAAGCTCAGCGGGCGTATTTGGCATCGAGCGCGTTTATTGCTTCGACGTTGCCGGCCGAGCGACCTGCGCTGTCGAAGCTCAGCGTCTGCGCCAGCCAAGCCTCGGCTATCGCCTTGGCAAGTTCCGCGCCGATGACCCGTGCCCCCATTGTTATGATCTGGGCATCGTTGGACAGGGCAGCGCGTTCGGCGGAATAGGTGTCATGTGTCAACGCTGCCCGGATGCCCGGCACCTTGTTTGCGCTGATGGAGACACCAATTCCGGTGCCACACACCAGAATGGCCCGGTCATACGTACCCGCCAGCACCTCTGACGCCACCCGATCGGCCAGGTTGGCGTAAAAGGCATCTGACCCCGCCTTTGTCCGCGAAATCTCGTACACCTCATGCTTGGTCCTCAGATGGTCGGCGAGAATCTTGGCTAGGCCTTCGCCAGCGCTGTCACCGGCAATCGCGAGTTTCATGTCTTTCTCCATCGGTAAATCTGAAAACGGTGAAGTGGGGTGTCGGACAGGTTTCAGCCCAATATTTCGAGTTACAGAGCCTTAGGATATCCTGCCAGCGCTCCTGCGCCGCCCATGGCATGGTTAGCGGGGCTCTTTTCGGCTCAATCATGCCAAGGGTTACAAGGTGAGAACTGTCCCCGACGTATTGCGGCCAAGTCGCCCGAATAGCGAGGCTTTCCTCGGGGTGGATGGGCACGGTCGGGTACGTCATGAAGCAGTCATGATGGCTTGGAGGTCGGCAACGTCAAGCTGGGCCGGATTGGCCTGCATCGAGGATGAGGTCAGCGCTGCCTCGGCCGCAAGATTGCAATCGTGCGGCGTCAGGCCCATCTGCACAAGGGTCGGCAGTCCGTGCATCCGCGACCAGGCCGCCAATGTGGGAAGCGGGTCCGACGTCTTGAACGCCTGCGCAATCCAGCGCAAAACCTGAGTGGTCCGGGTCTTGTCAGCAACCCGTGCATGGTTCATCGCCAGCCCCTGTGGCAGCAGCGAACCGCAGATGGCACCGTGCGGCGCGGGTTTCAGCCCACCCAAGGGGCCGGCAAGGCCGTGGATCACGCCAAGTCCGGCATTGGCCAAGGCCATCCCGCCACAGAGGCTGACCCAGGACATCGTATCGCGGGCGGCAGCATCTTCGACCTCCATCAGGCGGCGAAGGGCGACCAGGCCCTTGGGGATAGCATCGGCACACAGCGCATCGGTGAAGGGATTGGCGCGGCGTGAGACATAGGGTTCGATGACTTGCGTGATCGCATCCAGACCAGAGGCGAGGGTGACGGCTTTCACTGTCGTATCGGTCAGGGCCGGATCAATGATCGCCAGACGCGGCAGCATGCGCGGATCGCGCAGCGAAACCTTGCGGCGGTGCTCGGGCACGCCGATCACGGCGTTGCGAGTGACCTCGGCTCCGGTGCCGGCGGTGGTGGGGATGGCGATGAAGGGCAAAGGGGCATGGTCCAGCGGCAGACCTTTTCCCACGACCTCAAGATGGTCCCTCAGGGGGCGGGTAGCGGGCAGCAATGCGGCCACGGCCTTGCCGGTGTCTATGACAGAGCCGCCGCCCAGAGCTACAACCACCTGCGCCTCATTGGCCGCAATCAGGGCCTGCGAGAGGAGTGTTGTGTCAGGTTCTTGGGACACCGCAAAACGGGTGACGTTACAGCCTTGGGCTTTCAGTGCCACAGCCAGCCAATCGGCACGCATTGCGTTTGCGCCATGCAGCAGAAAAACAGCGTTCCCCATGGCTGCCGCCCGTCCGGCGGCCTCGGCGGATTTGCCCCGCCCAAACAGGATCTCGGTCGCAGTCATGAAGGCGAAGCTGTCCATCCGTGTCATGTCCTAAGGTTGCAGATATTGAATGCCTGAATCGATATTTGGGACCAAAAGGCCACGCTTTCGGTGATCTGGAGGACCTTGTGGCCGTTCGGATCACGTTCCTTGGACGACAACTCAATACCGAATTGATTGGCGCAACCCCGCGCTTGGCAAGGGCCTTCAGCAATAAATTGGGCTAGATGCGACCCTTCGCGTTGAATGCGGCGGTGGCCGGCGTTGCTCATCAGGCGTTGCTGGATGCGGCTCATACACGAAACTGTTAGGAAGGCCCGCCTCTTAGCATAGGGGTCAAAGTGGTCGGAATGGGAGCTTGTCATACCGAAATGGTCGACATCTGCCATCAGCGCAAGGTGCATCATTTCGGGACAAGCCTTGAAATGTCGGATCGGTCTGGGTTTGTGCATCTGTTGCCGCTAAGAACCGCATCGGCGAAATCAAGATCCTTTTTCTGACAGTACCCACGCAATGAATGTATTCCTCCGGTGAGGGCCGTCTGATGCAGCGTTCTAAGGTGGGCTAAGACGCTGACCTTATGGATGACCGTAAGTTCAGATCACAGATTGAGGTTCTCCCGGTTGTCGACAAAGG
>JBBRKS010000232.1:0-5589 GCA_038231775.1 Rhodobacterales bacterium | reverse complement strand
GACATCGGCGACGATCAGCGTCAGCCGGGCCAACGGGATCGAGGCCAGCCAGTCGACATTGTGGTCGGTGATGCGCAGCCGCATCAACAGGTCTGAAATCACGCGGCCATCGTTGAACGCCAGCTTCCAGATGAAGGCGACGGCCGAGGGCATGAACAGCATCGGCATCAGGAAGATGATGCGCCAGCCACGGATGAACGGGTCGCGGTAGGCGAAATAGGATACGGTCAGCGCCAGCACGGTCTGCGCTGCCAAGGATATGCCGCCGATGATGAAGGTGTCGGTCAGGGCCTGCCAGAACTCCCGGTCGGCCAGCAGGGTCGTGTAATTGTCAAACCCGGCCCAGTTCCAGCCTTTGAAGGTCACGACGAACAGGCTTTGATAGATGGCGAAAATGCCGGGGTACAGCGTGATCGCCAGCAGATAGATCAGCGCAGGGGCGACCAGCAGATAGGGAAACGCAGCACGCAGGCGGGGCGAACGGCGTTTGAGCGTGCGGTTGGGGGTGGCTTTCGCCACCCCCTCCGTCTGGACAGGCCGAATTGCGGGAGCAATGTTTGCCATCAGATCAGAACGGCAGCGCCTTGCCTGCACCGACATAGGTGCCAGCCTTGACGTCGGCATATTTGACCGGTGCCTTGTCCGTGCCAAAGCCGTTCTTGGCCATGATGGTGACCCAGGCCTTCTGCCCATTTTCCAGCGCTTCCTTGCCGGTGATCTGGCCGGTGATGGCGCGGTTGATCTCGTTGCCCAAGGCCTGCTCCATCTCGAACATGCCGGGGATACGGGGGCTGCACCAGGCGTGATCCAGACTTTCGGACCAGACCTTCATCGGCTGCGAGACAGCGCGCAGCTTTTCGTTGGCCAGAACAGACCGATATCCGGGGGCGACGCCGTTCGCATTGGCCTCGTTCATCGCCATGATCGAACTGGTGGTCAGGAACGCCAGCATCAGGAACGCGCCTTCCGGGTTTTGCGACGTGGCCGTGACGCAAGATGTTGACCCCGCGATGTTCGGCGGTGCCCAGACCCCGCCCGCAATGCGCGGTTCGTAGATCGTGGTGAAATCGCCGACAATCTTGGACTGGTCCGGACGCATGGCTTGGGTGCCCGAATCCTGCCAGGAGATGTTGGTCGCAACCTGACCGCCCAGCCAGGCCGCCCGGTTTTCTGCCCAGCTTGCGCCAGACACGCCTTCGATGGCGTTCTTGGACAGTTGCAGCAGAATGTCGATGCCTTTCATCGACGCATCAGAGGTCAGCATCGGCATGAAGTTGTCGTCAAACAACTGCATCCCGGCCTGGGCCGCGATATGCTCCCACGTATATGTCGACCAAAAGCCGCGCGCGCCCAGCATCCCGATGCCAGCGACACCGCCACCCAGCTTGTTCGCCTCTGCCGACACACGCACCAACTCGTCATAGGTCGGGATCGACGTCACACGGTCTACCGGGCCGCCCAGAACCTTTTCCATGACCGAGTTGCGGACGTGGACCATCTGAATGTCGCAGTCGAACGGAATGCCAACCATCTTGCCACCGAAGTAGCCATAGTTCAGCCGGTACGTGTCATAGAAATCATCCAGTGGCAGCTTCCACTTGACGGCATATTCGTCCAGGGGTGCCAAGAAGCCCGGACCAGCGAAATCGCCCAGCCAAGCGGAAAAGAACTGCAGCGCGTCGAATGAGGCATTGCCAGAGATGAACTCGGCAATCGCCTTGTCATAGAAACTGTCATCGGGGATCGGAACCAGTTCGACCTTGATGCCCGAAAGCGCCTCGAACGGTTTCAGTCCTTCGGCAGCGGAATCGGCATCGGCCGCCCCGATGGCAAAGCGAACGGTCTTGCCGGCCTGTTCGCTGCGGACCTTTTCCCAATCGACGGTACGGATCCAGTCTTTCGCCGGGTCCCACAGCGGATCGTCAGTCATGTTGTACAGTTTGCGGTAGTCTTCGCGGACATAGCCCCCGACAGAGATTTTATCGAGAACCGACTTGATGTCCGGCAGGTCCGACCCCGCAAGCGCAGGCATCGCCAAACCAACCGGGGCCGCAGCCAAACTGAACGCGGCACCTGTGCGCAGGAATGACCGGCGCGAGAAACCCCCTAGTGATGTCTTCATTTTTGTCTCCTCCCATGGCGTCATTGTAAGCAGGCCACCCTTGCGTTGCACAGCTTTTGTCGGGTGCCTCCCTTGGACGATCCCGTGTGTGCGAAAGCAGAGTTGTGAACTTTAGTTTCACCAATGCATAATGTGTGCATGATAATAGACCTGTCAATCCGGTATTTTCCCGATTTCCGCTGCACTGCAGCGTGAACTTATGATTGACATATGCGCAAATGTTCAAATACCTTGCAGTCACAATACAAGGAGAAACTCGATGCCCACCAACGTCGCATTGACCGGTCTGGCCCGCGATCTGGCGGCCCGTGCCGAAACCGGCAAGCCAGTGCGAATCGGTCTGGTCGGCGCAGGAGAGATGGGGACCGACATTGTCAGCCGCGTAGCCCACATGCGCGGGATCGAGATTGGCGCCATCAGCGAACTGAACCCGCAAGCCGCAGGCCGTGCCGTGACGATTGCTTACGGTGACCCCGACCGCGCCTGTGCGACCACCACCACCGACGGTTTGAACGCGGCCATCGAGTCGGGCCGCATCGCCACCACCAACCGGGTTGAGACGCTGCTGGACTCCGGTCTGATCGACGTTGTGATTGATGCGACCGGCATCCCTTCGGTCGGCGCGGAAATCGGTCTGGCGGCGATGGAGCGTGGCAAGCATCTGGTGATGATGAACGTCGAGGCGGATGTGACCATCGGCGCCTATCTGCGGTCAGAGGCGGAACGTCTGGGCGTCATCTATTCGCTGGGCGCTGGCGATGAACCCTCGTCCTGCATGGAACTGATCGAGTTTGTCAGTGCGATGGGTCACCGCATCATCAGCGCGGGCAAAGGCAAGAACAATCCGCTGAATATTGATGCCACGCCAGATACTTACACCGAAGAAGCCATGCGGCGGCACATGAATCCGCGGATGCTGGTCGAATTTGTTGACGGGTCAAAGACCATGGTTGAAATGGCCGCCATCGCCAATGCGACCGGCCTTACCCCCGACAAACCCGGCATGCACGGCCCGGCCTGCTCTCGCGAAGACCTGAACAAGGTGCTGGTCCCCGTATCGGCTGGCGGTGTCTTGTCGTCCAGCGAAGGCAGGGTTGATTTCAGCATTGGAAAGGGTGTGGCCCCCGGTGTGTTCGTGGTGGCTGAAATGGATCACCCCCGCATCCGCGAACGGATGGAGGATCTGAAGATGGGTCAGGGCCCGTACTTTACTTTCTTCCGTCCCTACCACCTGACAAGCCTTGAAGTGCCGCTGACCTGCGCGCGCGCGGTCTTGTACGGCAAGGCCGATATGGTGCCGATGCCGCGCCCTGTTGCCGAGGTTTGCGCCGTGGCGAAAAGGGATATGGCGGTGGGGGAAACCCTCGACCAGATCGGCGAATATTGCTACCGCGCCTGGATCATGACGGTGGGTGAGGCGCGGGCCGCTGAGGCTATTCCCTGCGGTTTGCTGACCGGGGCCAAAGTGACCAGCCCCATCAAATACGGTGACCTGATCACCCGCGCCAATGCGTCGGTTCCGGCGGGGAGCAAGATCGCCATGTTGCGCGCCCGCCAAGATGCGATGTTGGGGCTGTAACGTGACCGCCCTGCCAGACAACCGCCCCTTCGCCATCCGCCACTATGCCCCCGCCCAACTGCGGGAAGCGCTGAAACGCATGTACCTGATCCGCCGCTTTGAAGAAGGCGCGGAAGACAGCTACACCCGGGGGCTGATCCACGGCACCATGCACCTGTCCATCGGCCAGGAGGCCAGTGCGATGGCGACCTGCATGGAGTTGACCGACAACGACAAGATCACCTCAACCCACCGTGGCCACGGGCATTGCATCGCCAAAGGGGCGGACGTGGGCCGGATGTTTGCCGAGTTCTTTGGCAAGCAGACCGGCTATTGCCACGGGCGCGGCGGGTCTATGCACATAGCCGATGTCAAAACCGGCAATCTAGGGGCCAACGGCATTGTCGGCGGCGGTCTTCCGATCGCGGTGGGGGCTGCCCTTTCAGCCAAACGGCTGGGAAAATCCGATGTCACGGTCTGCTTTTTCGGCGACGGCGCCAACAACGAAGGCGCGTTTCACGAGGCGCTGAACATGGCGTCTGTCTGGAAACTTCCGGTGATTTTTGTTTGTGAAAACAACGGTTACGGCATGTCGACCTCAACCGCACGCTCCACCGCTGTCAAGCACATTGCTGACCGGGCAGTGGCCTATGCCATGCCCGGCGTCACGGTCGATGGCAACGATTTCTCTGCGGTGGCAGAGGCGGTGCATGATGCGATTGCGCGCGCAGGGGCCGGTGAAGGCCCCAGTCTGGTGGAAAACCTGACCTATCGCTGGCGCGGCCATTCCAAGTCTGACCGCAACCGCTACCGCACCAAGGACGAGATTGAATCGTGGATGGCCCGCGACCCGATTGCCCGCTTTCAGGCTGAACTGATCGCCCACGGCGGTCTGGATGACGCAGGCGCGCTGGCGATCGCGGCTGAAGCCGTGGCCGATGTGCAGACCGGGATCGACTTTGCCAAAGCCAGCCCCGCACCGCAAACCGGCGATGTCACCCGCTATGTCTATGCCGAGGCTTTGCCATGAACGCCGCCGCTCAAGCCACCGACCTTCGCACCATGTCCTACGCCGAAGCCCTGCGTGAGGCGATGGCAATGGCGATGGAGGCTGACCCGACCGTCATCCTGATGGGCGAGGATATTGGCGTTTACGGCGGCGCGTTTCAGGTGACGCTTGATCTTGTCGAACGTTTTGGCCCCGACCGGGTGATGGATACGCCAATTTCTGAACTCGGCGGCGCGGGTGTGGCGGTTGGGGCAGCGCGGACGGGGCTGAAACCGATCTTTGAATTCCAATTCTCTGACTTCGCAATGCTGGCGATGGAGCAGATCGTCAATCAGGCCGCAAAGTTGCGCTATATGCTGGGGGGTGAGGCATCCGTGCCGGTGGTGTTCCGTCTGCCCTCAGGCTCTGGCACCGGCGCTGCGGCACAGCACAGTCAAAGCATAGAGGCGTGGTTTGGCCATGTGCCGGGGCTGAAAGTGCTGCAACCTTCGACCCCCGAAGACGCCAAGGGGATGCTGCTGGCCGCACTGGCCGACCCTGACCCGGTGATGATCTTTGAACACAAGCTGCTGTACAAGATGAAGGGTCACGTGCCCGCCGGCCATTACCTGACACCGATCGGCAAGGCTGCGGTGCGTCGAACTGGCAGCGATGTGACTATTGTGGCCGGTTCAATCATGGTGCACCGCGCGCTTGAGGCGGCTGAGGCCTTGTCCGCCGACGGGATCAGTGCCGAGGTGATCGACCTGCGCTCCATCCGCCCGATTGACCGCGACACCATCCTGACCTCGGTGCGCAAGACCGGCAAGCTTATGGTGGTTTATGAAGGGGTTAAGGCGTTCGGGGTGGGTGCCGAAATTAGCGCAATGGTCGCCGAAAGCGATGCGTTTGATTACCTTG
>JBBRKS010000231.1:0-5734 GCA_038231775.1 Rhodobacterales bacterium | reverse complement strand
GAACCGCCCAGCGGTAAAGGTGGTGATATTCTGCGCATCCGCCGGATAGGGTTTGCCCCGCGTGTGCAGCCCCGCCACCCAACGCCAACCCAGCGTGTTCGACGCGGCATCGCCGTCCAGCAGGTGCCGGTAAAAGAAATCCGCGCCCAGCCGCCATGGCAGGCCAAGGGTGAAGATCCAGATCGACGCAAACCACATCCGCGCGTGGTTGTGCAGATAGCCGATATCGACCAGTTCGGTCGCCCAGGCATCAAAACACTCCAGCCCGGTCTGCCCGCTCATCGCGCGCTCCACGTCCCGGCGCAGGCGGCGGTCGCGGTCAAGGGCGGCAAGGTCGGCGTCCAGCCCCGTTCTGTAGCTGGTCCAGACCTGCGGACGGCGTTCCAGCCAGCCCTTGAAATAGCCGCGCCAGATCACCTCCTGCACGAACTTCTCGGCGTCCTCGGGGCCGTGGGCGGCAAGGGCTGCGGCAACGGCATTCTGTTCCAGCACCAGCCTGCGCCGAATGTAGGGCGACAGAACAGACACGGCCTTGTGCGCGCCGGGCCCATGGTCGGTGTTGCGGCCATTCGCATAGCGGCGGCCCATGCGGGGGATAAATGCCTGCAGGATTGCATCGCCAGCGGCGCGGGTGGGGGGCCTGTCTGTCATCAGGGTCATTCCGGGGATTGATCGCGGCAATAGGGTTCCACCATCGGGCGCAGGGCCACCCGCGCCCGCAGCTTGGCGGCCATCAGGTACATGCCGCCGATCTTGCGGTGCAGAAACAGCGTGGCGGCGGGGGGCACATGGGCCAGTTCGCGATCATTGCCGATGGCCAGACCCATGTCGCGCACACGGTCAAGAAGGTCACTTCTGCTGAAATCAAACGGGGTGTCTTGCCGCAGTGGGCCCATCGCTGCGTTGAACATGGACTGGATCAAGGCTTGATGGTGCGGGGCCGTATCCGGGCCGAAATAGCCGATGCGCAACATGGCTTCGCGCGTGGCTTCGGCCCCGCCATTCAGCGCCACGCGGGCAAGGGCGCGGAAATCGGCGGCCAGGGAGGGGGCGATGGGCTGCACCGCGCCGAAATCCAGCAGCACGATGCGGCCAGCCTTGGCATCATATCGGTAATTGGCAAGGTTCGGGTCGGTCTGCATGGCGCCAAAGACGAACAATTCGCGCAGCACAAGGTCGATCAGGGCGGCGGCAACCCGGTCGCGCAGCGCCTGCGGCGCATCCACCAGACTGTCCAGCGGCGCGCTTTCCATATAGCGCATTGCGAGCACCTGCGCCGTGCACAGCGCGTCATGCAGGGTAGGCAGCGCGAACATGTCCGACCCCTCCAGCAGGGTGCCGAACTGCCTTAGATGCTGCGCTTCGGCCAGATAATCGGCCTCGGCGTGCAACTGGCGCTTGGCCTCGGTCAGCAGAGGCGACAGGTCCATTCCGCGCGGCATCAGCCCCGGCAGGCGCAACAGCGTCGCTACATTGTCCACATCGCTGTCAATGCTGCCGCGCACTCCGGGATATTGCACCTTGATCGCAAGGTCAGTGCCATCGGGCAGCGTGGCCCGGTGCACCTGCCCGATGGAGGCTGCCGCAAAGGGGCGCACGTCAAAGCGGGCAAAACGGCTGTACCAGCCCGTGCCCCATTCGGCGTTCAGTACGGTCTGCAACTGTTTGGGTGGCATGTGGTGGGCATCATCGCGCATCCGGGACAGGATGCCGGTCAGCTCCCCCGGCAGCACGATCCCGGTATCCATCGACAGCATCTGCCCCAGCTTCAGCGCTGCCCCGCGCAGATGCGACAGCCCGTCCGTCAGCCGCAAAGTGTTGGCAGGCGTCAGCAGCAATTGCGCGAGATCCGGAAGCTTGCCCCCCGCCAGCGCGCGCAATCCCCCGGCCGCCACGCTGCCCGCAATGCCCGTGGCCATGCCGCCAAAGTGCCAGAGCCGCGCCGCGCGCCCGGTGGGTACGGCCGCACCGTTGCTGTCATCGTCATCAGGCAAAGGCACTCTCTCTTGTCAGATCGGGACGCGTTGCCTGCGCAACCGGCTCAGGTGCCAGCGGTAGATCACCGGGGCCAGCACATGGTCATAGGCGGCGCTGGCGATCTGCCTGACCCCCGGCAAGCCAACGATCCGACCGAGCATACGATAGCGCGGCATCTGTGCCCACAGCACCAGAAACGCGGGTATTCCGGATGTCAACGCGCCCTCATGCAGCACATAGAGCCGCCGGGCGGCGGTATCGGCATCGAGCCCCCACCGGCTGCGCGCGTCCGTATTCAGATCGTCAAACCGGATCGGCAGGCCCGCGCGACCAGCATAGCGCGCGTAATGCCCGATCTCGAAATTGCAGACCGGGCAGTTGGCGTTGAAGAGAACGGATGTCTTGGGGCTGTTGTCCATGCTCTGCAAGTAGTGCAGCAGAGCGTGAAATCCATAAGTCACCGTGCTGAAAACGATGTCATCGCGTCATTCGAAACTGCTACATTGACCACCTGATCACCGGACGCGTCAAAGGTCTGGCCCAGCTCACTTTCTGGATCAGGCGAGGTTTGGAATGATGGCTGCTACTGGTGAACTGACCTGAACACAGCGGTCAGCAGCAGGTGCGGAACCGTCAAAGCGGCCAGACCGGTAAACACGATTTGCAATGTTGCTGGTTCGAACGCCGGGGTGAAAACGGCAAGGACCAGGGCGCCAAGGGCGGTCATTGCTAAAGTCGACATCAGGATTGGCCACGTGGCGCGCAGAGCTTGTAGCGGCGTCAGCTTCAACTGGTCTGCCGTCAGCAGGAAATGGCGGGGGGAGTGCAGAAGGCAGAAGTAGACCACAAAGTATATCAGGGGTGGGGTGATCAAGGCTGTTGCAACCAGCGACGCATATTCCACCGTAACCCACGGTGCGCGCCTGAGGTTCACCACCAGACACAGGGCTGACACGAAAATTGCAGCGCTGGCTGTCTTGTGCAGCAGGGCAGCAAACAGGGTGGCGGTTGGCTCCGCCGTCAGAAAACCAAACAGCACCGCCACGTCGGATTGAAAAACCAACGCGGGCAAGGCTATGACAGAGATCCCCAACGGCAGGCTTTGCCACAGGCCCACTTCGGCCCGCCAGTCATCTGAAAAATGCAGCGCCGAATAGATCAGAAACGCGCCAAGGGCGATGCCCGGTGCGATGATCCACAAAACCACAACGGCGATCGCAAGCCCGATGTACCCGGCGATGAACACCGCATGATCGCGCGGTGTGGTCAACGGCCACAGGGCGCTTGCGACCCGGTGATCCAATGCGCCGTGGGGCAGGCCCAGCAGTGCCACCAACGGCCCGAGTGCGATGATCTGCCATATCAACGGCGGTTGAAATAATAGCAAAAGCCCTAACAAAAACGGGACTATGGCCGCAAACAGAATGCGGTGCTTCGCCACCAAATGCGGCGTGCGGTTCATCCCGTAAACACTTCACGCAGAAAGGGGACGGGCGGCAAGGATGCCATGACCGACACCCGGTCAATCGATGCGGTTGATCCCGACAGGAACCGCTCCAGCCGGTCGGCGGGTGCATTGCGGAACAGGGCGCTGAACAAGGCTGGCCCCCGGTCAGGGCGGCGTTGCAAGACCCGAAGGAATACACCGTCCATGAAGCGGGTCACCGGGCTGTCTATACGCAGGTCAATACTGTCCGCGCCACGCAGGATTTGGGCGGCGCAAAGATCGGCCATCTCCTGGATGCGTTGATAGGCATACCCAGTGCTGGGCCGTGCTGCCCCGCCGCGCAATCCTGCACGGGCAAAGCGAGCGGGTGCGTTTGGCGGCCCTGGTCGTGGCAATACCATCGGGATAAAGGCACGTTCTTCGCGCAGGACATCATAGGATTGTCCACGGGCCAATCGCGCGATTTCGTTGTTCAGCCAGTGCCGGTGGTCACTGATGTCGGGTATTTCCGGGCCAAAGGTGGTGACCTCAACCAAGGCCTCGTCCCGCGCAAAGGGCAGGATATAGACGAAATCCACCCGGTCCGGGCGCGGCGCGGCAAAACACATCATGGGCACATCGTCTGGGTCAAAGGCATCAAACCCGACCCGGATTTCTTGCCCCAGAAACGACTGGCCATACCCAGAGGTGCGCCCGGTGGGACGGGTGTCGATCACATATCGGCTGGTCAGGTGACCTGAGTTCGTTTCCACACGCCACGGGCCATCCATCGCCGGGGGCCGAGGGTCGGCCAATACGGATGTGCCGAGGCGCAGATCCACATTCTGCGCTGCGTCACAGATTTGCAGTGCCAATCGGTAGAACGCCCCCGATGACACGCTTTCATAACGTAGACGATTTGATCCGCGCCGCGCTGTTTCACCGGCGCTAGAGACATGCCATTTCGACCAGCTTGCCCGCACACAGGCCGCAAACGGATCAGGCCTGGTGCGAAAGAACGACCAGACGCGGTCATCTTCGTATCCCGAACGCGGCTCGATCACGGTAACGCGCAAGCCTGATCCGGCCAAACGCACAGCAAGGCTCAGGCCCGCGCAGCCACCACCTAGTATTGCTACATCGGTGTCAATGACGGCCATGGATCGCCGCCTTCGAGGCTGGAGGAAGAAGATCAAGGATGACCGGATGGAGGTGCAGATCAGCGATCGGCTTGGCAGGACTGGCCAGTGCACCTGCTGCTGCAATCGTCAAAATTGCCTTGCGCCAGCGGGGAACGTAAACCCGCCCTTGATGAAACGCTCCATCGCGCCGCCGCAATTCAGAACCGATGCCACGATAAACCAAGGCGGCGACGGCCAAGCCAATTCGGGATGACATGGGCAGGAAAGCAAAGCCGCAATCCGCGCGGTCATAGTAGCCATCAGCCAGATCCAATAACCGCAGCACGGCGATGGCTCCTTTGCGCTTGGTGTCGGGCGAGGGGTCCGCAATCTCTCTAGGCGTTGCATCCCACCACGTCGCGGGCAAGTACCGGCGACCCGCGACAGCATCCTCGTGAACGTCGCGCGCGATGTTGGTCAGTTGCATGGCTATGCCGAGATTGACGGCAGCTTTGCGGGCTGTTGGTGCCGCGACGTCCAACACATCACAGACCATCAACCCCACGGTTCCGGCCGCCAGATAGGCATAGCGGATCAGGCTCGGCTCATCGGCTATGAATTGAGAACCCGTGTCGCTGATCAACCCTTCGAGCAGCTGTTGCATCGTAGCTGGATTCAGGCTGATCTGCGCGACCATCGTGGCCAACTCACGTGCAATCGGATCGACGGAAGTGGCAACCCATCGATGAGATCGCAAGTCCAAGAGACGTGCCCGGGCTTCTGCGCCGCCATCAAGATCGGCCAGATCGTCCAGCGTCCGGCAGATCGCATAAAGCTGCGCCAAACGGTCTGCGTCGCGTTGTGGCATCAGATGTGCTGCCCATGCAAATGTTTTGCCATGCCGTTTCAGCATGGCCTGTGCATCTGGCAGCGTTGCGTCAAGATCACTTGCGCGGTTCACAGAACGGCCTCCGGTTCGGGCACCAGATGGTCCAGCGTTTTGGCTGATGACACCACGCCCGGCAGTCCGGCCCCCGGGTGCGCGCCTGCGCCTACGACGTAAAGCCCTGGAATCCCTTCGCCCCGATTGTGAAACCGGAACCATGCCGACTGCCTGAAATAGGGCGAGATTGAGAAACCGGCACCATCCACGCTGAGATAGCGATCCTTGAAATCATTCGGCGTCATCGCGAATTCCGAACAAATCGTG
>JBBRKS010000230.1:0-5741 GCA_038231775.1 Rhodobacterales bacterium | reverse complement strand
TCCGCCTTCGGTGACTTGCAAGAAGTAGATGTTGCGCTGCGTCTCGACGGTGAGGTTGGTCGTGGCCCCGGCCACCACCGGCTTGATGATGAACAGGTTCGCCCGTTCAAGCTTGTCGATCTTAAAGCTTTCGAGATCACCGATGGCAATGGACTGGATCTTCTCGCCCTCACCGAGTTCGACAAGGGTGACATTCCGCAGCCGCGTGTTGATCCGATAAACCTGCCCCTCCTGATAGGTGGCATAGGTCACCCGGGCGTCGTGGCTGCCGGGTTTCGGGGCGGTCTCAGCAAAGGCGGGCAGGGCCGTCATGCCGGCGACCAGCCCGACAGTGAATAGGTGCGTTCGAGAAATCATGTCAGCCCTCCTGCGGGGTCAGGGTTTCCGCCGTGATGCGGTAATCGGTCACCAGAAAGCCGGTCGGGTTTTGCCAGACGAGATCGAGCGCTGTCTGTTTCGACGGCTCAAACCGGTAGGTGACGGTTGCGGTGAACTTGCCTTCCCGGTCGGGGACGCCCTCACCATCCGAAACCCATGTTTTGGTGAAACGGACTTGGGCAGTGGTATCCGTCACCGGGGTGATCGACAGCACATCGATGACAACACGGGAGCTTTCGCCGTAGAGCTTCGGGGGATAGTTGGCATTGCCTTCGGTCCACAGGCTGACCAGCCCTTGGCGGGCATTGCCTTCGGACCAGGTGTAGGCGCGCAGAATGCGGTCTTCATTGTCGTGCTGATCATAGGTTTCGCGGTCAGTGACATAGGCAAAGAGCAGGCTTTGCCGGATCGCCTCGGCCTGTTCGATCCCGGCCTTTTCCACCGCCACCACCCGCTCGGCGACGCCCGTGTCCTTGTCGACGATGGCAAGGAAGGCCTCGGTCTGTTTCAAGGGGAGCATGGTGACGACGGCGATCATCCCCATCAGGCCAATGGCGAGACCGCCACCGGCCACCAGATAGGCAATGCGTTCACGCTTTTTGACGCCGTAGAACATCTCGGCCTCGAGAAAACTTCTCAATTCAGGGGGTGAGCCTGTCATCGTCTGCTCCGGAAATTGGGGGAAAGCGCGCCTGCTTAGCCGTGTGTCAGGTGTCGCGGATAAACTGGCCTATCCGCTGGCGGGCCGCTTGGCCGCGCTCGGCATCGGACCGCGACTGATCGCGCAAGTGATGGTGCTCGGTTTTGCCATGCATGAAGCCCGATCGGACTTCGTTCATCCGTCGCGCCGAATAGTCGGAGGCTTTTTCGAACGGCTTGCCAGCAATCCGCAGCGCTTGCGGTGCAAAACTGGCAAGGCTGATCTGGCCGGTGATGTGGGTCACGGCATTCGGAATTGCCATGAGGGCAAAAATGCCGACGAAGACGATGACGAAGAAGCCGAGGATCGAACCGAGGTCAGTGACATCTTCGGTTTCCCGGAAGACATCATGCGCCACAGTGACGACAGCCACGATGACCCCGGCTGAGGCTACCGGATACATCAGGTAGCCGATCATGGCGGAGAGCCAGGCTTCAAACATGCCCTTTGTCTTCTCAAAGATCGTCGCACCAATGGCGATCGGGGCAACCCCGAGCAGAAAGGCGATCATCAGCTTTGAGAAGCCGACGATGAAGACATAGACCGCCATCAACACGCCGAGGACGACGTAGAGAACCGCTGCCACGAAGCCGCGCATGATCGAGGACATTGCGGAAGATACCGAGTCGACGTTGCCGGCCATCATATTGGCCATGTCATCCATTGCAGCCGTGGCAGACGCCCCGACGCCACCACCCCCAACCCGGAAGTATTCCAGCGCCAGTGCACTCAGGCCATTGCTGGCGGCATCATAGATCTGGGTGAAGTTCGACCAGGTCAGGCCGAACATCAGAACCATGACGATGCGAAACGACAGCTGCACGGCGTCGCGCATGGAAATCCGATAGACATTCAGGGCTGAGTTGATCCCGACCATGACGAGCAGGAGGGCGAGCAGGGTCGTGTAAATTGGCCCGACAGCACCGGCCGTTGCCTCAAAATACTGCCGCCCGGCGGAGGTGATCGCCGTGTCCAGAGTTGTCAGGATGGTCGAGACGCTGTCCATCAGAAGCTGCCGCCACACATGGTTTCGGCGACTGCGATCAGCTTCTTGGCCTCTGCAGAAATCGTCTCGGTCTGTTGCCAGGTCAGACGCTCGACGTTGTGCTGCTCGCGTAGAGCCGCTGCTACCTCATCGACCTGGTCCCAAACTGCCACTTTGCCTTTGCAGCCGCAGTCCTTCATTGCGATGACATTGCGTGCACGCACAAAACTATAGACGTCGCGCAAAGCCCGCGCCTCAGAGCCGGACCGGGCCAGCTCATACTCTGCGGGCCACGATGCTCGGCAGTTCCGAAACTCCTCGTTCACCGCGCCCGAGATTGGCTGAACATCTTCGGGCACCTCGACCTTCGGCAGAATGCTGAGAAACGCTTCTTCCTGTGCGAGGTCTGCTGGGGCAGGGGTCTCGGCCATTGCTGCCCCGGAAATCAGTGGCATTACCGCCAACGCCACGCCAAGTGCGCGTCCAAGATTGATATGTTGCATCGTCATTCTCCCCCAAGGACCTTGATGAACTTCTGCTCTTCGGCGGCGGTGGCGGCGTCCATGACGCCAGCCTCGCCCATGCCCATCAACTGGGCGGATTCCATATTCCAGATATTGGCGAGCGCGATCGACAGTTCCGCCGTGACGCGAGTGTTGAGATCGATGGCCTCTTTAAGGCCTTCGGTGTCGGGGATCTCCTGCACAAGGTCATGGACGCGCTCGAGGCTTTCTGAGGCTTTGACCGAAGAGGTTTCAGCCGCGGCCGACAAGAAGGCGGCCGTATTGGCTTGGGTGCCGATCCGGGCTGCACCGGCGTCGTCGCTCTTGGCCAAGGTATCGACGGTGGCCACATCCAGCCCCGCCGAGGCGAAAAACTCCGAGACATATTGCGCGGCAGGCTTGCCCCCGACCTTGCCGGAGGTAGTCATCAAGGAGTAGCTGCCGTCCTTGGCCGCGATCAGCCCTCCGGTCAGATCCGCCACATCCGGCAAGATGTCGTCGAAGAAAGTGTCCGGGTCGGGGATTCCAAGGGCTTCCAGCGTCAAGCCGTTGCGCAGGGCATCGAGTTGCGCCTTCAGCGTTGCGATCTGTTCGATCTGCTTCAGGATCTGCTCATCGAGCTTCAGGTTGGAGGCGATCATCTCCTTTACTTGCAGCTTGGCCTCGGTCAGCACCTGGCCGATCTTGGCGATGCTGGTGAGATCAATGGTCGGCACCCCTTGGGCGAGGGCAGGGACCGGCAGTAAAAGCGTTGCGGACAGAAGAAAGGGGCGCAGACCCCGGATGCGTGAGGTGATCATTCGGAACTTGCCCCTACTTTGATGAATGTTGAATCAACGGCATAGGCCTGCAGCCAAAGGGCATAACGGGCTTGATCGACCTTTGCGCGCGCCGCCTTGACCCTCTCGACCATCAGCCCGATCCGAACGGCCTCAGCCCTGGCATAGCTGTTCAGATCCAGCGCTTCCTTTGCCGATTTGGTTGTCGGGATCCGTTCGATAATGGAACGCAGCCGATTCAGCGACGCCTCGATCTCGACAGAAGCCGCCATGCCGTAGTGCAGACCCGCGTCTGATGTGTTGCTCGCCTCAGCGATGGCCATGTCACGCGGATCGAAGGTGCCGACCTGATCAACACCGGTAATCTTGCCCGCATAAGCATTGAAGAACCCGGTAATGCGGACGACGTAGTTTTGGGTTTCCTTGAAGGGCGGGATGCCGCCGTATTTGGTGACATTGCCGGGACCCGCGTTATAGGCGGCGAGTGCCAGTGGCACCGAACCGAAGGTGTTCAGCTGCGTCAGGAAATACCGCGCGCCACCATCAAGCTGCAGCATCGGGTCGTCGTAATAGGCGGGGTAGATGCCGAGGCCTTTGGCCGTGTCTGGCATCACTTGCGTCAACCCAAACGCCCCAACCGGGCTGCGCGCACCGATGGAAAACCCGGATTCCTGCTTCACAAGGCTCTGGAACCAGATGCGAAACTCGACCGGGTTCAGCCCGGCCCGCGCAAGGCCCGGGTGGCCAGCGTATTTCTGGGCCGTCGCCACGATCATCTCTTCAATGCTGGTCTTGGCATCGCCAAAAAGACGGTCGGCATAGGGATTGTTGTCCGCCACCGCATAAAGGACTTCCGCCTCGGCGCTTGGCAGGACCTCAAGATCGCCGATCCACGGCGTGGTGCCTGTCATCATCGCCAGCGTGGCATCGAGCGCATCAAGCTGGTCCTGGTGCAACGCGTCGATCCGGCGCTTCTTGTCGGCCTCAAGCTCCCGTGCGCCCGTCAGATAAGACATCTGCGCGATCTCCAGACCGTGCTGGATGATCGACTTCGGGTCGACAATCGGCACGCCTTGCGCCATCGCAGCACAAGGCATGACCGCCACGCCCAAGGCCAAGACCCCGATCAGACCAAGAGATTTACTTGCAGGGAATGACATCAAGAACCGGAGTGGCTGCACGTGACACAACGCCTGACGGGGCGCTTGTGCCCATAGTTGAGGTGGTGACAGTAGAGGTGGCTGCGCCCCAGCAATTGGTCTTGGCGATAGGGACACCGGCACAGCCCGAAAGGCTCGTTAGTCCGAGTCCGATAATGAAGGTTATGTAATATATTGATTTCATTGGACTATCATTCCTTCCAGAATTTGCGCCGCGTTGCATAGTCGGCACCGAAAGCATTCAGCCCGGCTTGGCCACCGCCAAGCGCTGTGAGCAACGGCCCAAGCGGTTTGAGATCGACGTTCAGCACAGTTGAGCCGCGCGGGGATCGCGACAACAGCAACCGCTGACCCGGGATCGGGTTCAGCACGAAGTCCAATTCGCCATCGGTCAGCCGGAAGCTGTCATAGTCGACACTGGACGCTTCACCGTTCGGAAACAGCAGCTGGTTTGGCAGCGCTTCCAGGATCGACCGCGCCTTTGATCCCCGGATCTGGCTTGGGAACTGGGTCATCATCACCACGACCACGTTCTTCTTGCGGGCGGTGACCAGCCATTCGGCGAGTTTCTTGGCAAAGTATTCGTCGTCGAGCACCTTCCAGGCCTCGTCGATCAGGATCAGCGTCGGGCGCTTTTCCTCTATCAGCATCTCGATCCGGCGGAACAGCGTGCCGAGGATGGCAGTGCGTTCAGTGCCGAGGTCGAGGATTTCTGTCAGATCCACCGCCGTCACATCGTGGCTTGTGAAATCCACCACCGGCTCAGAAGCCTCGCCGAAAACCCACCCATAGCGGCCATCGGGGCCCCATTCGCGCAGGCGCTGTGCAAGATCGAGACCGTCGCCGACATCACCAAAGAGCTCCTGGAAGGCGCGGAAGTTCCGTAGACCGATGCGCGCCTTGCCGTTTTGCGCGATGGCGGATTTGAGGGCTTCGGATTGTAACGGCGACATCGGGCCGCTGCGGCTTTCCAGAAGCGCCACCAGCCAGTCGAGAAGCCAGGCCTCGCCGCGTTCGCCAGATTCTGTGGCGAGGGGATTGAGGCCCGTGGGGCGTCCAGCGCGGATTTCGGCATAGCGGCCGCCAAGGGCGTGGACGGCCATTTTGAGGCCTGCTTCCTTGTCGAAAATGATCGTGCGACCGCCTGCCCGTTGGGCTTGGGCCGCGAGGAAGGCGACGGTGGTGGTTTTGCCACCGCCGGATTTGCCCAAGACCAGCGTGTGGCCGTTGGTCGGC
>JBBRKS010000229.1:0-5741 GCA_038231775.1 Rhodobacterales bacterium | reverse complement strand
GTTCCACCCGCGCGACGCAGGACGCACAGGTCATCCCGTCGATTGCCAGATCGACAGGGGGCGAGGCGACGTCGTAGCCCACATTCTCAATCGCCGTGACAAGCGCTGCACGGTCGAGGCCCACGCCCGTGACCTGTGCCCGTTCGGTGGCAAGGTTGACCGATGCGGCCGTGACACCCGGAACCGCCTTCAACGCGCGCTCGACCCGGCCGACGCAGGACGCGCAGGTCATGCCGCCTACGTCGAGGACAACGGTCGCAGCCGAGTTAGGCTGCATGTTCGTGGGGCTGATGTTCATCGCGGACCACCTTTTCGACTTTGTTCCGCTTACCCAGATAGTCCTTCCCATGATGGTAAGGTCAAGGGGTTTGATGAAAGAAGTTAATCACGGGCTTGTGCTCTTGACCTTACAACCGTTGGAAGCCCTATCTGTAATTGCATGAGGCGAAACCCAGAAGGAGTTACCCATGCAGTTCCATATTGAAACCATGACCTGCGGTGGTTGCGCGCGCGGCGTCGCCAAGGCCATCCAGTCCGTCGATCCGACGGCAGTGGTGAAGGCCGATCCGGCAACCCACACGGTTGACGTGACCACCACCGCCCCGCGTGAGCGTCTGGCCGCCGTGCTGGCCGATGCCGGGTTTGCGCCTGCATAACTGAAAACCAAGACAAGGAAGATGATGATGAAAAAGCGGAACCTCGCGCTGGTCGCTGGCGCAGTTGCAATCGTGGGCGGGCTGGCCTTTGCCCAGACGACCATGGAGGGCATGGATCATTCGGGCATGGCCGGGATGGACGGCATGGGCATGATGACCTCCATGATCCCCCCCGAACTGGCTGACGACGCTGCCGTCGTGGCCTATGCAGCTGCGATGGATGTCATGATGAAGGACATGATGATCCCCTACACCGGCGACGCCGATGTTGACTTCGTCAAGGGCATGATCCCGCACCACGAAGCTGCCGTGGCCATGGCCAAGGTGCAGTTGGAGTTTGGCAAAGACCCCGAAATGCGCGCGCTTGCTGAAGCCGTGATCGTCGCGCAAGATACTGAGATCGCGCAGATGAAGGCCTGGCTTGCCACGAAAGGCATGTAAGGCCGTCGGCACGGTCAGTTGGGTAGCTCACCTGACCGTGCCAAATTAGCAGAAAATCATGAAGAGTATCAGGCCGCCTCATAGCGCGAGAATGTCGAGGCAGCACCATCCCGCCCGATCAGGATGACTTCATACGCCTCTCGCTCGGTTTCCGGCCCCATTCCCGGTGAGCCATAGGGCATGCCGGGAACAGTCAGGCCGATGGCATCCGGCGCTTCGGCCAGAAGTCTGCGGATATCGGCGGCGGGCACATGCCCTTCGATGGTGTAGCCGCCGACTGTCGCGGTATGGCAACTTACAAGAGCGTCTGGGATACCTTGCTGACGCTTGAACGCCGCCAGCTCATCAACGCTACGCTCTTCAAAACTGACCGCAAACCCGTTGTCACGCAGATGGCCGATCCAGGCGTTGCAACACGGACAGCCCGGATCCTTGACTACGTGAATGGACAGATCACCCTCTGCAAGGACAGGGGGTGCCAAAACAATGGCCGATGCGGCAAGCAAGAACATTCGTCGAGTTGGTTGGGTCATACGCTTTTCTCCGTTTCGGGGTAGCATACAGCAGCGAGGCAAATCTGAGCAGTCAACAGTTCGGGAAGCAAAGTCTTTAGCTTAGGGCAGCATCCAGGTTGGGTTTCTCACGCGAACGCGACTTGCCACTATCAATAATTTCGCGAATTGGTGAGGTATGGGAAAATTGGGGCGAGCAATCTTTGCGCTGTTTATCGTCGTTGCCGTTCTGGCGTCGGCGTCAACGCAGCCTGCTGCCGCCTTGACCCAGTCAATCGCTGTCGCTGCAATGCCGTGTTGTGACAACGACTGCCCCGACGACCCGTCTTGTGACTTGGCCTGCATGACGATGGTTCGGTGCGCTTCTGGACCGACCGCCCTCGCACCTGCCGCGACGCCTGCGATGGTGCACACAACGGTTCAGGTTGCACTTGCCGTGCCCGACCCACCCTTGATCGTTACAGGTGAACACCCTGAAGGATTGAAACGACCACCCCGCATCTGACCTCGTTGCGTGCTTGTCCACGCGTGAGAGGTCAATGGTTTCTGTGCCGAGCAGGTACAGCAGCGCTGGTCAATTTAATCCTATGAAGGTCTTCCCATGTCTGACGTAACCCGCTGCCTCCGCAGTGCTGCACTGCTGTTTGCCTTATCCGTCTCCACCGCATTCGCCGGTGCAGACGACTACCGTTTCGATCTCGTGTCGACCGACCACCGCGTCGGAGCGGGCACTATTGTCGAAGTTCGCCTGACCGACCTGCGCACTGGCGCGCCTGTCGAGGGCGCTGTGATCTTTGCCACCCGAATGGACATGGCACCGGACGGGATGGAGACGATGACGACGCCGATCACGGCGATGCCCGCCGAGGCACCGGGCCAGTACCGCTTTGCGGCCGATCTGGTGATGGCGGGAGGTTGGCGTTTTTCCATCGCGGCCAAAGTTCAGGGTGAACCCGAAACCGTATCTGCGGCAATCGAGTTGCGGGCCGAGCCATGAGCTTCACCGCAAAGGCAGTAGCAACCGCCACAGTGGCGGGTGCTGCCGCATGGGGCGGCCTGGTTGCAGGAGAGCGGGGGGTTACCCTCGCCGACCTGAAAATGGCGGCATCCATGCAGGTCGCGATACTTCTGGGCGGTGACGATACCATGGCTGCCCCAGAGGGCACCGGGCCGGTGATCTATTGGCGGCATCCGGACGGGCTGCCAGAATGGTCGGTGACGGCGAAGCAGACCGACGATGGCCGTTCATTCCTGCCCGTGATGGCAAGCGAAGATGTGGTCTTGGGTCCTTTGCCGATGTCCAAGGCCGAGGAGACATCCGAAGCCACGGGCGAACGGCGTATCCTCTATTACCGCAACCCGATGGGCCTTGCCGATACATCGCCTGTCCCCAAGGAAGATTCCATGGGGATGGCCTATATTCCGGTCTATGAGGGCGAGAGCAGCGACGATGGCGCGGTCACCGTCTCGCCCGGCAAGCTGCAGCGCACCGGTGTGCGGACGGCCTTGGCGGAGTTGGCCCCTTTGGCAGCGTCCCTGCGCGCGCCGGGGATAGTCACCCTCGATGAGCGGCGGGTCAGCGTGATCTCTCTGCGCGCGGACGCCTTCATCGAAACTGTGGCCGATGTGACCACCGGCAGCGTCATTGCCGAAGGCGCGCCGCTGGTCACGCTCTACTCGCCGGAGATTGCCCAGGCCATCGCGCAGTTCGTTACGGACCTGCGCGGTGAAGGGCGAGAGCGGGATGGCGCGCGGCAGCGGTTGGAAAATCTTGGCGTACCGGCAGAGGTGATCGACCGGATCGCAGCAGACGGCCAAGCCACCGTCAGCATCCCGATCATGGCCCCGCGCAATGGCGTGGTGCTGGAACGGATGGCGGTCGAAGGGATGATGTCAGAGGCGGGCGAGACGTTGTTCCGTATTGCGGACACCTCGGTTGTCTGGGTGATCGCCGAAGTGCCGGAAAGCGCGCTGATGGAGATCATTAAGGGGGCCGAGGTGCGGGTGAGCTTTCGGGGCCTGGCAAGTGCCCCGATGACGGGGCGCATCGATACGATCTATCCTGAACTCGACATGATGACCCGCACCGGAAAGCTGCGGATCGAACTGCCGAACCCGGATGGCCGCCTACTCGCCAATATGTTCGCCGAGGTCGAGATCATGTTGCGTCAGGAGCCGGTCGTACAGGTGCCGGAAGGTGCGGTGATCGACACCGGCGACCGGCAGGTGGTGATCCTCGATCTGGGCGAGGGGCGGTTCCGGCCAGTGCCTGTAACAATCGGTCGCCGGGGTGGTGGCATGGTGGCAATCGTGTCGGGCGTGGCAGAGGGTGACCGCGTGGTCAGCACCGCCACCTTCCTGATCGACGCCGAAAGCAATCTCAACGCCGCCCTGGCAGCCCTTGCCGCGCCGGAGACCACGCCATGATCGCCAACATCATTGCCTGGTCGGCGCGCAACGTCCTGTTGGTGCTGTTTGCCACCACCTTCACGGTGGCCGCTGGGGTGTGGTCGCTGCGCACGCTGCCGATCGACGCCATTCCCGATCTGTCAGATGTGCAGGTGATCGTGCTGACCGAATACCCCGGTCAGGCCCCACAGGTGGTCGAGGATCAGGTGACCTATCCCCTGACCTCGGCCATGCTGACCGTGCCGCAATCGCGTGTGGTGCGTGGGTTTTCCTTCTTCGGCATCTCATTCGTCTATGTGATTTTCGACGACGGGGTGGACCCTTACTGGGCGCGGTCCCGCGTGCTGGAATACCTAAACGCCGCTGCCGCGCGGCTGCCCGATGGCGTTACGCCGACACTCGGGCCGGATGCCACGGGTGTGGGCTGGGTCTACCAATACGCGCTCAAGGGTGAAAACCTGAGCCTTGCCGAGTTGCGGTCGCTGCAGGACTGGGTGATGCGCTTTGCTATCAGCCGCGCCGAGGGCGTGTCCGAAGTGGCCAGCGTCGGCGGCTTCGTCAAGCAGTACTCGATCACCGTCGACCCGGTGCGGATGCGGGCGCTGGACGTCACGCTGTCGGACATTGGCGACGCGGTTGCGGCCAGCAACATGGATACCGGTGGGCGCACGGTCGAGCTGTCCGAGTTTGAATTCATGGTGCGCGGGCGCGGCTATCTGGGCGGCATTGCCGATCTGGAAATGGTTCCGATCCGCGCCGAGGGCGGCGTGCCGATTCTGCTGAGCGATGTGGCGAGGGTCGAGATCGTGCCGGACGAACGCCGGGGTATTGCCGAACTGGATGGCGAGGGCGAGGTTGCCAGCGGCATCGTTCTGCAACGGGTGGGTGCCAACGCGCTGGATGTAATCGACAACGCCAAGGCCGAGATCGACGCCATCAGGCAAAGCCTGCCGGAGGGGGTGGAGATCGTGACGGTGTATGACCGTTCCGATCTGATCCTGTCGGCCATCAAGACGCTGCGCACCACACTGATCGAGGAAAGCCTGGTCGTGGCGGCGGTGACGTTTCTGTTCCTTTTACATGTCCGCTCATCACTTGTGGCGATCATCATGCTGCCGGTCGGTCTGCTGATGGCCTTCACCGCGATGCGTGCGCTCGGGATCGGGGCCAATATCATGAGCCTTGGCGGCATCGCCATTGCCATCGGTGCCATGATCGATGCGGCCATCGTGATGATCGAGAATGCCCACAAGCACCTGGAACGCGCCGATCCGGGCACGCCAAGGGTCGAAGTGCTGATCAAGGCGGCGTCCGAGGTGGGCCCCGCGCTGTTCTTCAGCCTTCTCATCATCACCGTGTCCTTCCTGCCGATCTTCGCGCTGGAAGGGCAGGAGGGACGGCTATTCGGCCCCCTTGCCGCGACCAAAACCTTTGCCATGGCGGCGGCAGCGCTGTTGTCGGTCACGCTAGTGCCTGCGCTGATGGTGCTTTTCGTGCGGGGTCGCATTGTGCCCGAGCACAAGAACCCGGTGAACCGCATCCTGATCGCGCTCTACCGACCCATCATCGCCGGGGTACTGAAGGCGCGGGTGTTCACCATCCTGATCGCCCTCGTGGCGCTTGTCGCCACAGTCTGGCCCGCCCGGCAGTTGGGGTCGGAGTTCATGCCCGCGCTGGATGAGGGCACGTTGATGTACATGCCCACCACGCTGCCCGGCCTGTC
>JBBRKS010000228.1:0-5746 GCA_038231775.1 Rhodobacterales bacterium | reverse complement strand
GGATTTGGCCTTGGGATGAATTGGGCTTGCGATTGGCCGGAATGGTGGTGGGGAGATGGGCTGGGATTGACCCTGTCAGTCAATGCTCCGCCTACGGTTGCGATATTGGACAGGGGTCAGACGCCGACTACCGTTTTGACCGCATGACCAAGCGGCGTATGGGCCACGGCAAACAGGGTGCCACAGATCGCCATCAGACGGGCCGACAGGCGCATATCCTCCCCTTTCAGGATCGCGTAGGTCATCACAGCCACGCCAAGCGGCATGTAGATCAGGATCAGCGTGGCGTTGAAACACAGGGCTGTCAGCCGCATTGGTGTGTTTTGGGGGATTGTCTGGCCGGTGGTTGGAAAAAGCGCTGCGCGCAAGCGGGCCAGAGTTCCGGTAGGGGATCGCCGGTGGTTTGGTTGGATATGCTGGGCGACGGTTGACGGGAAAGCGGGTGGCATGAACAGGATCGGGCGCGTGTTTTGTGGGGTGGAGAGGTCCGGGCTGCGGTGCTTTGGCAGCACTTTGGTCTTGATGTGGTCAGCGCTAAGGACTTGATCGAGAATGCTTTCCACCGGTGGCAGGCGCAAGGTTACAGCAGGCACGGCGACCGGAGGCAGGGTGGTGACCAACCGGTCAACTAGGTCGGCATCGACCGGGCCGCGTGCGGTGTGCCACACAACATCGGTTTCGACAAAGCGGGCCTGTAGGCGGCGGACCAGAAACAGGCACAGCGCACGGCAATCGCTTAGCGGGGCAGCTTCCCGGTGCGACGGCCCGCATGACAGGGTCAGGCAAATCTGCCCACCGGCCCGGCCAATATCAGCGCACGACATCAGGATACGGGTCGGCCCAAGGTCAAAGGTGACCAGATCATCGCAATCCCACACAATGGTAAGCGTGGCCCCCACACGCCGGCCCAGAACTGCCTGCAGTTCAGCGACGACCCGCGCAAAATCGGGGGCGCGTTCGGTGTGATACAACAGATGCGCAATCGTGCTGAAAGCCAGTCCCGGCATGGTGTTTCCCTGTCCTTACACAAACCCGATGATGGACCGGAATTGTGATCGGATTTGGAAACAACTGCGGTAATTAGGGGAAAATTAACCATTGTGATGCGCGGTTTTCGCCACAATCACACGCGGGCCGTTGCGTATGTCAGGGGACGGCCAAGACCCGCAGCCTAGCTCCACGTTGTCAGGTCGCCGCCGTCCAAGTGGTACACAACGGCGCGGAAAAGACCGACGGGCAGTGCCAAAGCAAGGCTGCTCCACGCAATAAGATGGGCAGCTGCCAAGGCCAAAAGTTTGCGCACAAAGCCGGGAGGGGCTTTGGCGGTCAGGACAGGTTGTGCAGGCGCTGCTTCAGGCTCTTTGGTGTGGATTGCGGCGCGGATCGCAGCCAGTGCGGGGTCTGCGGCGGGCTTTGGGCGCTGCACTTGCACGCGCTGCTCTGGCAAGACAAAAGCCTCAACCGGTTCAGGGATCGGCTGCAGGATCCCACGCGCCTCGGTGACGCGCAGGGCAAGACCACCAACCACACCGCCCACCTTCAGCCGCGAGGGGACAAACCGTTCAGCACGGCCCAGCCATGACAGGTTAATGCAGTAGCGCCCGGCGGCAATCTGGGTGCCCTGACCGGTCAGCCAAACAGCGGTGCGGTCCATCAGCGGAACCAGCCAAAGCCGTGCCATGGCTTGACCGACGTTTAAGAATGCTAGGGCGTTGAAACGGGGCTGCTGACGCCCTTCGGCCCAGATGGCCGGGCGGTCGGGGTTGGGGTCCGGAGCCTTGAAGGCGGGACGGGGCATGGCACGCTCCGGGTTGCTAAGACGATTGGCGGATTTATAGCGGTTATCATGGCCTTGGCGTGGTTTGTTCATGTCAGGATGAAGGCCAACCACGCGAGAACTGCAAAAAGACGCAGTGTTTTCGGGGCCTGAAAAAAGTGCCTCTGGGCGGCTGAAATGCAAAAGGGGCGCCCGAAAGCGCCCCTTTTCAATCATGCCAATCAGATCAGCAGGAATAGTACATTGCATACTCGATCGGGTGCGGCGTGTGTTCAAAGGCGTAAACCTCTTGCCACTTCAGCTCCATGTACGATTCCAGCATTTCGCGGGTGAAAACACCGCCCGACAGCAGGAAGTCCATGTCCTTGGTCAGTTCTTCCAAAGCCTCGCGCAGCGAACCGCACACGGTCGGGATTTCGGCCAGTTCTTCGGGCGGCAGATCGTACAGGTCTTTGTCCGAGGCCGGGCCGGGGTCGATCTTGTTCTTGATGCCGTCAAGACCGGCCATCATCAGGGCTGCAAACGCCAGATAGGGGTTGGCTGCCGGATCGGGGAAGCGCGCCTCGACCCGTTTGGCTTTCGGCGATTCAGTCCACGGAATGCGAACGCAGCCCGACCGGTTGCGGGCGGAATAAGCGCGCAGCACCGGTGCTTCGAACCCCGGGATCAGGCGTTTGTAGCTGTTGGTCGCCGGGTTGGTGATCGCGTTCAACGCTTTGGCATGGATCAGGATACCGCCGATGAACCACAGCGCCTCTTGGCTCAGGTCCGCGTATTTGTCGCCCGAGAACAACGGCTTGCCGTCCTTCCAGATCGACATGTTGACGTGCATCCCCGACCCGTTGTCACCCTTCATCGGCTTGGGCATGAAGGTCACGGTCTTGCCGTAAGCGGCCGCCACGTTGTGGATGACGTATTTGTACTTCTGGATGTTGTCGCCCTGTTCGACCAGACCGCCGAACACCATGCCAAGTTCATGCTGGCAGGTCGCGACTTCGTGGTGGTGCTTGTCGACCTTGATGCCGATGCGCTTCATCGTCGACAGCATTTCGCCGCGCAAATCCTGCGCCTCGTCCACCGGGTTCACCGGGAAGTAACCACCCTTGTAGGAAGCGCGGTGGGCAAGGTTGCCACCTTCCATCGCGGTGTCGGTGTTCCAGGCAGCCGCCTCAGCGTCAATCTGGAAGGACACCTTGTTGGGAGCGATCTGATAACGCACGTCGTCGAAGATGAAGAATTCAGCTTCCGGCCCGAAATAGGCGGTGTCACCGATGCCCGAGGATTTCAGGTAGGCTTCCGCCTTCAGCGCGATCTGGCGCGGGCAACGGTCATAGGCCTCCATCGTGTCCGGCTCGACCACGTTGCAATGCACGCACAGGGTCTTTTCGGCATAGAACGGGTCCATGTAGACCGATGAGGCATCCGGCATCAGCTTCATGTCGGACTGGTCAATCGACTTCCAGCCGGCGATGGAGGAGCCGTCAAACATGAAGCCTTCCTCAAAGAAGTCTTCGTCCACAAGGTCTGCAATCAGCGTGACGTGCTGCAGCTTGCCCTTGGGGTCGGTAAAACGGATGTCGACGTATTCCACGTCTTCGTCCTTGATCAGTTTCAGAGCATCGCTGACTGCGCTCATCATGCTGCCTTTCGGGGTTGAGGTTTAAGATGGTGGGGTACGGGGCTGGCTGGCCCCGGATCAGATGGCGTCATCGCCGTGTTCGCCGGTCCGGATGCGGATCGCCTGTTCCACGGTCGAGACGAAGATTTTGCCGTCGCCGATCTTGTCGGTGCGGGCGGCTGCGATGATGGCGGCAATCGCGGCATCCACCATGTCGTCGGTCAGGATCACTTCGATCTTCACCTTGGGCAGGAAATCCACAACATATTCAGCGCCACGGTACAGTTCTGTGTGGCCCTTCTGGCGGCCAAAGCCCTTGACCTCTGTGACTGACAAGCCCTGGATGCCCGCCTCTTGCAGCGCCTCTTTGACTTCATCAAGTTTGAAGGGCTTGATGATGGCCTCGATCTTCTTCATGCGACTCCCCCCAGGGTGCTTGGTCTTTGCCCGATTGACCACTTTCGTGCGGCTGGGACAATTGACGAGGGAAGGCCTGCGGTGCCAAGGCGCGGGTTTTGGCGGAAAGTGATGAAAAATAGGGCGTTTTAGATTAAATACTAAGCTGAGTGTGAACAAGAAAGCGGAACCCATGACCGAACTGCTGACCGCCGCCCAAATGAAGGCCATCGAGGCCGCAGCGATAGCTTCCGGTGAGGTAACCGGACTGGAACTGATGGAGCGCGCCGGGAAGGGCGTGGTCGAGGCGATCTTCGCCGAACGGCCAGAGCTTGCGGCAGGTTCGTTCCGCGCCGTGGTGCTGTGCGGGCCGGGGAACAATGGCGGCGACGGCTTCGTGGTGGCACGGCTGCTGAAGGAATGGGGCTGGGCGGTGGAGGTGTTCCTGTACGGCACGCCTGAGGGGATGCCTGCGGACGCGCGGGTGAACTATGAGCGGTGGGTGGGGATGGGGGAGGTAAAGGGGCTGGATGAGCGTGTAGACACTTGGGACGCTGACCTCGTCGTTGACGCCCTTTTCGGGATCGGTTTGAACCGGGGTTTTGATGCGCGGCTTTCTCAGACGGTCGAAAATGTCGCTCGTCAACTTCATGCAGACCAACATACTTGTGCAATAGATTGCCCTAGTGGACTGTGCCTCGATAGCGGGGTGGTTCTGGGCAGTCCGGATGGCAAAAAACACGCGATCTGCGCTGACCTGACCGTGACGTTCTCCTCGAGAAAAATTGGCCACGTTCTGAATGAAGGTCCGAAGGTCTGCGGCAAACTCGTGACTGCCGACATTGGATTGTCGTGGCATTTGCGGCGAAAAACGTTGGTCGATCTCCATCGGGTTTTGCCCCCGACACGGAGTTTACGGCGCTATGTCGTCTTTGAACTCGATGTGATCGACAAAGCTGTAGCCCAAAAGGGGGACCGGTTTGCGCAAACCCACAAATTCTCCCACGGCCACGCCCTGATCCTCTCCGGCCCGCCCGGCCACGGAGGTGCCGCCCGGATGACAGCCCGAGGCGCCCTTAGGATTGGGGCTGGCCTCGTGACCGTCGCCTGCCCGCCCGAGGCGCTTGCGGAAAACGCCGCCCACCTCAACGCGATCATGTTGAAAACCGTGGCCGATGGGGCAGGGCTGGGCGATATCCTCGAAGACACCCGCATCAACGCTCTTTGCCTTGGGCCGGGATTGGGTTTGGATGCGAGGGCGGCAGAGATGGTCCGTGTGGCGTTGGGGCAGAGTCGGGGCTTGCCCCGACCTACGGTGCTTGACGCCGATGCGCTGACCCTGATCTCCCGCGATGCGACCCTGTTCGCGGCACTCCACCCCAAATGCATTCTCACCCCCCATGCCGGTGAATTCGCCCGCCTGTTCCCCGACATTGCCGCCAAGCTGGAGGCCCCGGCCACCAAAGGGCCTGCGTATTCCAAGGTCGATGCCACCCGGGAAGCCGCTGCCCGGGCCAATTGCGTGGTGCTGTTCAAGGGGCCTGATACTGTCATCGCTTCGCCCGACGGCCCCTGCGCCATCAACTCCGCCGGCTACGATCGTGCCGCACCATGGCTTGCCACGGCGGGATCAGGCGATGTGCTGGCAGGCTTTATCGCAGGCCTTCTGGCCCGCGGTTTTGCCCCGCAACAGGCCGCCGAAACTGCCGCCTGGCTGCATGTCGAATGCGCGCGCAGCTTCGGGCCGGGATTGATTGCCGAGGATTTGCCGGACGAATTGCCGAAAGTTTTCCGCGCCTTGGACTTGTAAGGCGCCAAACCAAACCGGCCCGGACCTTCTGCCATTTCATTGGTCTACAAATATCCCACGGGTCATCGGGGGTGTGAAAACCCCTATATTGGCAGAGGGAGCGGGGGTGTGAAAACACCGATTCTGGAAGCGGCTGCGAGGAGTG
>JBBRKS010000227.1:0-5749 GCA_038231775.1 Rhodobacterales bacterium | reverse complement strand
GGTGGTCGATATTTTCCTGGCGCCGATCCTGGCCAGCTATACATGGCAGGACGTGGCGCTGAAGGCCGCACCCCTGATCTTCATCGCTTTGGGGCTGTCGATGGGCAACCGCGCGCAGGTCTGGAACATTGGCGCCGAGGGGCAGTATGTCATCGGCGCCTTGTGTGCGGCGGGCGTTGGCATTGGCTTCGGGTCGGCGGGCGGGTTCTTTGTGATCCTGCTGATGGTTCTGGCGGGCATGGTCGGCGGCGGGGCCTGGGCTGCGATTCCGGCGTGGTTGCGCACAAGGTTCAACGTCAATGAAATCTTGTCGAGCCTGATGCTGACCTATGTGGCCTTGCAGGTGTTGGGCTATCTGGTTGGCGGGCCTTGGAAAGACCCAAACGGGCGCAATTTTCCGGCCACGGCTCCGCTGGCCCCCTCCCAAAGCCTGCCGGTCTGGCCGGGATCGACGGTGCATCTGGGTGTGCTGGTGGCGCTTGTCCTGCCATTTGTGTTCTGGGTCATCATGGCGCGGTCGGAATTTGGCTATCAGGTGCGGGTTGTCGGATCATCGCCCACCGCCGCCCGACATGGCGGGTTTGATTCCAAGCGCACCATCTGGGCCACGCTGATGATTGGCGGGGCGATGGCGGGATTGGCGGGCGCGCTGGAGTTTACCGGGGTGTTGCACAAGATCGACCTTGGCTTTCCCTCTGGCTATGGCTTCACCGCGATCATCGTGGCGTTTCTGGGCAGGTTGAACCCGATTGGCTGTCTGGTTGCGGGCTTTGTGCTGGCGGTGACCTATGTGGGCGGGCAGATGGCGCAAACCTCTGTCCACATCCCGAACTCTACCGCGGGGATATTTCAGGCGATGATGCTGTTTTTCATCCTCGCGAGTGACATTCTGGTGCGCTACCGCGTCCGCATCATTCCGGCAAAGGTGGCGTGAGATGGGCATAGATTTCATCATTGCGGCGATCATCACGGTGGTCGGACTGACCACGCCGATCCTGCTGGCGGGGTTGGGTGAGTTGGTGGCCGAAAAGTCGGGCGTCCTGAACCTTGGGGTTGAGGGGATGATGCTGGTCGGTGCGATTTGCGGCTTTGGCATGACGGTTTACACGGGAAATCCGTGGGTTGGCGTGTTGGGCGCTGCGGCGGGTGGGGCTGCGGCGAGTATGCTGTTCGCCGTCTTGGTGTTGCAACTGAATTCCAATCAGGTGGCGACCGGGCTTGCCTTGACGATCTTTGGCACCGGGTTATCGTCGCTGTTGGGGTTAAGCTTCACCGGCCGGATCGTCGCCCCCTTTCTAAGCGTGTTTCCCGATGCGTTGGCCAAGCATGAATATCTGCAGGTGATCTTTGGCTATTCGCCCATCGTTTACTTCGCCGTGCTGATGGTGCCGCTGACCGCGTGGTTCCTGAAATCAACCCGGGGCGGGCTGATCTTGCGGGCGGTCGGGGAAAATGATCTGTCGGCCCATTCCATCGGCTATTCGGTCGTAGGTGTGCGCTATGCGGCGATTGCGTTTGGCGGGGCGATGGCGGGGATTGGCGGGTGCTATTTCAGCATGGTCATCACGCCGATGTGGGCCGAAAAGATGACGGCAGGGCGCGGCTGGATTGCGCTGGCGCTGGTGGTCTTTGCCGGCTGGCGCTGTGGAAGGCTGTTGGCAGGTGCCTATTTTTTCGGCATTCTGATGGCGCTGGAGCTTTATGCAAAAGCCTCGGGGTTCTCGTTCTTGCCCAGTCAGTTCTGGGCCGCTATGCCCTATGCCATGACGGTGGTTGCCCTTTCTTTCATCTCTTCCAGAGGAACTGCGGGCGCGAACGCCCCGGCCTGTCTGGGAAAACCGTTCTTGCCGTCGACCTGAAATGACGGGCAAACCTTGCGTTCACCACAAACAAGAAACCAACAGGAGAGTCTGATGACAACGATTTCCCGCCGCACGCTGTTCAAAGGCGCTGGCGCTGCCACGCTGGCCACGCTTGCAACACCCGTACTTGCCGCCGACAAGATCAAAGTCGGCTTCATCTTCCTTGGCCCGATCGGCGACTATGGCTGGACCTGGGCGCACAACAAGGGCCGTGAGGCGATTGACGCCGAACTGGGCGATGCCGTCGAGACGATCTATGTCGAAAACGTCGCCGAAGATGCCAGCGCCATTCCGGTCATCCGCGATCTGGCCCAGCAGGGCTGCAAGCTGATCTTCACGACCTCTTACGGTTACATGGATCAGACCATTCAGGTCGCCGGTGAATTCCCCGATGTGAAGTTTGAACACTGCACCGGGTTCAAGCGGGCGGACAACGTGTCCACCTATAACTCCAAGTTCCACGAGGGCCGTGCGGTTCTGGGCACGATTGCCGGCAAGCTGTCGAAGTCGGGCGTGCTGGGCTATCTGGGGTCGTACAAGGTGCCAGAGGTCGTGTTGGGCGTGAACGCGTTCTGTCTGGCGGCGCAAAAGCAGAACCCGGCGGCGACGGTCAAGCTGGTGATGATCGACAGCTGGTTTGATCCGCCGAAAGAGGCGGCTGCCACCGAAACGCTGGTCAACCTGGGCTGCGATATCGTCACGACCCACACCGACTCCCCCGGGCCGCTGCAGATTCTGGAGCAGAAGGGGCTGCACGGCTTTGGCCAGGGCGCTGACATGTCGACCTTTGCGCCGAACGCCCACCTGACCGCGATCGAGGACATCTGGGGGCCGTATTACGTGGCCCGTGCCAAGGCCGTGGTTGACGGCACATGGGCTTCGACGGACACGTGGGATGGCTTCAAAGAGGGCACCGTGATGATCGCGCCCTATTCCAAGGACGTGCCAGCCGATGTGGCCGCTTTGGCGGACGGCGTGCAGGCGGGCTACAAGGCCGGGACCTACAACATCTTCACCGGCCCGATCTATGACCAGGATGGCGTGTTGAAGGTCAAAGAGGGCGAGGTGATGGCCGATGCCGACCTTGCCGTGATCGACTGGTTCGTGAAGGGCGTGCAAAGCGCCTCCTGACATTTCGAACCACACGGCTTACAACCGCACGGCGAAGGCGGGCTTCGGCCTGCCTTCGTTTTTTTGGTGGCACAGGCTGCTGAACGGCGTGCGCCGAAATTGGGACGACAGTTTTGCGGATTCGACTCGCAGGATTTCGGTGATTCTGGAAACAAACCGTCTCTGATCATTGCAGAGTTTCAATCAAGAATTGATCTTTTGGTATTTTATGCAACCCAAGCGGGAATCTTTGTTTTTTGCGCATCAAAAACGGCACCAATACTCGAGATTGATCTGTCATTGTCTTGCATGCCCACAGCCGCCAATCTTGCTTTGGCGCTTTGAATTGCGGCAACTTCATGGCGGCGATGAGAAATAATTTTGACTCTGGCTGCGCTCCGGTCTATTTAATTCAATGTGGGGAATTTTGTGACGCTTTGGAGAGTGGTGTAAATATGATATCGGTGAAAGCTCTGTTTGGGGCGGTTGTCGGCGCGACGATGCTGTCCCTTTCGCAAGGGTCGGCGGCGACGATCAACGTGTCGTCTCAACACACAAGTGTGTTTGGTGATGTGGCTGGCGCAAACAAGTGGTACGTAGGTGTGGACTATACCAACGGGACCGAAAGCCGGAGCGGCATCGGCGCCGGTGTGTTCCGTCTGGTTGGAAACGATGGCAGCGGTGCGAAAAATTTTCTTGCCTTCTGCCTGTCGCCGTTCGAATTTCTGGACATACCGTTGACCTACACTGTCGGGACGTCGAAATCAGTTTTGACGACCCAGATGCTTGACCGGCTTTCTGCCTTGGCCAACGGGGCGTGGTCGCAGATCGCAGGCTCTGACACAGCTGGCGCGTTCCAGTTGGCCGCCTGGGAAATCGTGAGCGAGAAGACCGACAATCCGCTGGATATCAGCGACGGCCTGTTCAAGGTGACCTCCAGTTCGTCGGCTACGGCCCTGACGCTGGCGCAAAACTGGTTGACCTCGGTGGGCGATGGATCATTCCATACGAACCCGTCGGGCATTACCATCCTGTCGGAAGACGGGACTCAGGATTTGATGACCTACGCCCCGGTGCCGCTGCCGGGTTCGGTTTGGTTCTTGGGCCTGGCCATGTTGGGATTTGGTGCCGTTGCACGCAAACGGCATCAGGGCTGAACATTTGGTTGGTATTAGAAAGAGGCCCGGGCGAGTCCCGGGCCTTTTTGATTTGACGGGCTGTGCCAACACGCGCCCCTTCGCGTGGCTTTCACAGAGCCAAGGGGATGGCCGGTGCTTGTCTGCTGCCTTGTGCTTGTGGCCAAACCATGGAAAACCTTGCCGAAACGGAGGCGGGTATGGATGCGGATTTCCTGATTATCGGTGGTGGGATTGCCGGGGTTTCGGCCTCTGCCCGGTTGGCTCCGTTTGGCAAGGTGGTGCTGGTCGAGGCTGAAGCACAGCTTGCGCATCACGCCTCTGGCCGCTCGGCGGCGTTGTATGAACCGCGCTATGGCTTGCCGCCGGTGGTGGGGTTGTCGATGGCCTCGGGTGACTATTTCCGCAGCGTTGACGGGGTTCTTGGTCCGCGAGGCCTGATGGTGCTGGGCCGGGCCGATCAGGCCGACGCCTTTCAGGATGAGACAAAGGCACTGGGGGTTGAGGCGATTTCGCTGGCAGAGGCCACCGCGATGGTGCCGATCCTGAACCCGGACAAGGTGGCGCATGTGGCCTGGGCCGCACATGCCTGGGACATTGACACCGATCTGCTGTTGCAGGGCTTTGCCAAGGTCGCCCGGTCGCATGGGGCAGAATACCGTCTGGGGGCCAAGGTGACAGCCATCAGGCGGACCCCGAGCGGTTGGATTGTGACAGCGGGTGGGCACGATATCACCGCCCGGCTGGTGATCAATGCGGCGGGGGCATGGGTCGATCAGGTGGCGCTGCTGGCGGGGGTCGCCCCGCTTGGGTTCCAGCCCAACCGGCGGTCGATGGCGCGCATACCCTCCCCAAGGGGCCATGATGTCAGCCGCTGGCCGATGATCTTTGGCTGTGGTGAGACGTGGTATGCCAAGCCAGATGCCGGGGCGCTGATCGTCTCGCCCGCCGAAGAGCACCCGATGGAGCCGCATGACGCCTGGGCCGATGACATGGTGCTGGCCGAAGGGTTGGCGCGCTATGAAGAAATGGTGACAGAGCCTGTGACGCGGCTGATCACCTCATGGGCGGGCTTGCGGACCTTTTCGCCGGACCGCAGTCTGGTGATCGGGCCGGATGTGGGTGAGCCTGCGTTGATCTGGCTGGCTGGTCAGGGCGGCTACGGGTTCCAGACGTCACCTGCGGCGAGCCAGTTGGTGGCGGATCTGATCCTGGGGGCTGCACCGCAGATAGACGCGGGTCTGGTGGCGCAATTGGCGCCGGGGCGGTTTGCGAAGGCGGGGTGAGGTCTGGATAAGGGGCATGTGTGTCTCGAAGAAGGGGTTCCACACCCCAGCACCCGTTGCCAAAAGCGGGGGTTTCACAGCCCCGCACCCCCGTGGATTATTTGTCCCTGAATGAAAGGGGAAGGGGGCGACACCCCTTTCGGCGGCTTGGTTGTGCCGGATGGCGTGGCGCGGCGGATCGGTCTGCGCACTTGATTGCCCTGCGCCGCGCATATTTAGTCGCATCTGAACAACGATTTCAGGCGATGTTAGGACGTTGGACCGGTAGATTTTGGCCCCAATGGCCTCGATGGCCCCGACCATGCTCGCCAGGATCATGGTGATGAGCGCCCGCAGGTGGGCGAGGATTTTGCGG
>JBBRKS010000226.1:0-5773 GCA_038231775.1 Rhodobacterales bacterium | reverse complement strand
TCGGCTCGCTCGTCGGCATCGCCGAAAACGCCGCTGCGATCGGCGAGCCATTGGTGCTTGCAATGAACGGCATTTACGATCTGACCAAGACCGCCTCGCAGGCCTGGACTGTCGGCCAGCTGATCTACTGGGATGTCGCGACCTCCCGGGTGACAAACGTGGTGGCCACCAATAAGCTGGTCGGCGTGGCTGTCCTGGCGGTCGGCGCCGGTGCAGGCGAGACGACCGGCCGCGTGCGCCTCACTGCGGCCAGCGCCAATTGACCGCCTTCGATCTGGCCACGGATTCGCTCTTCGCGGATCAGAACCTTGCCGTCGATGCGCTGTTGCGGATCGGCGGCACGGGCCCCGCGATGGCCATCCGCGTGATCCGGGCAATGCCGGACGGGTTAGCCAGTTTCGGCGAGGGGCGGTTCGTCGTCGATACGGTGCTGCTGAACATCCGCCTGGCGGACACACCGGCACTGGCGGCAGGCGATACCGTGGAAATCGCGGGGCAGTTGCACGAGGTCCAAGGCACGCCAACCCGCGACACCAACCGGCTGGTCTGGCGGGCCGAGGCGCGGGCCCTGTGAAGCTGCTGGCCGACATTCAGGGCGATATCCGGGCCATGATGAAAGAAGAGTTGGAGGCCGCCGAACGCGCCGTGACGGCCGGGGTGTCCGAAGCCGCAAGCGGTTTGCAAACCGTCTGGCGCGGCCAGATCACAGGGGCGGCGCTGGGACAAGGTCTCGCCAATTCGATCCGCAAGAAGCTTTACCCGACCAGCGGCGCTTCGATCCGGGCGGCGGCGGTGGTCTATTCCAACGCCTCAAAGGTGGTCGATGCCTTTGACCGCGGTGCCCTGATCCGCGCAAAAAACGGGTTCTGGCTGGCAATCCCGACGGCAGCCGCAGGCAAGAAAGGCGTTGGCAACAAGCGGATCACCCCGGGCGGTTGGGAACAGCGCACCGGCCAGCGGCTGCGGTTCATCTATCGGCGCGGGCAGCCCAGCCTACTCGTTGCGGAAACCCGGCTGAACTCAAAGGGTCGGGCGGTCGCATCCAAATCGAAAACTGGCCGCGGGGTGGCCACCGTGCCGATCTTCCTCCTCGTACCGCAAGTGAAACTGCCCAAACGCCTGAGCTTAGACCGCCCGGCACGCGAGGCGGAGGCGCGGCTGCCGGGGCTGATCGTGGCGAATTGGAGGGAGGTTTAGTAACCAGCTTCCCGCTGATGGCGAACGGCAAGGATAACCGCCGTCTCGCCGTCAAAACGATAAAGCGACACATATCCGCTATCACCAAAGGGGATCAGCCACTCGCGGAACTCTGGCTCCATGTCCTCGACCGGTCGGCCAACACCGGGCTGATCACGCAGAATTTGCATCCCCTCACGAATGGATTTGGCTGCGCGGCGGGCTGCATCGGGGCTCTTGTCGGCAAGGAAGCGATACAACCGCTCGACATCCCGCAGGGCTGCGGGCGACCAGATCAGTCGTGGCATTCAGGTGCCGCCGCCTCTTCGCCCGCTTCAAGTTTGGCAAGCCAGGCATCGGCTTCGTCATAGGTCACGTGCTTGCCGGTCGCCTGATACTCCTGCCAAGCCTGTAACCCGGCCTGCCGGAACGCCTCGCGCTTCTCTTCACGCTCCACGAATTGCGCCACGGCCTCGCGCAGCATCCAGTGGGTGGATCGATCTTTGGCATCCGCCAGCCGCTTCAGGCGGTCACGGGTGTCCTGATCGAGCTTTACGGCAATGGGGCGGACGGCATTCATGCGGGCAACTCCGGACAAGTATTCACAGGTATTACCTCTAGCACAACAGCGACCATCGCAGAAGTCACAAATCACCAAAGGTGAGAAAATGCCCACCACCCGCGAAACCATCCTCGCCGCGCTGCACGCGCGGCTGCAACCGCTTGCCGCGTCGGTTCTGCGTGACGAGGTCTTGCCGGAACGCATCCCGCCCGCCGGACTGATCATCCTTCGCGATGGCCTGCCGGGCGAACCCGAGGTTACGCTGTCGCCGCTGCGCTATCACTATCAACACTGCGCGGAACTGGAGGTTATCGTCGAGGCGCCCGGAAACCGAGCAACGGCTTTCGACACGCTGATCGCCGCGATCGGCACGGCACTCGCCACTGACCGCACCCTTGGCGGGCTTTGCGACTGGGTCGAGGCCGAAGCCCCGGCCTCGGTCGATCTGCCGGTTGACGGCGCGGTTTCGCTGAAGGTCGCGGTTGTAACCGTCGTCCTGCACTACACTACCGCCGACCCGCTCGGCTGATACCGGCCAACCACACCCCCGACAAAAAGGAGACCCCCATGGCACGTGCGCAAGGCTCGCGGGCGCAGATGGCGCTTGCGTATGAGACGGTTTACGGCACCCCGCCAGTCAGTGGGTTCCGGTTGATGCCCTTCGCCCGGGCGACGCTCGGGTCGGAACAGCCGCTGCTGGAATCCGAACTGCTGGGCTATGGCCGTGATCCACTGGCCCCGATCAAGGACGCGGTCACAGTCGATGGCGAGGTTGTGGTGCCGATCGATGTCGAGGCCTTCGGGTTCTGGCTGAAGGCGGCGTTCGGCCAGCCCACCACCGCTGGCACCACACCAAAGACCCACACCTTCCAGTCGGGCAACTGGACCTTGCCCAGCATGGCCGTTGAGGTCGCCATGCCGGAGGTGCCTCGCTTCGCGATGTATTCCGGTTGCGTGCTGGATCAGCTCAGCTGGCAGATGCAGCGCTCAGGCCTCTTGACCGCGACCGCCCGCTTGGTGGCACAGGGCGAAACCATCGCCGCCGCCACCGCCGCAGGCACGCCCACCGCGCTGGGTTTGCAACGCTTTGGCCATTTCAATGGGACGGTGAAACGCAACGGCACGGTATTGGGCAATCTGGTTTCAGCCGAGATCACCTATTCCAACAACCTCGACCGGATCGAGACCATCCGCGGTGATGGCCGCATCGATGGGGCTGACCCGACCAAGGCTGCGCTGTCCGGACGGATCGAAGTGCGTTTTGCCGACAGCACGCTAGTCACCCAAGCCATCGACGGCAGTCCTTGCGAGTTGGAGTTCAATTACAGCCTCGGGGCCAACGTCAGTTTCACCTTCACGGCCCACGCCGTCTATCTGCCGATCCCCAGGATCGAAATCGCCGGGCCCCAAGGGGTGCAGGCCAGTTTCGACTGGCAAGCCGCCAAGGCCAACAGCCCCGCCCGCATGTGCACCGCCGTTCTCGTCAACACCCTCGCAGGATACTGATCATGATCCGACTGAACTTGACCGCCAGCCCGCAATGGCTGGACCTTGCCCCCGGCCTACGATTGCTGGTGGGCCCGCTCACCACCGCCTTGATGGTGTCTGCCCGGGCGGACATGGCCATCGAAACTTTGCCGAAAAGCGCCACGACCGAGGAACTTGCACTGGCCATGGCGAAAGCTGTCGCCCGCCGGGCCATTCTGCAATGGGAGGGCGTTGGCGATGCCGACGGCAATTCGGTCCCGGTTTCACCCGAGGGCATCGACGCCTTACTGGAAATCTGGCCGGTCTTTGAAGCCTTCCAGACCCAGTATGTCGCCAAGGGTCTGATTCTGGACGCAGAAAAAAACGTCTCCGCGCCCTCGCCGAGTGGTCCTTCGGCGGGGGTGACCGGTATTGCGCCGCGTGTGAAGCGCGCTGCCCCGACTGCCCGGCAAGACTGAACCGCCCCCAGACGCAGGACGGCTGGCAGGTCTGGGATCTGGTCGGTCGCCTTGGTGGGCAGTTGCGGGTGATCCCCGGCGCGGTGCTGGGCTGGGATATGGGCGCGGCTCTGACACTGGCACACGCGCTGGGCATCGACACCCTGATCGCCGCCGAACTGCTGCCCGAGATCGAGGCGGTGATGGTGCGCAAATTGAACGAGCAAATCGGAGAGAACCATGGCTGAAAAGAAGGTCAGCGTCCGCCTTTCGGCGGTGGGAGGACGGCAAGTACGTGCCGAGTTGGAAGGCATCGGCGATGCCGGGACCCGTGGCTTTGGCCGCTTGTCGTCCGAAATGGAGATGGCCAACACCCGGCTTGTCGGATTTGCCCGAAAGGCCGGGATTGCGCTTGCGGCTGTGACGGCCGCCGCGGCAGCGGCTGGCGTGGCTATGATCCGCTCGGGGCTCGATACGATCGGCGCGCAGGCCGACATGGCCGCCTCGCTGAAAACCACCGTCGAAAGCCTGCAGGTGCTGACATGGGCCGGGGAACTGGCGGGCGTGTCGATGGGCGAGATCGAACAAGCCACCAAGAAACTGACCACCCGCCTGTCCGAAGCGGCCGCCGGATCGGGAACGGCCGTCGGCGCCTTGCAGCGGCTGAACCTGACCGCCACCGAGTTGCAAGCCCTGCCACTGGATCAGCGCATCATCGCCATTCAGGAGGCGCTGGCGCGCTTTGTGCCCGAGGCCGAACGCGCAGCGGTGGCCTCCGACCTCTTCGGCGACAAGGCGGCACTGGCTTTCCTGCGCATTGATCCGGCAACCCTGCGCGAAGCGGCGCAGGATGTGCGAGATTTCGGGGTGGCGGTCAGCGACACGGATGCAGCGCAGATCGAACGCACGGGCGATGCGATCGCAAAGCTGGGCCTGATCTGGCTCGGCCTGACCAATCGCCTCACGGCTGCGGTCGCCCCGGCGCTGGAAACCGTGGCCAACGCCCTGGCGGACATGGCGCGCAGCACCGGGCCGATCGGCATCGCGATCACAGCGCTCTTCGACAATATCGGACGGCTGACCACCTATGCCGCCACCTTCGCCGCCGTGATGGCCGGGCGCTGGGTAGCAGGATTGGCGGCAGCCGCGCTGTCCGTCCGCGGCCTCGCCACCGGCCTTGTCATCCTGCGCGGGGCGCTGATCCGCAAAGGCATCGGCGCGCTGATCGTCGGCGCGGGCGAGTTGGTGTTTCAGTTCACGAGGCTGGTCTCCGGCGCAGGCGGCTTTGGCAATGCTATGGGCCTGCTGAAGGATGTCGTCGTCGAAGTCTGGGAGCGGATCAAGATGGGGGCCACGGCAGCGGGTGCTGCTGCCAGCGCAATGTTTTTCGACATCAAGGCCGACGCGGCCAGCGGAATGCAAAGCGCGGTAGAAAGCGTCGTGGGTTTCGGCAATACCGCAGCCAACACGTTTGAGGGGGCGTTTGAGGCGATCAAGTCGATCTGGGGTCTGCTGCCCGCTGCCATTGGCGATCTGGCGTTTCAGGCCGCGAACAGCCTGATCGAAGGCGTCGAGAGCATGCTGAACGGGGTGGTTGCCCGGATCAACAGCTTCATTGAAGGCATCAACTCTGGCCTGGAAGCGCTGGGGTCGGAGCGGCGCATCACGCTGCTGGGCGATTTGGACCTTGGCGAGATCGAAAACCGCTTCGCGGGGGCGGCCACCCGGGCCGGATCAGCAGCGAAAGACGCCTTCGACCGGGCCTTTGAAGACAACCCCTTGGCGGTGCCGGACTTAGGACTGAACGACATCGCCCGCGAGGCGCTGACCTCGGCCAACACCTACCGCACGGCGGCCAGTGATTTTGCAGCTGGGGCGCTGGCCCCCCTTGCCAGCTGGCAAGCGCTGAAGGATGCCGTTGCAGGTGCTGGCGAGGATGGCGAAGCAGCACTTGAAGGTGCTGCCGATGCCGCCGACCAGTTCGACGAGTCCATCACCGCTGCCGGGCGGGCGGCGAGCGGTGCCGGTGCAGCGGCGGCCGATGGGGCCGAAGCTGCGAAAACCGGATGGGCGGCCGCCGTTGCCACGCTAGCCGACTACGCTGCCAAGG
>JBBRKS010000225.1:0-5829 GCA_038231775.1 Rhodobacterales bacterium | reverse complement strand
CCCGCTCGAAAAACCCCCAGTCGATCAGCACGGCGAGTTTCGCCAGTTCGTGCCGCAGGTCGATCATGTCGACCAGGCGGGGCCGCAGCAGGTCTTCTTGGTCTTCAGAGCGCGGACGTTGCTTCATCCCGGGGTCCCGAATTTGCAAGGTTTCGAGCCAAATCATACGAAACCCTGCACTTCAATGCCACCAATTTCGTGGGATACTACAACAAAAGCATAAGCTTATGGATTACTCACGGCCGACTACTTCTTCTTTTTGTAAAACCCGCGCCGCCCCGCCGCCCGCACGGCAGATGTCTCCATCGTCGCGGTATTGGTGCCATCCTCGGCCAGCAGTTTCTGCCAGCGTGCCAGCCGTGCCGGGTCCAGATCACCCGAGGCGACCGCCGCCTGAACTGCACAGCCCGGCTCGCCCTCATGCCGACAGTTGCGGAATTTGCAGGTCAGCGCCAACTGCGTCAGGTCGTCAAAAAACAACTCGATCCCGTCATAGGCGTCGGTCAACTGCACTTCGCGCATGCCCGGCGTGTCGATCAGCCACCCGCCGCCGGTCATCGCGACCAGATAGCGCCCGGTGGTGGTATGACGCCCCTTGGCATCATCGTCGCGGACGTCCTGCACGGCCGCCAACCCGCCGGTCAGGGCATTGGCAATCGTGGTTTTGCCCACGCCAGATGACCCGAGCAGTGCCACCGTCTGCCCCGGCCCGCACCAAGGGGCCAAAGCCGCCCGCACATCACCCCGTTTGGCGTCCATCAGCACCACCGACAGACCCTTTTTCAACGCCTTCGCCTCGGCCACAAAGGCCAACGGGTCGGCGGCGGTGTCAGCCTTGGTCAACACCACCACAGGTTCTACCCCGGCACTGGCAGCCAGCACCAAAAACCGCTCCATCCGACCGGCGTTGAAATCGGCGTTGCACGAAGACACGATGAACAAGGCATCCAGATTGGCCGCTATCACTTGCCGCGCCACCCCACTGCCCGCCGCCTTGCGTGAGACAAGCGAGGTGCGGTCCAGCACGCGCAACGCCACCATGCCCCGCGCCAACAGCCAGTCGCCGACCGCAACGGTTGATGTGGAAAGCGTTGATGCCGGAATCAGGTCGACAGCGCCAGCCTCACCCAACGCCTCTATCCGGGCGCGGTGAACAGCGGTCACCCGGGCGGCAAAGCTGTTGGGTTCGCCGGGTTGGTCGCTGAAATGCGCCGTCCAGCCCAGTTCGGCGAGAACATCGCTCAGCTTTGGGCCATGCGGAAGGGACAATCTGACATTGGGCACCTCCGCCAAACTGGGGGAAAAGGGTGAGAGGTCGACCACGACCCAAGTGGGGCTCGTTACGGCTGCTTCCTTCCGGACCTGACCGGGTTGGCGAGGCACCTGCCCGCGCCAACCTCTCAATCGTCGATATAAGGCAGATGAAGACCGGGTGCAAGAACAGCAACGGGGTGAATTGCCAGCAACAGCAAAGCCTCCGGCGGGATTATTTGGGCCAGACTGAAAGGGGTCAGTGGAGCAATTTCAGAAAAGGCCCGCCAGCCGTGCCCCGGCCATCAGGTCGGGGGCGACATGATGCGCCCACCGGCCACTGGCTGGGATCACGTCGGGCACCTGGACCACGACGCATCCGGCCCGGTGCGCAGCCTCTGCCCCGGCCTCACTGTCTTCAAACACCAGACAGCGGGCGGGGTCGACACCCAAGAGGCGCGCTGCCAGCAGATAGGGTTCCGGATCGGGCTTGGCACGGCTGACGTCATCCACCGTGACCACCGTGGCGAATGATGGCGCAAGCCCCGCGACCGCGATCTTGTGGTGCGCATCGCTGCGCCCGGATGAGGTGACAACTGCACGGTGAATGTGGCCGGGCGCTGCGGCAAGCAGTTCGAACGTGCCCGCCTTCAGGGTCAGCCCACGGTCCACCCCAGCGCGAAACCCCGCACCCCAGTGGGAGTTGAGTGCTGCAATGTCGATCCCCGGCACATGGTTGCGGATCATCGCACCTGCCGTTGGCTGGTCGATCCCGATCAGACGGTGCATGAACCCGGCCTCGACCGGAAAGCCCACAGCGGTGAAGGCATCCAACCCGGCCGCCATCGCAAGGCTTTCGGTGTCAATCAGGGTGCCGTCCAGATCAAAAAGCAGGGCATCATACATGGTGGGCTCCGGGTTCTGGCCGACCCTTAGCGCATCACAGATGCAGGCGAAAGCGCCGGAAGCCTTGCGGCGTCAGACCAAGCGGTTCGGCCTGCAATGGCGCAAGGTCGGCCAGATGGTCGGCGGCCTTGGGGGCGCTGTCAAACAACACGCTGGTGCCCGGCATGGCCACAAAGCGCCAGTTGGCGGGCGCTGCCGCCCCGATCCGGCCAAGGCTTGCGATATGGTCGGCCAGAATATCCCGGCTTGACTGCGGCCCGTCCAGAATCATCGCTTGTGGCCGGGCCCCCGCAAACGCGCCAGAGCCTGAGGCGCGATAGGAGTTTGTCGCCAGAACATAGCGCTGCCCCGGATCAAGCGGGTTTCCCTGATAACGCAGGTCAATGATCCGCTGTGCTTTTGCGTCAACCACCTGCCCCCGCGTGTCAAAGCGGGCTGGGGCTGACAGATCGACGGCCCATGTCAGCCCCTCGATCGTGTCGAAATTAAAGCTGGGGAAATCGGCATTCAACAGGGGGGAGTCCTGCGATCCGGGGGCAATGCGCTGAAACTGGCTGAACGACCGTTCCAGCCAATCGTGCAGGTTGGCAGCGCTGACGACCAATGCGGCAGCCGTGTTGGGATAGGGGTACAGGTCAAACACGTTGCGCAGGGTCAGCCGCCCGGCCGCCACCTGAGCATAGTTTTCCGGCCCGCCGCGCCCGCCCGCCTGAAACGGCGCCGCCGCCGACAGCAGGGGCAGATCGGCATAGGGTCCGCCCGCCAGCGACCGTGCCACCTGTGCCGCCTGCGCCTGTGCCACCAGACGCACGGCAGCGGTCGGCGCAATCATTGCGAAATAGCTGTGCAGCGGGGTTGAACTTTGCCCGACACGCCGCCTCGCCCACAGTTGGGTGGCCTGATGCGCCTGTGCGGACAACTCCATGATCTCTGGCGCGCTTTGGGTCAGGGCGCGCAAGGTTCCCTGCGCTGTGCGCCGCGCAATCGGGCGCAACGCGCTTTGCCCGTCCCTGATCTGCCAGCGGTCATCGGCCCAGATCAGATCAAGGTCGATCACCCCAAGATGCGAGCCGTAAAACCCCGGCATGACCGCCGGTTTGCCCGACAGATACCCACTGGCCGCGTCAATTTCCGGTTCGGATGAACCGTAGGCCGCCGGAAAGGTTTGATGCGTGTGGCCGGTGACCAGCGCATCTATCCCGGCCAAAGTGGCAAGGGCCGCACTGGCATTCTCCATCGCCGGGGCGGGGGTTGGGGACCCGATGCCGGAATGCGACAGGGCAATCACCACATCGGCCCCTTGGGCGCGCAGGGCCGGCACATGGGCGGCAGCCGCCTCAAGAATATCGCGGGCCTGCAGGCGGTCGCCCAGTTGGGCATGGTCCCACACAATCGTTTGCGGCGGCGCAAGGCCGATGAAGCCAACCCTTAGCGGATGAAGTTCCCCGCTTGCGTCCGCCAGTTCGCGCGTAACGATCAGGGTCGGCGGCACTAGAATCTGATCTTCAAGCGGCGCAGGTCCAAGACGCCGCACCAGATTGGCAGAGATCACCGGAAACTGCGCCGTCGCCAGATGGGTCATCAGGAAATCAAGCCCGTGCGAGAATTCGTGGTTGCCCAATGTTGCCACGTCATAGCCAAGCTGGTTCATCGCCGCGATCATCGGATGCAAGGCCGCCCCGTCGCCCCGCGCCCGCAGCGCCTGAACGTCACCCAACGGACTGCCCTGCAGGAAATCGCCATTGTCGACCAGAATCGACCCCGCCACCTCGGCCCGCGCCTTAGCGATCAGGCTGGCTGTGCGGGCAAGCCCGATGGCCGGGCTGGGCCGGTTCTTGTGGTAATCCCAAGGTGTTATATGCGCGTGCAGATCCGAGGTCGCCAGAATGCGCAGCCTTGAGACACCCTGCCGGGCTGAACCAAGCCGTACGGGGCTTGGCATTTCTGGCGGATCGGGCCTGTCGTATGCCATCGCGATGTCTTGCGCCCTCTGACGGTTCTGGCCGGGGGCTGCCGCACCGATTTTTAGTATGTCGAACCCTGACTTTCAACAATACAACTGCAGCGCCCTTTGCTGTTCCGTCTGCGACACGCTCGGCACAAATGCAACCCTAAGTAGTATATTTGTCGCGGCGTCATCGGATTTCAAGCCGCATTTGCCTAAGCCCGGGCCGCATGGCATCAAGCACCAAACCAAGGGGGCGGGCGACATGCGGCTGGCGGAATCGGTGACCTTCGGCGGATCGGATCTGGACCGGGCCGGAGCCTTGCGCAATGACCCTGACCGGTTGGCCCAGATGTGGCAGATCGGCCGCGTTCTGGCCCTGTGGAAGGGGCGGCCCCTGATCACCGCAGACCATGCCATCGCTTGGCTAAAATCCGTCACCCCTTTGTCAGGCCAGCGCGAAACCGCGATTTTCCTCGGGATTTCCGACGAAATCCCGGTCTTTGCCCAAGATGTTTCGGCCTGGGCCCCCGATCAGTCGATCACCCCGTCGTCCGGTTTTTTTGACACGCAGGTGCAAACCCACCCCGATCTGCCGCCCGATCACGGCTTTCACGAATTGCGCGCCGTCATGGCCGATCTGTCACCCCGCGACGCCGAATTGTGCGCCACAGCCCGCGCGGTGATGGAGTGGCACCGCAGCCACGGCTTCTGCGCCACCTGCGGGGGCAAGTCCGATATGACCCATGCGGGCTGGCAACGGCTTTGCCAAGCCTGCAACACCTCGCATTTTCCGCGCACCGACCCGGTGGTCATCATGCTGATCACGCACGGCAACAGCCTGCTGTTGGGGCGTGGCCCGACGTGGCCAGAGGGGATGTATTCCCTGCTGGCTGGTTTCATAGAACCCGGCGAACCGATCGAGGCTGCGGTGCGGCGTGAGGTGTTTGAAGAATCCGGCATCCGCGTTGGGGCTGTCAGCTACCTGTCCAGCCAGCCGTGGCCGTTTCCGGCCTCGCTGATGCTGGGGTGCCGGGGGCAGGCGCTGACGACCGAAATCACGCTTGATCCCGCCGAATTGCAAGACGCTCTGTGGGTGACAAAGGAAGAGCTGGTGGCAGCCTTTGCCGGCACCCATCCCCTGATCCGTCCGTCGCGAAAAGGGGCGATTGCCCAGTTCCTGATGCAGCACTGGTTGGCCGATACGCTGGAATAAAGGTGCATTTTGTGCCTCTGGTGGAAACTATCGGGCGCGCAAGGAACATCTGGCGGAATATCTTGCCCCAGCGCCTTGCAGTGTGCGGTATTTGCGGCAACAGTTTTGCCACAACCTCTGCACCCCGGCAAAGGGGCTGCATTGCGTCAAGACAGGGCGGTGGCATGAAACTGGCGGCGAAATACGATATCGAGGCGCCGGTTGCTTTCGTCTACCGCGAACTCACCGATTATGCCGCGTGGGAACGCATGGCCATGCGGCGCGGGGCCGAGGTGACGCAAACCGATCCGCAGGCCCGACCGGGCACCCCGCCCCAATGGAAAGTCGCCTTTGAAATGCGCGGCAAACTGCGTAACCTGTCGATCAGGATTGCCCGTGCCACGCCGACCAGCCAGCTTGCGGCCACCGTGACCTCTGCCCTGTTTGATGGCGATATCGTGCTGGACTTGCTGGACCTTGCCCCGATGCGCACCCGAGTCGAGGTCAAGACAGAGGTCAAGCCCAAGACCCT
>JBBRKS010000224.1:0-5852 GCA_038231775.1 Rhodobacterales bacterium | reverse complement strand
GGGCATATGGCGGCCAAGGCCCGCAAGCACCGCATCGGGGTAGGATTTCTGGGTGATGGCTTGAATGAACCAGCAGTTGAAGATGCCATCCCAGCGGTCGGCAGCGGCGATATCCTCGGGCACTTGGCTGGCCGGATCGGTGTGGTCGAAGTTCAAGACGATGCCGAGGTTCTTCTGCCCCATCCCGCGCAGGCGTTCCACCGCAGCACCGTGTGCCAGAAGGATGTGATGCATGGCGCGGGCGGCGGCGCGGATGTCACGGTGGCCGGGCGCATGGATGCCCATGAAATGCGACAGCCACGCCACACACCACGGTTCGTTGATCGTGGCCACGGCTGCGACCCGGTCACCCAGACGTCGCGTTGTCGCCTCGGCAAAGTCGGCAAACCAATGGGCCACGTCGCGGTTGGTCCAGCCGCCCAAGTCAGCCAAAGCCGAGGGCATTTCCCAGTGATACAGCGTCTGAAACGGTTTCAGCCCGCGTTCCAGCATACCGTCGACCAGACGTTCGTAAAAGTCGAGGCCCGCAGTGTTGACCGTGCGCCCATCCGGCATCACCCGCGCCCACGAGGTGGAAAACCGGCAAGCGTCCATCTGGGCGGACTGCAACAGGTCAAGATCGGCGGGCCAGCGGTGGTAATGGTCGCAGGCGACCGACCCATCCTGCGCGCCCACCACGTTGCCCGGCGTGGCCGCAAACGTGTCCCAGTGGCACGGACCACAGCCGCCAAACGCCGACCCTTCGATCTGATACGCCGCCGTCGCCGCCCCAAAGACAAAGCCTTGCGGGAAATCATAGCGAGACAGTTTGGCAGCAGAGGGCAAAGACATGGACGGGCTTTCTAACGGGGCAGCGTTGGCGAAGGTAGCGTTTTCTGGACAACGGGCTTGGGATCGGCAGTTTTTCTGGGGTGGGACAGAGCGGCAGCACGTTCGGGTTTAGAGCCGGTCGTTTTCGCTCAACTATCCCCCACAGGCACCGGGCCGGTGGATTGGCCCAGGATCAGTTCCGCCTCCAACAAACGGTGTTGCGGCGGCAGGTCGGGTTGGCTGACGACCATCAGCAGCATTTCTGCCGCCAGCCGGCCCGCCTCTTTGACCGACGACCGTGTGGCGGTGAAGATCGGCACATCCTCGCCGTTGCGCAGATAGCTCAGGTCATCGTCAAAGATGATCACCGACACATCGCGCCCCATCTTCAAGCCACGCCCCTCAACCGCGCGTCGCACGCCCATGCCTTGCAGCATCGAGGCGCACAGGAACGCGGTCGCCGGCGCCTGTTGCGCCAGAGCCTGTTCGGCGGCGCGCCAGCCGTTCACCTCAGTCATCTCAACCGACACGATCAGCCGCGCCTCTGGTTCCAGTCCGCGCGCGGTCAGGGCGTCGGTGTAGCCGATCCGGCGGCGCACGGCGAAATCCATCGCCTCAAGCCCGTTGATCAGGGCAATGCGGCGGTGGCCAAGGTCAAGCAGAAATTCGGTCGCACGCTGAAAGGCGCGGCGGTTGTTCACATCGACCCAGTTGTAATCGACCTCTGATCCGGTTGATCGGCCATGCACCACGAAGGGCAATCCCAGATCCTTTAACGTGCCGATGCGGGTGTCGTTGGTTTTGGGCGCATGGACAATCACCCCGTCCACCGTGCCGCGCGACATCAGGTCACGGTAGGTGGCAGCCTCTTGTTCATCCGGGACAATCGACAAGATCATGTCATAGCCGTTGCGCGAATAAACCTCGCCAGAACCGGCGATGAAGTCGGAAAAAATCGGGTTCATGATCTCGGACCGGGTGTCAAGCGGGATGACATGACCCACCGCCAATGAGCGTCCGGTGGCCAGACGGATCGCCCGCGCGTTGGGGCGGTAATTGTGGCGGCGGGCGGCGGCAATGACGCGTTCGCGGGTGACCTCGTTCACCTCTGGGTAGCCGTTCAGCGCCCGGCTGACCGTGGTTGGCGACAATCCCAGTTTGGTTGCGAGTTCTTTCAGGTTCATACGCTCGGCTTCATCGGGTCACGTCATGGCAAGGTTTGGACAGGTTTGGGCGGGCATACCCGGTTTACGGCGGTCAAACTTTGAGGCGGGCCCGAAAAACGCGCGTATTTCCGGGCCGCTTTCTGACGTAAACGATTTAGATTGGGTTGAATAGCCTCTTTCTGGGCATGACAGCGCTGGCGCAGGGGGTATCGGGTTGCAGCACGGCATCGGTCAAAGCGCTTTGAGGTTTTGCGCTGATTTCAGGCTGACAGCGGTGTCATCAGGTCGCGTAAAAGTCGCGCAATCGCAGACAGTTCCGGCCGGGGCAGGTCTGGCTGTGGCGGCACTGGGCGTCCCAACCCGGATTGTCCGCCGTCCCTGCTGCCAGCGCTGTGACAGGCCAGAACCACCGGCTCTACCCCTGCATCGGTCAAGGGTCGTACCACGAAGGGCCTTCCGTCATGGCTGATCCGTGGCGCGGGTTGGCTGTAGGACAGCCCGACGCCCAGCCCGTTGGCGGCAAAGCTGCGCATCAGGTCCAGCGTGGCGGTGCGGTGCGCGATGTGGCACGTCAATCCCGCCCGGTGGAACAAGACCTGCACATGGGCCACCGACAGGTCCTGATCGGTCAGAACAAGCGGCACGCCGTCCAGATCCGCCAAGGCCAGCGTTTCGCGCACCGCCAGCGGGTGATCCGCCGCAAGCACGGCTAGGGGTGCGATATGGGCCAGATCGTGGCGCGCAAGCCCTGCAGGCAGACCCAGTCCCCAACTGACCGCCGCATCGACCGTGTTGGCCTTCAGCGCCTCTGCCAAAGCGGCAAACCCCATGGGCCGCGCCTGCAAGGCCAGACCGCTGCGGGCGGCGCTGGCGATCAGCGGGGCAAGCAGGGCAGGGGCCAGATCCTCAAACACCGCCAGCCGCAGGGGCGTTTGGGTCGGGCCGGACATCAGGGCGGTCAGGCCCTCGACCTGCCGTTGCGCCTCGGCCAGCCACGCCGTCCCAAAGCCGGTGGCTGCCATCGGACCACCGGGGCGGCGCAGGAACAAGGGCTGACCCAACCGCGCCTCTAACTGCGCTAAAGCGACCGACAAGGCGGGCTGGCTGACATGCAGCACCTGTGCCGCCGCCGTAAGCCCGCCGCAGCGGTGGATCGCCAAGGCATATTCCAGTTGGCGCAGCGTCAGGGATAACATAGATTTATGACTCGCTTTGAAAGGTATTATTTGAATGCATGGATAGAGCGTGGCACATCTGGCGTCCAGTCAGCAGGAGCAGATGATGGTCAAAGTCACCGCACAGATGGTTCACGATTTCCAAAGCGACGGTGTCGTGCTGATCAAGGGGCTTTGGGCCGATTGGGTCCCCCAGATCACCGCCGGGATTGAACGCAACATGGCGAACCCCGGCCCCTATGCCTCGGAAAACCTGAAACCCGGCGAACCGGGGCGCTTTTTCGACGACTACTGCAACTGGCAGCGTATCCCGGAATTCCGCGACGTGATCTTTAACTCCGGTGTGGCGACGGTCGCCTCGGCGCTGATGCAAAGTGCGCGGGTGCAGATGTTTCACGACCATGTGCTGGTCAAGGAACCCGGCACCGCAAAGCCCACGCCTTGGCATCAGGACGGCCCGTATTACTTTGTCGGCGGGCGTCAGACAGTCAGCTTCTGGAGCCCGGTCGATGCGGTCAAAGAGGCGTCCTTGCGCTGTGTCGCGGGCAGCCATCTGTGGCCGAAAGAGGTGCTTCCCAAGCGCTGGTTGTCGGACACCTCGTTTTACCCCGACCCGGACAAATACATGGCTGTGCCAGACCCGGATGCCGAACAGATGCGCGTGATGGAATGGCAGATGGAGCCGGGCGATGCGGTGGCGTTCGATTACCGCACCCTGCACGGCGCGCGTGGCAATGCAGCAGGCACCAGACGACGCGCCTTTTCGCTGCGGCTGGTGGGAGAGGATGCCCGCTATGTGCAACGCCCCGGCCCCACGTCACCGCCCTATCCCGGCCACGGGATGGAACCCGGCCAACGTCTGCGCGAGGATTGGTTCCCGGTGCTGGTCGGGTAGGGGTGGACGGTCACTGCCCCAGATAACTTACCCGGCTGGAAACTTTGGTCGACTTGGCAGCTGAGGGCGATCCACGCGGCCGGCTTACCTTTCCAGGGACCCGGTCGCTTCGGTCAGCCGCCTCACACGGTCCCGTCGGCTGGGGGAAGTCCTGTGCCAAACCACCACTTCCCATTTGCTCTTTGCCAAATACTCAAAAAAAACCGGAGACAAGCGGGCGTAAGCCTGCGCGGGCGACCTGAAAGGCTTGCGGTGCAACCGCTCCTTTAAATACCAGCGACCCAGGCGCGGGCCAGCGCCAGTCCATGCGCATCGGCGGCAATCCCGTGAGTCAGTTCGTTCAACGGCAGGTCAGCCAGCCAACCGGGCTTCATCCGCTCGCTCAACTCGGGGAAGGTTGCCGCCCAGTCGCGGGCCACGGCACGTGAGGCCTCAAAATGGAACTGCATCCCGTATCCGGCCCGGCCAGAACGAAAGCATTGCACCGCAGCCACGGGGGACGATGCCAGATGTGCCGCCCCTTTCGGCAAGGTGAACGTGTCAGCGTGCCATTCGAAGATCGGAAACCGGTCGGGCAGGGTGGCCAGAACCGGGTCCACCGCAGCCGGTGCGCACAGGTCGATCTGACACCAGCCGAATTCGCGGGCCGTCCCGATCTGGTTGACCGCGCCAAGCCCGCGCGCCAGCAGTTGCGCGCCAAGGCAGATGCCCAGCACCGCCACCCCCGCCTCTGCCGTTTCGGCCAGAAGGCTGGCGAGGTGGGGCAGATAGGGATGTGTGTCATCATCCAGCGCAGACTGCTCTCCGCCAAAGCTGACCAGCGCATCAAAACTGCCCTTTGCGGGCAACACGCCGTTCGCCCAAGGCTTGTAAAGATCGACCAACGCGCCCGCTTCATGCAGTGCCACGCCGACCTGTCCGTGATGGGTGATGCGGGTATTCTCGACGATGGCGACGCGCATGGGGCCTCCTGCAGACCGCATCAACGTGGCGCAAGCCTGCGGCGTCCACAAGTCGGAATGCGCAAGCGGTCCAATGACGCTTTGCCTCTTGCCCTTACCCGTCAACGGTGCAAAAGGGGTCCGTCAAACGAACACTCCCGCCCAACCCGAATGGAGGCTTAGATGGAGATTCGCGAGGCATTGACCTTCGATGACGTGCTCTTGGTTCCGGCTGCAAGCTCTGTGCTGCCGTCGGATGCGGACACTGCGACCTATGTGACCAAATCCATCCGGATGAACATTCCCCTGCTGTCATCGGCGATGGATACGGTAACCGAGGCGCGCATGGCCATCGCCATGGCACAGGCCGGTGGCATCGGTGTGATCCACCGCAATCTGGACCTTGAGGCGCAGGCCCGCGAAGTGCGCCGGGTCAAGCGGTTCGAAAGCGGTGTGGTCTATGCGCCGATCACCCTGCGCCCTGATCAGACCCTTGCGGATGCCAAGGAACTGATGGACCGCTACAACATCACGGGCTTTCCTGTGGTGGATGCGCAAAACCGGGTGGTCGGCATCGTGACCAACCGAGACATGCGCTTTGCCTCGGACGACCGCACGCCGGTGTCGGCCATGATGTCGTCCGACAATCTGGCCCTGCTGCGCGAGCCGATAGACCGGGCCGCCGCCATCGGCCTGATGAAACAGCGCCGCATCGAAAAGCTGCTGGTGACCGATGCGCATGGCCATCTGACCGGGCTGTTGACCCTGAAAGATACCGAACAGTCGGTGCTGAACCCGCACGCCTGCAAGGACGAGATGGGGCGTCTGCGGGTCGCTGCCGCCTCAACCGTTGGGGACGCGGGGT
>JBBRKS010000223.1:0-5918 GCA_038231775.1 Rhodobacterales bacterium | reverse complement strand
CTTGACCAAATCGCTCAAGCCTGACTCCATGAAAGCGTCGGCCAGCCTGCCCGCGATCCCGTGAAATGGCTGCCCAGCATGGCGCGAAACGCGTGCCCACGATCGCGCGAAATCAGCGCCCATTCTCCGCGAAATCCGCAACCTCACCATCATCGTCACGCCCCATCGCCTTCAATGCCGCACCATAGGAACGAAGTCCGTCAGTCACAAAAAGTTCGGCTCGACCGTACCGTTTCAGTGTTTTCTTCATGAATTTCAAGGCGGCCTTCTTGTCGCGCGTCGTCGTCACGAAGCTTTCAAGCACCTCGCCTTGGTGATCAACAGCGCGCCACAGATACCCGCTTTTGACCCGCCCGATCCGGGACAATGTCAGCGACGACGATATCGAATGACCCTCTTTTGACTTTCACCCGGACTCTGGCAGACTCATCAAACGGCAGAAACGGGCCAAATCCGTGGGTCTTCGTGGGGTAGAGACGCCGCATAGGGCGCATCATGACGGGCGGGGTTTTGAAACAGTGTAAGTTGCTGCGTTGTGTCGTGGTCATACGACAGGTTGCAGACAGCGACCGCTCAAAGCGGCTGGCCTTGACAGTGCCCTGCTTGGCACTCGTCATGTCGACAGGATGGACAAATGTGTTTCGCCGCTGCCTGAGGTGTGGTTCAGCCTTCCCTCTCACCCCTTCAACTGCACCCCGAAGTCGCCACTTCCCAGATGTTAACTGGTCGTGTATAGAAGGTTAATGTGATGCCATCCCTTGCGACAGGAGATGTTGCCATGAAATCCATATTGCTTGCCGTGACTGTGGTGTTTGCTGCCAGCGTGGCATTTGCTGGCACGCCTCCAGTGACCACAACCACGACCAAAGCGCAGCCAACACTCTTCTTGGGTCTGAGTTGGACCTTAGGTCAGGGCGCGTCCAGCTCTGGAGGCACTTCGGGCATCACGCTTAAGGTCCTTTCAACCAACAGGCGCAATGCGGGCGCGTTCGCGGCCGGTGTGACCTACAACTTTGACCACACCTTCGGCTGTGATCTGGGCGTGGCTTATAACGGCAGCGGGATCGAAACACTGTCGCTCGGCTATGACATTTGCAAGCGCGGGCCTCAGATCAGCGTCGGCGCGTCGGGCAAGCCCAAGACCAAAACCACAGTGGTCGCGAACCCGGATTAAGCTGTGCGGCAGCAGAACCGGGGCGGCCCGCAATGACCGCCGATGTTCCGGAACGCCGCCGCGCCCTGCTTCTGATGCTGTCCGCGGGGCTTTTGCCTTTGTTGCCGCAGGCGGGACTGACGGCGGGTCGGTCAGATCTTGCTTCGCTGGACGCCGTGCTGGACACCTTGTTTCCCGCCGATGCACTTTGCCCCTCTGCCACAGAACTGGGTGTGCCTGCCAAAATACGTGAAGCCGTGGGCACTGAAGGCCCCCTCTTGCAGCTGTTTACCTTGGCTTTGAACTGGATGGACGGGCTCAATAACCGCCCTTTCCATGACTTGCCACCTGCGCAGCAGGCGGAAATCGTACAGACGATGGCGTCAAGCGACTTCAACCAAATCCCAGGTCGTTTCTATCACATCGCCCGCGCCCTGACGGTCGAATTCGCCTATGCCGTGCCCCAGGCCCTTGGCGGCCTGCCGCTGCACCCGGCACCGCAGCCCGAGGGTTACGCACCATGACGCTTGGCACCGGCCATGATGTCGTGGTCATCGGCTCGGGTGCCGGTGGCGGGGCTGCGGCATGGCAGCTTTGCCAGAGGGGCATGAAGGTGTTGTTGCTGGAAGCTGGCCCGGCCTTCGACCCTTCGACGGACTACCCACAGACCGAAGCGGGTTGGGAGCGGCGCGGCTTTCCGGCGCCGCCAGGCAGCAGAGCCATGCTGACCTACGGCGACCTCGGCCTCCTGTCCCCCGAGTCTGAGGATCTGGCCTCGTGGTCGCGTGGCGGCTTTCCGTGGCGTCTGCCAGTGGGTGCACCCCGCCCGCCTTCGGATGCCGGCTACTCCCATGTCATGGGATTGGGCGGCAGCACGTTGCACTATGTCGGCGAATCCCACCGTCTGCATCCAGAGGTGTTTCGCCGCCGCAGCCGGACCGGACAGGGTATCGATTGGCCGATCACCTATGACGACCTTGAACCGTTTTACGCGCGGGCCGAGCAAGTCATGGGCGTTGCCAGCGACGGCGCACCTGACGGACGCCCGCGTTCAACGCCCTATCCGCAGCCGCCGCACCCACTTGGTCCGGGCGCACAGATTGCTGTCGCGGCTGGGGCCAGGATCGACCAGCATTGGCAGGTCAACCCGCGCGCCGCGCTGTCGCTGCCCTTCGACGACCGTCCGGCCTGCAGCTATTGCGGCCAGTGCAGCCGGGGCTGCCCCTTGGGCGACAAGGGGTCGACCGACGTCACCTTCCTGCGCCAGGCGGCGCGCACGGGTCGCCTGACCATCGTGACCGGCGCCACCGTGACCCGGCTGCAGACGGGCCCGAATGGCCGGATTGTCCAAGCCCATCTGAATGTGCAGGGCCGTGCGGAAACCGTCGAGACCCCGCTGCTGTTCCTGTGCGCCGGTGCCGTGCAGACGCCCCGGCTTTTGCTGCTTTCTGCCAGCGTCGAACAGCCCGAGGGGCTTGCCAACAGCTCGGGTCAGGTGGGACGCAATTTCATCGAGACACTGGCATGGCGATCCTCGGGTCTGGTGCCGGGCCTTTCCGGCAGCCACCGGGGCCTGCCAGCGGATGCGATTTGCTGGGCGCCCGACAGCACCGATCCCGGTGGATTCCGGCTGAACCACATCACGCTGGAGGCTGGTCTGAACGGCCCGATCGCATATGCCAACCGTCTGCTGTCGGGCCACGGTGCCGCGTTGAAAGAGGCCTTGCGCAACCGGTTCGGCAGCGCCCTGGCAATCGGCGCGATCGGCGAACTGGTGCCGGACGACCGATCCCGCATCACACTTAATGCGCAGATGCGCGATGCGCTGGGTCTGCCGGTGGCACGGATTTCCTCGGTGCTGACGGAAGCCGCGCTACAGCGGCTGCGCCGGATGGCGCGCGCCTGCCGTGCGGTTCTGGCAGAGGCGGGGGCCGAGCTTGCCGAGGAAAGCGGCAGCCGTGACGCCTTTACCGCGACCCATGTCTTCGGCACCGCGCGGATGGGAACCGATCCCGCCGTCTCTGTCACCAACCCGATGGGTCGAACGCACGACCATCCCAATCTGTGGGTCGCCGACGCCAGCCTGTTTCCCGGCTCGGGCGGCGGAGAATCCCCCTCACTGACGATCATGGCCCTTGCCCTGCGTGCAGCAGAGGCCGCAGGCTAGGCGACCGGCGAGACGTGGCACAGGTTAGGAATCACATTGCAACGGCCGTGCAGATCAGCGTCCCGCGTGGCTTCGGTGGTCGTTCAGGATCGTGGACAGATAAAACAAGTCCCTGCCGATGTGAACCGCCCCGGGTTTGATCCGGTCAGGTGCTCATGTCAGGCGTCCTGACCGATCAGCGCTCCAATCTGGTCGTCGTCGACCGTGGCTATCGCGGTCATGGCGTTGAGGCGACACGCGTGCTGGTCAGCGGCACCCGCTTTGGCCTGACGCCAAAGCTCCTCGCCGACCTCCGCCGCCCTAGCGCCATCGAACCCGAAAACGGACATATGAAAACCGACGGTCGCCTCGCTCGCTGCCCGCTGCAAGGCGCGATCGGAGACGCCATCTTCGCCAGTCGGTTGTCATAGCATTCAAATGCCGGTTGCGGCTCAAATTGTACACGGAGAACACATGAACTACGGCCCTCACACTCGCACGCGTCCGGTAGCAATCTTGGCCGGTATCGGCCTGGCCAATCGGTCAACGATTGCGACGCTACTTGCATTGCTTCAGCAGGCCGGCAGCGCAGAACTTGCCAAAGCAGCTGCGAAGGGATTGTGGGACAAAGTCACGATTTTGGCCAGCAAGGGTGAGAAAGCAGACATTGACAACGGGGCAGTGCTGGCGGCCGCTAAAACAGCAATTCTTAAGTCAGCGGCCACCGATGGCGAATTGCGTCACCGGCTTTGGTTGGAATTGGTCAGAGCGCTGAACATCGAGGGATCTACACCCTACTCACCTCGGTCAGCGCGACAATCGGCGTCTGCTCTCGCGGTTCGGGTGTCAGAGCGGCTGTCGCCAGGCATCCAAAAAGCCAGGAACCTGGCAAAGGCAAAGCAGGAAGAAGCGACTCGGGTCTCTGGTGCTGAGTCGGGTCAGCCAGATTGGGCCGCGTTGATCGGACGGGAGGTGCTACAAAAGCTCAAAACGGCCAGGACAATGTTTGCGCCAGAAGACCCATTGCCGTTTCCAGAGATCGTCTCAGAGGAATTTCTGTCCATCCTCAGCGACCCAGAAGTTGCCAGCGCGATCGAGGCAGCCGCTCTTGAAGACAAAGAGACGGCGGAAGTCATGCTGAAGGCGCATCTTGCGGCGCGTGCCGCGATGGTCGGGGCCGGTGGTTGGACGGCCTTTGCTGCCATCGTCAGCAATGCCGGTTTTGCGCCCTATGCGTTGGCTGCACAGGCCAGCGGTTGGTTGCCCTTCGTGGGTGGCAAGACACTGGTTTCATTGCTGGCAGTCTTGGTCAGCCCCTTCACGCTGGTTGTTGGTCTCGGGGCGATGACCTGGCTTGGAGCTGCGAAGTCTGGTGATATTGTTCGTTCTGCGATCGCGTCGCGTATTGCTGTCTTACTGGCCATGTCTGTTGGCAATGACGCCGATGCCGGGCTGGCGCTGTTTCTGGATAGCATGAGGTCTTTGATCGGCAACAGCGAACCGGCTATGCCGCACCTGTCCCAGTCCGACCTTAGAACGTTCCGCAACCACGCTGCCTTCATGAGGCTCCATTTCGGCGAACCGCTCGGGCCAGTGGCAGGGGTGCCGCCAGCACCTTGGACCCAACGACGTGTGGCGGTTGAAACGAAGTTGGACCTGTCCGAGGTGTCAGCGGCCGCAACCCTGACTGCCGCCGAGATCTACTGGCATGCGGCTGCAATCGACCCCAATATCATTATCGCAGCAGACTTCTCTCGTGTTGCTTACCTCGGGGACCCGCTATCCTTCGCCTTCGCTGCCCATAATTTCACGTCCAAAGGTGCACGCGTCGCTTTGCGAGGCTATACGGCCGAACGTCTGGTGCGTGACCATTTGGTGGCACTCGGGCATGCTGTCCAGATGGCCCCGCTCAGCAACACGGCTGGTCTCGATCTGGTGCTGGACGGACTGCCTGTGCAGGTCAAGTGTGGCGACAACATCTCATTGTTGGCAACCCACTTTGGCAAATATCCCGATATCCCGGTCATAACCAATCTGGAGTTGGCCGAGAAAGCTTGGGCAACTGGGGCCGAATGGGCCACAAAGGTCACGACCTTTCCAGGTTTTGAGATTGCCCAAATCGACGCTGACCTATCAGATGCGCTCGGCGATGCCGCTTCGATCCTTGACCCGGGCGTGTTCGACATCGCCCTTCAGCTTGGCATTTTGCGTGGTGGGCTCGCAGTCTGGCGCGGACAAATCCCCATGAGCGACCTTCCCGTGTGGCTGGTGATGAACGCAGGCGCACGAAGCGCCTTGGTTTTCAGCGGCGGCAAACTGGGCTGGTTGGCGGGTCTGGTCGCAGTCGGGCCGGCGGGCGCCATCATCTTAGGTCCAGCGGTCGCCTGTGCAGCATTGATAGGTGTGCGCCCGCTGCAGAGTATAGCCACGAAAAAATTGATGGGCGACTGGCACCGTGATTTCATTGCTTGCGCAACGGCGCTGCACGGCGAACTCGTCGTTGCCATGGACCGACGCATCGCAGAGTTGACTAAGCGGTCGGAGCAGGTGCGGCAGCAATCTCGAAGCGCTCATGGGGCATTTGCGACCTGGCTTGTGCGACGGGCAGACGATGATCTG
>JBBRKS010000222.1:0-5948 GCA_038231775.1 Rhodobacterales bacterium | reverse complement strand
GGCGGACTTGCGTGTTGGCATTGTCGATGCCGATGTCTACGGCCCCTCGATTCCGGGCATGTTGGGGATCGCCTCGGACCGCAAGCCTCAGATGGCGCCCAACGGCAAGATGACCCCTTCGGTGGGGCACGGTGTCAAGGTTGTGTCGATGGCCATGCTGACCGACGATGACAAGCCCGCGATCCTGCGCGGCCCGATGGTCGGCAAATACCTCAACATGTTCGTCAAGCAGGTGGAATGGGGCAATTTGGACCTGCTGATTCTTGATCTGCCGCCCGGCACGGGCGATATTCAGTTGACGTTGGCCCAGGCCTTTCCGCTGTCGGGTGCCGTGGTTGTCACCACGCCGCAGGATGTCAGCCTCAAGATCGCCCGGCGCGGTCTGCGGATGATGGAACAGGTCAACGTGCCGATCCTGGGGATCGTCGAGAACATGAGCGGGTTTACCTGTCCCTCTTGCGGGACGGTCTCACATATCTTTCATGATGGCGGCGGCGAGCAGATTGCCCGCGAACTGGGCATGAGGTTCCTTGGCAAAGTGCCGCTTGACCCGGCGGTGGTGGATTCGGGCGACAGCGGCATGCCGCTTGTCAAGTCTGCCCCTGACAGCCCGGCCGCTGTGGCCTATCGGCAGATCGCGGTGTTTCTCATGCAGGATGACAGCACAACCGGCGGCCTTGTGACGCCCTTTGTCTGGAACGTCGCAGAGGGCACCGGTAAACCTGCCCCGGCCACTGGCGTGGGTGGCTTACCTGACCGGCTTGTCGCATTTGATTACGATGGGACGGGCCTGACTTTGAAATGGGCGGACGGTCACGACCAGCATCTTGCCCCGCGTGATCTGCGCATCGGGTGCCAATGTGCTCAGTGCCGCGACGAGGTGACGGGCAAACGGCGGCTTGATCCTGCCGCTGTGCGGCTGGATATCCGGATCAACCGCATTTGGAGCGTGGGCAACTACGCGCTTGGGTTTGCCTTTGGCGATGGCCATGACACCGGCATTTACACGTTTCAGTTCTTGCGTGCGATGCAGGGTTCGCAGGTTGAAGATGTCTGACAGCGCACCACAGCGCCGGATCCGGGCACAAAGCTTGGGCAGCGACGCGCACGTCATGGGGTTTGTGCTGGACGCACCGGTTCAGGCTGGCCGGTCGGTGCGCTTCGACGCCCCGAACGGGGCAACCCCGCTGTCCCGCGCGCTGTTCGCCCTTTCGGGCGTGCGAAGCGTTCAGGTGTCAGATGCCACAATCTGGGTTCGCAAGGCCGACAGCGCAGGCTGGGCAGTGCTGAAACCCGCCATTGCAGCGGCGATCCGTCAGGTTCTGGACGCGGCAGAGGCCCCGCTTGGGGTGCAAACGGCGACGGCGGGTTCAGATCCTGACGCCGACCTGCTGCACGCGGTCCGGGAACTGCTGGAAAGCCAGGTCAACCCCGGTGTTGCTGCCCATGGCGGCCATATATCGGCAGACCGGGTTGAGGCGGGAACCGTCTATTTGCGCATGACAGGTGGCTGTCAGGGCTGCGCCGCGTCCGCAGCCACATTGCGGCAGGGGGTGGAACGGATGCTGCGCGCCGCTTTGCCACAGATCCGCGAAATTGTCGATGTGACCGATCATGCGGCCGGCAGTACCCCGTTTTACAAGCGCGACGCAGGGCCGATGCCCAAGTTCATCCGTCCGGTGCCGCCGGGAGTGATCGGCTGGGAAGACGGGCACATCATGGTCGATCCTGCATATCTGGCACCCCGGTTGGGGCTAAGCGCCGAGGCGTTGCAAAAAGGCTTGCGCACCGGCGATGTGGTGGGTGTGACCGAGACCGGCGAAGGCAAGGATCTGGGCAAGTCCCGGATCGTGATGCGCAGCACAACCCGGGCTTGGGCGGCAGAGGTCCTTGGCGATGGCTCTGCCTACGAAATCCCGCCGCCGCGCGCTAGCACCGCAGCGGTCAATCTTGAACAGGACCTTGTGGCAAAGGTCCGCGCATATCTGGAACCCCTGTCTAACGCGGCATCGTTTGTGACCTACGGCAAACTGGCCCGTGCGCTTGGCCTTTGGGCGCCCGGATCGGTGGGCCGCATCACCCGCGCGCTTGAGACGACGATGCGCCAGGATGCCGCAGCGCACCGGCCCTTCATCGCCGCCCGCGCTGTGAGCCGTGCACGCGAAGCGCTGCCCGGACAGGGCTTTTTCGACATGGCACGCACACTGTCACGCGGACCGGACGAGGGAGAAAGTGACCCGGAGTTCCACGCCCGTGAAATGGCGCGCCTCGGTCACAACCGCTAGGCTGAGGGTGATCGAGGCGACCACCTTCAAAGGGGATCTGTCCCGTACCTGCCTTAGAATCACCGCTAAAGGCAAAGATGAGGAACCAGAGGTCGTGCATTAACACAGGTGTGAGACGCGTGGTTCGTTGGATGATTATAATTGGGCAGTAGCCCCTTTCAAGTTCAGGCGATATCATGAAATGGCCCTTTCTTATCATTCTTACCGGTTCGGTTCTGATCGCGGTTGGCTTAACCTTGACCGCTTGCGAACAGGCGACCGTGCCGATTGAACGCAGCTATGGCCCCAAGCCGGATTTGCCGCAGCCGAACCCCGGACTGATCCCCACGGTAAACATTGCACCGGCGACCGGCTGGCCCGTCGGTATGACACCGGTGGCAGCACAAGGGCTGAGCGTGACCCAATACGCGGCCGGGTTTGATCATCCGCGCTGGCTTTATGTCTTGCCCAACGGCGATGTGCTGGTCGCTGAAACAAACGCTCCGCCAAAGCAGAACAAATCCTTCAGCCTCAAGGGTTGGGTCATGGGTCTGGTCATGGCGCGTGCGGGTGCCAGTGTTCCAAGCGCGAACCGGATCACGCTTGTTCGTGATGCCGACGGCGACGGTGTGGCCGAACAGCGGACGACGTTTCTGTCAGGCCTGAACTCGCCATTTGGCATGACGCTGGTGGGTCAAACGCTTTATGTCGCAAACACCGATGCCATCGTGGCCTTCCCCTACCAAGACGGCGCAACAACGATCACGGCAGCGGCAGAGCGTATTGTCAGCTTGCCCGCCGGGCCGATCAATCATCATTGGACCAAGGACGTCATCGCCAGCCGTGATGGCACAAAGCTTTATGCAACCGTCGGGTCAAACAGCAATGTCGGCGAGAACGGGATGGACGCCGAAACCAACCGCGCCGCCGTGCTGGAGATCGACCTTGCGACACGCAAGACCCGCCTTTTTGCATCGGGTCTGCGCAATCCCAACGGCCTGTCCTGGCAGCCTGACAGCGGCGCGCTTTGGGTTGCAGTCAATGAACGAGACGAGATTGGCAGCGATCTGGTGCCTGACTACATGACTTCGGTACGGGACGGCGGATTTTACGGCTGGCCCTACAGCTATTACGGCCAGCACGTCGACGTGCGCGCCACACCGCCACGCCCTGATCTGGTGCAAAGTGCCATCGTGCCGGATTATGCGTTGGGGGCACATACCGGGTCGTTGGGCCTGACCTTCAACACCGGAACCCTGTTTAGGGCGCGTTACAAAAACGGCGCCTTTGTCGGACAACACGGATCGTGGAACCGGCAACCGCCCTCCGGGTACAAGGTGATCTTCGTGCCGTTCGCGAGGGGACGTCCCGCAGGGGATCCACAAGACATCCTGACAGGGTTCCTTGATGCCAAAGGCGATGCGATGGGCAGGCCTGTCGGCGTCGCCATGGATGCAAAGGGGGCCCTGCTGGTCGCCGATGATGTCGGCAACGTGGTTTGGCGGGTTGCGCCCATTGGTTTGTCCGGTTCGGGTCCGCGCCCATGACAGCAGCCGCTTTTTCTGCCAGCACCTGAACCTGCAAAAGGAACCGACCGATGGTCAAGTCACCTGCCTCAGCCAAAGCAACGACCCCCCGCAAAGGAATGCCGACCACAGAGCTTTCCAGAGACGAGTTCACCCGGCGTTACACCGAACAGTTCGTTGACCCTGCCTTCCGCGCCGTTCAGGCCGAGATCGACAAGATCGCCGAAGTCGCGTGGGATGGCTATCATGCGTATCGAAAAGCGCCCGTCACCGCCAAAGCCGGAGCAGGCTTCAAGAACCCCGACTATGATCTTTCGGCAGACTGGACGGCAACACGCAAGGCCGTGACCGAGGCGCAACTGCGCCATGACGACAAGGCCGAAAATCCGCGCATCCTGCTGATCAACGGGTCGTCCCGCAGCGAACACACCTGCCCCGGAGAGATGTCGAAAAGCTATCGGCTGATCGAACTGGCAAGGACGGTGATCGAGAAAGAGTTTTCTCTGGCGGTCGATATCCTTGATCTGTCGCGGCTTGCATCGGAATACGGTCGGAAAATTCACCCCTGCAAGGCCTGCTTTTCGACCGCAGCCCCTTTGTGCCACTGGCCCTGTTCGTGTTATCCCAACCATGCGATGGGTCAGACCCAAGACTGGATGAGTGACATTTATCCGCTGTGGGTTGCAGCCCATGGGGTGATGATCGTGACGCCGGTGAACTGGTATCAGGTGACCTCGCCAATCAAACTGATGATGGACCGGCTGGTCTGTGCCGACGGTGGCAACCCGGACCCGACGCTGACCGATGGCAAGGATGCCGCATTGGCGAAATCGGTCGAACTTGCGGGGTGGGATTATCCGCGCCACCTTGCGGGCCGCACCTTTTCGGTTGTGGTGCACGGCGACGTGGCCGGGGTGGAAAACGTGCGCCGCTCACTTTCGGATTGGCTGAAATTCATGAAACTGGTGCCCGCCGGAGCTAGTGCCGAGATCGACCGTTACATCGGCTACTGGGAACCCTACGCCACCAGCCACGCAGCGCTGGATCACGATACCGACATCCAGAACGAGGTGCGTAATGCCACGCGTGTTCTGGCCGAAGCAGTTGTATCAATGCGAGCCGGCCACATGCTGACCGCCGGCGCAGACCTGACGGACCCACGACAGAAGTAGCAACGGTGCGGTCGTGTCATCGTGGTCTGCATTACCCGGCTGGTTATCTGCGGGTGAAGAAAGCAACGCGCCGGCGATTAAGAGGCTCGACTGCCGCTTCGTTGGCCACAGCAGGAAATCAGAAAAACCGCCGTGTTCCCCATCTCGTCACGTCTGATTGACAAGCATGTCGCTTCCTTCTGATGACACAATACCCCAGACGCCTTTCTGGTTGCATCTTACATGTTAGCATCTGCCGAAATCGCAATGAGGGCGAGAATGCGCCAGAGCCAGCCCAGAATTGGTAAACTCGACAATAAATGAAATTTCCCTTCCACGACGTTGACAAACATACCTTGGCACATTGCGATGCTATCGGAAGGGGGTATCCACCCAATAAACTTCAATTCAAAATATGCGTCGCATCGCCGGACCTTGGAACAAAAATCAACATTAACCTTGGCTCCGACGACGGCATCTGCATCCGGCGAAAGCGCCCGGGCGACCAACCTGGATCAGGCAGGCAGGCGACAAAATCTGCGAGAGTTGGTGAATGAGTTGCGATTGTCCGGTTGGCAATCAGCATGCCAGACCGGGGTTGCGCCGACGCCAACGTCGGATAGGCCGGACTGCGGCGCACCACGATCCCCAGACACCTGTTACCACGTTCGATGATGATAAATCCGAACTCGACCAAAATTTGAGAGGAGAAAACAGATGACCGGGAATGATGCCCAGATGGCCCAACCCATGAAATCAGAAAACAGCAGCGGCCGGAAACATCTCGACAGCTTCATCAAGCTGGCAAAGAGGTTTGAAACCGCGATGCTGGTGACCTATTCGGCCTCCGAGCGAATGCACGCTCGACCGATGTCGGTTGCAGAGTTGCGCGATGATGCGACGGTGTGCTTTGTAGCCAGTGCCCAATCCCTGAAAGCCGAAGAAATCGCGACGGACAGCCACGTCGGTCTGATGTTCCAAGGAGGCGGCACCTACCTTGCCGCACG
>JBBRKS010000221.1:0-5967 GCA_038231775.1 Rhodobacterales bacterium | reverse complement strand
ATCGCACCCTTGGTGGCCGAATAGATGGCAAGGTCAGGAATGCCGCAATGGGCGTTCATCGACAGGATATTGACGATGGAACCAGCCGCCTTGCGCGCCAAAAGGTCAGCAATCACCGCCTGCATCAGGAAAAAACCGGCACGGGCGTTGACGTTGAACAGGGTATCCCAAACCGCAACCGTGCCGGTCACGACAGAGGCCCGTGTCGTCAGACCCGCCGCATTGACCAGACCGTCGATGCGGCCAAAGCGGTCTTGTGCCACCTTGGCGATTTGGGCAGGGGCCACTGGATCAGCCAGATCGGCCACCACCGTCGCCACAGTGCAGTTGGCAAGACTGGCAGCAGCACGCCCCAGCCCCTCGGCATCGCGGTCGGTCAGGACCAGCGCGCCGACACCCTCAACCGCTGCCAGTTCGGCCACGGCCAGACCGATGCCACTGGCCGCTCCGGTGATCACGACCACCTTGTCGGAAAGCCCCATCTTCATCGGCGGACTGACTTTGACTTCACCGAAAGGCCCCCGCTGCACCCAAGGCCGCAAGGTTCGGCCCAATCCTGCACCGCTGTCAATTCAATTCCGGGCGCTTCCCTTACGACGTTTTGGAGTCGTCCACGATGTTCATCTGCGCCTTGCCACTTTGCCCCAGACCGACCGAGGCGAAGGCGCCGCCGTGGCACATCTGCGCCAGATCTGTGGGGTCAGCGGCTGGCGCTTCGGCAAGGATCGCTGCGGCAAACACCTCGGCATTGTCTTTCGGGCGGTAGCCCAGAAAGCTGGCATTGGCATTGTCGACCGGGCTGCGGTCGTTGTTTGACACGCCGTAAACCACGCTGAACCCGACTGTCGGGGTATCAATCGCCCTCGTCACCAACTGGATCAGGTCGTCATAGGACAGCCACGTTCCCAAGGCCCGCGCCGAGGTGACTTTGGCACAGGACAGGATGCGCAGATGCACCGATTCCAGCCCGCGCTTTTCCCAGTACAGGCGGCCCAGATCCTCGGCAAAGCATTTGGCAAGGCCGTAGAACGTGTCGGGCCGGTGCGGCACCCCGGTCCCGATGAAATCGGCGCGTGGATACATGCCGACCGCATGAATGGAAGAGGCATAGACGACCCGTTTCACACCGTTTTGATAGGCCGCCTCCCAGACGTTGTAAGCGCCGATGATGTTGGGGCCCAGAATATCCTCGAACGGGGCCTCATCGCCGATGGCACCGAAATGGATGACCATATCGGCACCTTCAAGCACGGCATGGACGGCTGCCTTGTCGGCCAGATCGGCGCGGATATAGGTTTCACCGGGGTACAGTTTGCCCAAACCATCTGCCAGATCGGTTGAGATCAATGCGTCGGCCAGTTTCGACAGCGGCTCTCGCAAATGGGACCCAAGGCGGCCAGCGGCCCCGGTCAGCACCAGACGTTTCAGTTTCATGGCCTGTCCTTAGATGGGGCCGCGACAGGCAGGCTTGCGACGGCGCGGGTGGCGGCATAGGGATCGGCTTTGCGGAACAGGGTTGCGAAATCCATCCTAGGCCTTCATCGTTTGCAATAGCGCATCCGCACCACGTGCCAGAATGCCGGTGTCAACGCCGCAGGCGACGAAAGTAAAACCCTCGTCCAGCAGCCTGCGCGCAAAGGCGCTGTCGCCGACAAGGGTACCGACGGGGATTTTTGCTGCGATCAGCTTTTTGGCGACGGGCATGATGAAATCCCAGATGTCGGGATGCATTGGCTGGCCCAGAAATCCCATATCAGCACCGATATCGGCCGGGCCAAAGAACACCCCGTCGCAACCCTGAACCGCACCGATTTCAGACGCTAGATTGACCGCAGCCCGGGTTTCGACCTGCAACAAGACGGCCAGTTCCGCCTCTGCCTTGGTGAAATAGTCGGTCACACGGCCGAACTTGTTGGCCCGCGTGCTGGTTGACACACCGCGAATGCCGTGCGGTGGATAGCGGGTGGCGGCCACGGCTTTGTGCGCCTCGTCCACCGATTGCACCATCGGGAACAACAGGCCCGGCGCACCAATGTCCAACAGGCGTTTGACCAGCACGGCATCGTTCCACTCAGGCCGCACCATCGCCGTGGTCGGATAGGGCGCAAAGGCCTGCAACTGGCCCAGCACCGAAGTCAGGTCGTTCGGCGAATGCTCCACATCAATCATCGCCCAGTCAAAGCCCGCGCCTGCGATGATTTCGGCGGCGAAGGGGGATGACAGGCCGACCCACACCCCGATCTGCGGTTTGCCCGCCCGGATCGCGGCCAGAAAGGCGTTCGGTTTGACGTTCATATGATAGCGCCTTCGATGAAAGGACGGTTGGCTGCGATGCGGTCAAAGCCCAAAGGCCGCAAGTCCAGCGTGCGGAATTCGCCGTAGGTCAGCCATTCGGCGGTGCCGCGCCCCATGGCGGGCGATTGCTGCAAGCCGTGACCGGAAAAGCCGTTCAGGAACAGAAAGTTTGCAACCTCTGTATGCGGGCCGACAATCGCGTTCTGATCCAGCACGTTGTAGTCGTACTGGCCCGCCCATTCACGCAAGACCTTGATCGCCTCGAACTGCGGCACGCGGGTGGCCATTGTGGGCCAGACATGATCCTGCCACAGCGCGTGGTCCATCGTGAAGTCGTCAAACGGCACTGCGGGGTCATGGTCAGCGTGCGCGCCAACGACATAGGTGGTGTCGCTGTCGGTGCGGAAATGGATGCCCGAAGGGTCGATGGTCAAAGGCAGGTCGCGGTCGAGCGTCTTTTCGGCCGAAAAAATCCACGAGAACCGTTTGCGCGGTTCGATCGGAATGCTGATACCGGCCATTGCGGCCATCTTTGCCCCCCGCGTGCCAGAGGCGTTGACGAGTTGGCCACACCCGACAACCTCACCGGTCGAAAGGGTCACGCTTTCGATCCGGTTGGCCTTGCGGGTGATGCCTGTCACCTCATTGGTGATGTATTCGACCCCACGTGCGCGGGCTTGGCGGCGAAACCAGTCGAACATGGTGTAGCCGTCAAAATACCCCTCGTCCTTGGTGTTGATCGACCCAAGGATCAGGTCGTCAACCGCATAGAACGGGTAGTCTGCCTTGATCTGGTCCGGCGTCATCAGCCTAGTTTCCGCCCCGGCATTGACCTGCATCTGCTGCTGGGCGCGCAGGACGGCGGCAAAGCCTTCGTCGGCGGCCAGATACATGTAGCCAAAGTTGCGAATCCTCAGCTTGGGCGCATCACCGCCCATGTATTTCGGCAGGTTCTGGTTGAATTCCGCCCCGAACTGCGAAATCCGCACATTCAGTTCCGTCGAAAACTGCTGGCGGATTGAGGAATTGGACAATGACGTTGCCGCATGTTCATAGGTCTGGTCGCGTTCCACCACCAGAACCCTGCCGGTGAAGTCCTTGTTTTCGGTCAGAAACCACGCGGTCGCTGACCCGGTGATCGCCCCGCCGATGATCACGACATCATAGGTTGCATGTTTTGGTGCGTCTTTGGCAGTCATTCAGGCCGTCTCCCCTTTGCGCGCCGCCGCCATGACCGTCAGGATTTCGGCATCTGACAGGCCGTAGACGGTGCGCGCCGCCGCTTGCGTGATGTAGCCCAGCGCCAGATCGCGGCGGATTTGCGCCGGATCACGCTGTCCCGCCGCACCGTAACCAGCGCCGCCGGGGAAGGCCATCATGACCTTGACACCGTGCGGCACGAATTGCTTGCCCTTGCCCTTCATCGGGCTGCCGGTGTCCTGTGCGATGGTGGTTGGCGCTCCTTCAAGGCCACCTCTGCGGCCCCTTGCGGCATGGTTCACCCGGTCAAACATGGCAGAGAAATCGAATTCATGCCCTTCCCTCGCGCCGACCTCCATGAACTGGCCAAGCCCGCCGCGATACTTGCCAGCGCCGCCGGAATCGGGCCGCAGTTCCTTGCGCCAGATGATGACGGGGCCGACCTGTTCGGTCGCTTCAACCGGCATAGTCATCACACCTGACGGAAAGGCGGTCGCACTCATCCCGTCCAGCGTGGGCCTTGCGCCCGATCCGCCAGAGTTGAAGGTCAGGACTTCCGACCTGACCGCATCGGGTGGCGCAGGCGCATCGGTGCGCGGGCGCAAGCTGACCTGAAAGTTGCACAGACACCCGGCCCCCTCGGCAGGCACGGTGTCGGGCAGGATTTTATCCAAAGCGTCATAGATCGTGTCCGGCACCATATGGCCGATCACATGCCGCAAGGCCACCGGGGCCGGGTGGACCGCGTTGACGATAGAGTTGACCGGGGCAGTGATTTCGAAGGGTGCCAAAGAGGCGGCATTGTTGGGAATTTCCGGGGCTATCGCGCATTTCAGCGCGTAGCAGGCATAGGCCTTGGTATAGACCAAAGGCACATTGATGCCCTTTTTATCAAGGCCCGACGTCCCCGCCCAATCGCACATCACATGGTCGCCGTTGAAGGACACCTTGACCATCAGGTCAATCGGCGTGTCGTAACCGTCAATGGTCATTGACCCTTCTGCCGACACGCGGGGCAGGGCGGCGATGCGGGCAAGGGTCGCCTCTCGCGAATTGGTCAGGATGAAATCGGAAATCCCGTCGAGGGTGGCAAGGTTAAATTCCGTCATCATGTCGATCAGGCGGCGGTGGCCGATCTCGTTGCAAGTGGTCAGGGCGTAGACGTCACCGACCAGCTGATCCGGCTCGCGGACATTACCCCGGATGATGCGGATCAAGGTGGCGTCGACGGTGCCCTTGTCGATCAGCTTCATGATCGGGATGTACAGCCCCTCCTCATAAATCGAGTTCGCATCCGCGCCAAAACCGCGCCCGCCGATGTCGACGATATGCGCGGTGCAGGCGAAAAAGCCTGCCAGTTGGCCGTTGTGGAAGGACGGGGTGCAGACAGTGATGTCGTGCAAATGACCGGTGCCCTCCCACGGGTCATTGGTGATGTAAACGTCGCCCGGATGAATATTTTCGCGCCCTATGCGACGGATGAAGTGCGGGACCGCGTCAGCCATTGCGTTGACGTGGCCGGGGGTGCCGGTGACGGCTTGGGCCAGCATTTCACCCTTGGCATTGTAGACGCCAGCCGACAGATCGCCCGCCTCACGGACAGAGGTTGAAAACGCCGTGCGCACAAGGGCTTGTGCCTGTTCTTCGACCACCGAAATCAGGCGGTTCCACATGACCTGATAGACGACTTTTGACAGTTTGGCGGAAGTTTGGGTCTGTTGGGTTTCCATCATTCGGCCCTCTTAACGGTGATATCAATACACCCATCGGCCAGCGCCATCGCTTGGCGGGAGACGGGGAGGATGATCGTCGTCTCGTCCTCGGTGATGATCGCGGGGCCTTGAATGCTTGCGCCGGGGCCAAAGGCTGCACGGTCATAGATCGCGGCACTTTGGCTGTGGCCCAAGGCGGCGTCGAACAATTGACGCTGGCCGGTGGCGGCTGGGGCTGCACCGGGTTCCACGGGCAACGCCTTTTCGACGGCGGCTGTCGGGGTGTAGGCGTTGACCGACCAGACGGTGATTTCCACCGCCATCCCCGCAACTGTGCGGCCAAACAGGGTGGTGTAATCCTGTTCAAAACGCTGCAGGAAGGTTGCAGGATCGGCCTCCGCTGCCTGCTCGGGCGTCAAAGGCACTGGAATTTCCCAGCCCTGACCCTTGTAGCGCATGTAAACCTTGTAGTCCGCCTTGATGGGCGAGGTGGCATCGCAGGACCGCACGAAACGGGTCGCCTCTTGCGCCATATCGGCAAACAGGGCGCGCACGGCTTGGGGATCAAAGTCCCGGGCGGGCATGAAGACTGACCGGTTGGCTTCAAAGCTGAAGGGCGCGCGCAGAAAGCCGATGGCGCTGCCCACGCCTGCACCTTGTGGGATCAGACAGCGGCTGACGCCAAGCTTTTCGCACAGACGGCCCGCATGCAGCGGGGCTGCCCCGCCAAATGCGATCATGGTGTAATCCGACAGATCCT
>JBBRKS010000220.1:0-5969 GCA_038231775.1 Rhodobacterales bacterium | reverse complement strand
TCCAAAATCAGCGTATAGGCATCCTTGGCCACGGCATTCTCCTTGTCCTGCCCAAACCCTAACGCCCCCGCCCCCCATCGACAACCCTTGCCCGCCCCGCTACCCTTACCGCCCTGCGCAACCAATTCTCTCACGTCCCCACCTGGGTTTTCGACCTCGACAACACGCTGTATCCGCCCCGCTACCGCCTGTTTGACCAGATAGAGGTCAGGATGACGGCGTGGGTCATGCGCGAACTGGGCGTCGGTCAGACCGAGGCGAACCGTCTGCGCCAGCACTACTGGGACACCTACGGCACCACGCTTGCGGGTCTGATGCGCGAACACGGTTCCGACCCGGCGCCCTACCTGACCGATGTGCACGACATCGACTTTTCGTTGCTGCCCCCCGACCCGGCCCTTGCCGCCGCGATCAAAGCCCTGCCCGGCCGCCGCATCATCTATACCAACGCCTGCGTGCCCTATGCCGAAAAGGTGCTGACGGCCCGCGGGCTTTCGGGCCTGTTCGACGCCGTCTACGGCATTGAAAATGCAAACTTCCTGCCCAAACCCGAACGCGCCGCGTTTGAGACGATATTCGCCGCCGATGGCCTGAACCCCACGACCGCCGCCATGTTCGAGGATGACCCCCGCAACCTGTCCGCCCCGCACGAGATGGGCCTGCGCACCGTTCATGTCGCGCCAAAACCGCTGAAAGCGCTGCACATCCACCACCACACCGACGATCTCGCAGGCTTTCTGACAAAAGTAGTCTGACGGCGACAGCACGGTACGCCGTATCGCAGCAACCCCCGGCCCGACTTGTCCAATCAGACTGGTCTCGTCAGACTGGCCCCATCAGACTGGCTCACGAAAACCCCGCCCCCCCACAATCGTCCGAAACGCCCCCCGCCCCGCAGCGCCCAGCCCGACCTGCGACGCTTTAACCCTTCGCTTTTTCGCCCCCACGCCCTAACTTCCCAACCAACGGAGGGCCGATCATGCGCACCACAACCGACATCCTGATCTCTGGCGGCGGCGTGGCAGGCCTGACTGCCGCGGCCGCCTTTGGCACCGCAGGCTTTCAGGTCATCTGCGTCGAGCCGACCCCCCCGGTGACAGAGGCGACAGCGCCCGGTGCCGATCTGCGCACCACGGCCTTCCTGACCCCGTCAATCCCGGTGCTGCAAACGGCTGGCCTATGGCTTCGCCTGTTGCCCCATGCCGCCGCCCTGCAAATCATGCGCATTGTGGATGCAGGTGGCGCACAGGAAGAACCCCGCCACATCAAAGACTTCGAGGCGTCAGAGCTGTCCGATCAACCCTTTGGCTGGAACCTGCCCAACTGGCTTTTGCGGCGTGAAATGCTGGCGCGGCTGGCTGAACTGGCCAATGTCAGCTTCCGGCCTGGCGTGGCCACAACGCAGCTTTTGACCCGGCAAGACCATGCCATCGTGTCGCTGTCAGACGGCAGCCAGATAGCTGCCCGTCTGGTCATTGCCGCCGATGGCAGAAACTCAACCATGCGCGCGGCGGCGGGCATCGGCGTGCGCACCTTCCGCTACGGCCAAAAGGCGCTGACCTTTGCTGTGACCCACGATGTGCCGCACCAGAACATCTCGACCGAGATTCACCGCAGCGGCGGGCCGTTCACGCTGGTGCCGCTGCCCGACCTGAACGGCCAACCCGCCTCTGCCGTGGTCTGGATGGAGCGCGGACCAGAGGTTTTGCGCCTTGCCACCCAGCCACAAGCCGCGTTTGAGGATGAGATCAACGCAAGGTCCTGCCTGATCCTTGGCCCGCTGACCCTCGCCTCAAAACGCCTGACCTGGCCGATGATCGCGCAATTGGCCGAGGCGATGTCCGGCCCGCGTCTGGCCCTGATGGCCGAGGCGGCCCATGTCGTCCCACCGATCGGCGCGCAGGGCCTGAACATGAGCCTCGCCGACCTGAAATGCCTGCTGGACCTTGCGCAAACCATGCCGTTGGGCGGCGAGGCCATGCTGGACACCTACCATCGCCGCCGCCATCCCGAAGTGACCGCCCGGGTGCTTGGCATCGACGCCCTGAACCGCGCCGCGATGGCCAAGGCACCCATGCTGCGCGACCTGCGCGCCGCCGGTCTGCAACTGCTGCACGGCGTCTCCCCGATCCGCCGCACCCTGATGCGGGCGGGACTTGGTCTGCGCTGACAGCGCCTGACCCCGGCCAAGAGCCTCCGGCGGGAGTATTTGGCAAAGAGCAAATCGAAAGAGCCTGCAATTGCTCTTTGCCAAATACTCCCCGCGGAGCGACTTTCGCACGCCCGGGGGCGCACGGCAAAAGCTGATCACAGATCATGGTTAATGATTCCCGGGCAAGACGCGCGCAAAGACCAAAGGAAGACGGAAATAAGACACAAAAAAGACGCCCGAAACGCCGGACGTCTTTGGGGTTAAGGCTGCGTTCTCAAAGGCTTTGGGGCTATAGGGCAGCCTCAAGTGCCGCCGTCACGCGCGCCACCGTGGCGTCCACATCTTTCAGCTTGTCGAGTCCGAACAGGCCCAGCCGGAAGGTGCGGAAATCAGCACCCTCGCCGACCTGCAGCGGCACACCTGCCGCGATCTGGTAACCGGCCGCACGGAATTTTGCGCCGTTCTGAATGTCAGGGTCGGCGGTATAGCTGACCACCACGCCGGGGGCCTGAAACCCCTCAGCTGCGACCGAAGGCACGCCGTGGGCGGCCAGCAAAGCCCGTACCTGCGACCCCAGTTCCCACTGTGCGGCCTTGGCCTCGGCAAAGCCCATCTCCTTGGTCTCCAGCATGGCATCACGGAACCCGACCAGCGCATCGGTCGGCATCGTGGCATGGTAGGCATGGCCACCCGCCTCGTAAGCCACCATGATCGCACGCCATTTTTTCAGATCGACCGCGAAGGAGTTAGAGTTCGTCATAGCCAGCCGCGCCTCGGCCCGTGGCCCCATCACCACGATCCCGGCAGAGGGGGCCGCCGACCAGCCCTTTTGCGGGGCAGAAATCACAACATCCACCCCAGTCGCCGCCATATCGACCCAGATGCAGCCAGACGCGATGCAATCCAGCACCATCAGCGCGCCCACCTCATGCGCCGCCTCGGCCATTTTGGCCACATAGCCATCGGGCAGGATGATCCCGGAAGAGGTTTCAACATGCGGGGCAAACACCGCGTCGGGGCGAAACTCACGGATGCGGGCCACGACGTCCTCAATCGGCGGCGGCGCAAACGGTGTCTGGGCGTCATTGCCAGACCGACGCGCCATGATCACATTGGTTTCGCTGGCAAATCCGCCCGCCTCAAAGATCTGCGTCCAGCGGTAAGAAAACCAGCCATTGCGCACGATCAGGGCTTTGCCTTGACCAAACTGGCGCGCAACCGCCTCCATCGCATAGGTCCCGCCCCCTGGGATCAGCGCGACTGCCGTGCCCTGATACACCTCTTTCAGCATCGCCGAAACGTCGCGCATAACACCTTGAAAGCGTTGCGACATGTGGTTCAAAGAGCGGTCGGTGAACACGACCGAAAATTCCTGCAGACCTTCCGGGTCAATAGCGTCATGCGGCAGTTTCATCGGATCCCCCGTTTGTTTCCACCAAACTAGCGCAAGTTTTGCCTAGATGAAAACCTCAATCCGACAGATTTCAGCCAATAGGCCCGGCGCGGCGTTCTTCGGTCAGAAGGACGTTCGCTTCAACCGTCCCGACGCCGGGCAGCGTCATGATGCGGCGGCGCAAGACCCGCTCAAAATCCGAGATGTCGCGGGCCACCACACGCAGGCGGTAATCGAACATGCCAAGCACGTGCTGGACCACCTGCACTTCGGGGATGGCGGCGACCGCGCGTTCAAAATCCTCTAGCGAAACCCGACCCTTGGCGGCAAGCTTCACGCCCAGAAAGACCGTGACGCCGAAGCCAAGTGCAGTGCGGTCCACCTCCAGCCGCAGGCCTTTGATGACGCCCGCCTCTTGCAACCGTTTCTGCCTGCGCCACGCGGCGGGCTGCGACAGGCCCAGACGGCGGCCGAGTTCGCCCGCAGATACAGCGCCGTCCAACGCCAAAGCGCGCAGCATCGCCCGGTCGATGTCATCAAGATCAATCGCAGGTCCTGTCACAGCGGCAAGCCCTCGCCGTCCTTGATGGTCGCAATCAGCATCAGCGCCTCTAGTTCTGCAATGTGCGGCAGGGCGAGGATGCGACTGCGGTACACCTCTTGATAATGCGCCATGTCGCGGGCAATCACGTTCAGGCGCACATCGACGCGACCCAGAAAGGTTTCAATTCCAATGACTTCCGGCACGTTTCTTGCAGCCGCAATGAACTCGTCAAACGCACGCGGGTTGGTCTTGTCGAGGGTAAAACGCAAGGACACCTCAACCTCGTACCCCATGCACCGCCAGTTGATCACCGCCCGCAGACCCTTGATGGCCCCGCCCGCAGATAGCCGTTCAAGCCGCCGCCACAATGTGGCAGGCGTGACACCCGACCGTTCGGCCAGATCAGCCCGACTTAATTCGGGTTCGCCAAGATAGTGGCGCAGGATGCGGCGGTCGGTTTCGTCGATCAGCATGATCTCTTCAATATATCTGGAATGGGCGCATGATTCTTCGCAGAAAAGTCGTTCTGCGTCAAACAATGCACGGGAAACCCGGGCGATACCCCTATGCTGCGCACATCAATGAAGGAGAACGCCATGCGCGTCTATTATGATCGTGACTGCGACATCAACCTGATCAAGGACAAAAAGGTCGCCATTCTGGGCTACGGCAGCCAAGGCCACGCCCACGCGCTGAACCTGCGCGATTCCGGCGCCAAGAACCTTGTGGTCGCCCTGCGCCCCGGTTCCGCTTCGGCCAAAAAGGCTGAAGGTGAGGGGCTGAAGGTCATGGATATCGCCGCCGCTGCCGCCTGGGCCGACCTGATCATGTTCACCATGCCCGACGAACTGCAGGCCGAGACGTACAAGAAATACGTCCACGACAACATCCGCGACGGCGCGGCGATTGCCTTCGCCCACGGTCTGAACATCCATTTCGGCCTGATCGAACCCAAACCCGGCGTTGACGTGATCATGATGGCCCCCAAAGGCCCGGGCCACACCGTGCGCGGCGAATATGTCAAAGGTGGCGGCGTGCCTTGCCTTGTCGCGGTCCATCAGGACGCGTCGGGCAAAGCGATGGAGCTGGGCCTGTCCTACTGCTCTGGCATCGGCGGCGGGCGGTCCGGCATCATCGAGACCAACTTCCGGCAGGAATGCGAAACCGACCTGTTCGGTGAGCAGGCCGTTCTGTGTGGCGGTCTGGTCGAACTGATCCGCATGGGGTTCGAGACGCTGGTTGAAGCGGGCTACGAACCCGAAATGGCCTATTTTGAGTGTCTGCACGAGGTCAAGCTGATCGTCGACCTGATCTATGAGGGCGGCATCGCCAACATGAACTACTCGATCTCCAACACGGCCGAGTATGGCGAATACGTTTCCGGCCCGCGTATCCTGCCCTATGCTGAAACCAAAGCGCGCATGAAAGCCGTGCTGGAGGATATCCAGTCAGGCAAATTCGTCAGCGATTTCATGAAAGAAAACGCAGTCGGCCAGCCGTTCTTCAAAGCGACGCGCCGCCGCAATGACGAACATCAGATCGAAAAGGTTGGCGAAAAGCTGCGGGCAATGATGCCGTGGATTTCCAAAGGCAAGATGGTCGACCGCGCGCGGAACTGATCCAACGACCGACAGGGTGGGCATTTTTGCCTACCCTGTGCGACCCAGCGCAATTGCGACGGCTTGCGACACTCAACTTACAGCCGAACCCCTAACTACTTGAGATAAAAAAAGGCGCCAAGCGGCGCCTTTTTGATTTTGCAGGATATACAATCTGCCCGCCCAGTTTCACTCCCAGCACGACACCAGAACCGTCATGCCCCGTGCCGCGGCGTTCAGCGCATCCGGAGTGGCCTTTTCGGTCCCGGCAGGCGCTGCAAG
>JBBRKS010000219.1:0-6033 GCA_038231775.1 Rhodobacterales bacterium | reverse complement strand
GGCCCGCTCTTTGACGCCGCCACCCATGCCCGCGACCCCTGCGCCGACTGCTTTGGCCCCGACTGCTTTGGCCCCGACGGCTTTGGCGTCCAATGGCGTGGTCGACGATGCGGCAGAGTTGGCAGACGAGATGGCCGATGATCTGGCCGATCACGGTGACGACACGCCACCCACCATCCACGGTCCCGCAACGCAGGCGCTGATCGACAAGCAGGCCCTGCGCGCCCAAGTTCTGGCCGAACAGACCGAAAAGCTGAAGGCGATTGAGGCGGGCACTTACGTGCCGACACCTCAGCCTGCAACGCCTGCGCCCGCGGCTTCGGCCCCTGTTGCGGCAGCGACGCCCGCAGCCCCTGCCAAACCGGCCCGCAAATCACCTGCGGCCAAACCCAAGGCCGATGCCAAAGACGCCCCCGCTGCGGCCAAGCCCAAGACCAAGCGCAAAAAGGCAGAAGAAGCATGAGCCACGCCGAAGATCTGGACAGCAGCGCTGCCCCGCTGATCGAGCATCTGAAGGAACTGCGCAACCGAATCATGTATTCAATCGGCGCCTATATCGCCGCCTTCATGGTCTGCTACGTGTTCTGGAGCTATGTCTTCGCCTTCCTGTCGCGCCCGATGTGCCACGCATTGGCGGCCCGTCATCAGGATTGCACCTTTGTGCTGATCAAGGTGCAAGAGGGCTTTTTCGTCACCCTGAAAATCGCGATGTGGGGCGGCTTTGTTCTGGCCTTTCCGATGATCGCCTACCAGATGTGGCGCTTTATTGCGCCGGGTCTGTACAAGAACGAACGCAACGCCTTTCTGCCCTTCCTGCTCGCGTCTCCGATCATGTTCTGCATCGGTGCGGGCTTTGCCTATCTGGTCGTCCTGCCCTACGCCTTTGACTTTTTCCTAAGCTATCAGGACAGTTTCAAAGAGGCGATGCAATCGGCCAATCCGTTGGGAGAGGTGCCCAAGGGCGTGATCTTCCAAGGCTCGGTTGAGGCGTTCTTTGCCCTGACCATGCAGTTCCTGATGGCGTTTGGCTTATGTTTCCAACTGCCGGTCCTGTTGACGCTAATGGGCAAGGCCGGGCTGATCGGCTCCAAGGGGCTGAAATCGACGCGCAAATATGCGGTGGTCGGCATCATGATCGTGTCGTCGATGATCGCACCGCCCGATGTTACCTCCATGCTGATCCTGTTTGCCACGATCTATCCGCTCTATGAAATTTCGATCTGGATCATCGTGTACTTTGAAAAGCAGGCCGAAAAGCAAGCCAAACTTGACGGCACATGGGAGCCGGAGGACGAAGAGTGACCTTCGACGAACGGATTGCGGCGGCGCTGGAACGTCTGGCACCGCCGCCGCTGCCCGCGCCGGATTTTGCGGCGGCTGAGGCGTTTGTCTGGCATGTCGCCCCCGACCGGCTTGATCCGGTGGCCAAAGTGTCCCGCGTCGATGTCGGGCTGCTGATCGGCATCGACCGGTCGCGCGACACGCTTTTGGAAAACACCCGCCATTTCGCAAGGGGGCTGCCGGCCAACAACGCGCTGTTGTGGGGCGCGCGCGGCATGGGCAAATCCTCACTCGTCAAGGCGATCCATGCGGCGGTGCGGGGCGAAGGGTACGACCTGAAGATTGTCGAACTCAGCCGCGAAGACCTGCCTTCGGTCCAGCGTCTGCTGGCACATCTGCGCGCTGCCCGGCTGAACGACGCCCCCTGCCGGTTCATCCTGTTCTGTGACGATCTGTCGTTTTCCAACGATGACCAGCATTACAAATCGCTGAAAGCCGTGCTGGACGGCGGCATAGAGGGTCGCCCCGACAACGTGCTGTTTTACGCCACCTCAAACCGCCGCCACCTGATGCCGCGAGAGATGATCGACAACGAACGCGCCACCGCCATCACGCCGGGTGAGGCGGTTGAAGAGAAAGTCTCGCTCTCGGACCGCTTCGGCCTGTGGCTGGGCTTTCACCCCTGCACCCAGGACGAATATCTTGCAATGATCCGCGGTTACTGCGCCGCCCACGGCCTGCAAATCACCGAAGACCGCCTGTGGGCCGAGGCGATCGAATGGCAGGCCACCCGCGGTTCCCGCTCTGGCCGCGTCGCGTGGCAGTTCTTCTGCGACCTTGCCGCCCGTGAGGGCATCGCCCTGTAATCTGGAAAACCACAGGTTAACAAAAGCCTAAAAAATTTATGAAAATATAATCTTATCAATACCTTAAACGTCATAACACACGTGTTATCGAACGATATCACACGCCAAGCCCGCTTTGCCTTTCATCCTGGCCGAAATACTCCACGGGCGGTCCGGAGGGTGTGAAACCCTCTGGCGGCCTGCCAGACGCGCAGCGAAATTTATTGCAGATAGCCCAGCGGATCGACCGATTGCTGGCCTTGGCGCACCTCGAAATGCACCTGCGCCGGGCTGCCGGACTTGACCGTGCCAAGGGTCTGGCCGCGTTTGACGACGGCATCCTTGGCCACCGTCGCCGAATCGAGCCCGGCATAGACGGTAAGCACCCCGCCGGTGTGGCGCAGAATGACGATCAGTGCGCCGGTTTTGGGATCGTGGGTGATCACCGCCACCGTGCCGTCCTGGGCTGCATGAACCGGTGTGCCCGCGGCGGCGGCAATGTCGATTCCTTGCGACGCCTTGCCATCCCAGCCCCGGATGATCTTGCCGTCCACCGGCATTCCCATCGCGGCCGCCGAGGCAGCGGTGCGCTGGCCACCAAGATTGGGTGCTGGAGTGTTGGCGTGCTGGGCGGCTTGGGCAGCCGTCTCGGTCGGTTCATTCGGCAAGGGCAGGCTGGCCGAGGGCGGTTCAGGCGTTGGAGACCCCACACCCGGCAAGGTCGCATCAACTTGCGAACCGCCGGGCAGGCGTGCGACATCGGTCGGCGTCGGGATGATCAGATACTGCCCCTCACGCACCGAAAGGTCAGGCCCCAGCCCGTTCCAGTCAGCCAGCGCCTTGGCCGAAATGTTGAAGGTGCGCGCAATGGTAAAGGCGGTCTCGCCGCGCTTGACCTGATAGCGCACCGGCACCGGACCAGAGCCCTGGTTGGCAAACGGCAGCGCCCCGCCTTGGGTCGGGGTGCCGGTCGGCGTGCCCGACGGGGTGGCGCGGTCAATCGCCGTTGTGGCAATCGCTGCGACATCTATGCCGCCGGGTGTCACCCCGGTGCCGATGGTTTGCCCTTGGAACACTCCGCCCGGCAGGGCGGCCGCATCGGCGGCCACCCGGACCGGCAGCGCCATAATCTCACCCTCGCGCAGCGGGTCATTGACCGACAGCGCGTTGTACGAGGCCAACTGGTCGGCCGGAATCGCCAAGCGGGCGGCAACCGATCCGACCGTATCACCGCGCCGCGCCACCGCGACCTGATAGCCGGGGTACGATATCACACCATGCGCATCGGGCGAGGGCCGCGAGGCGGTGGCACTGACCGCCGCATCCCCGGTGGCACCAGCATTGTTGCGCAGGTCCCAGTCAAGGGAGGCGGTGTTGGCACAAGCCGACAGCAGCAACGCCGCCATGACCGGCAACGCGCCAGCCCGCCAAACGCCAAGGCGCCAAACGCCTGCCCGCCCCACGCCTGCCCGCCCCACACCTGCCCGCCCCGCACCTGCCCGGAACGCGCCTGCCTGCACCACCCGGTTCCATCCGTTCAAAGACCGCATCACACCCTCACTCGTCTGTCGCACCACGTCTGCCCCAACCCGATTGCCCGTTCTTTCGGTCCATTGCTTCATTCCGTCCCAAGCCCCTCGACCAGCGGCACAAAGCGCACCGGGCGCAGCTCTTCATAGTCAAACCCGCTTTGCAGCCGGGTCACCTTGATCAGACTTTGCACCGCATCGGACTGGCCGACCGGAACCACCATGATACCGCCGATCTTCAACTGCGCCAAGAGCGGGCCGGGCGGGTCCTCGGCGGCGGCGGTCACCAGAATGCGGTCAAACGGGGCCTGTTCGGGCAGCCCGAAACTGCCATCGGCGGTAAAGGCCGTGATGTTGACCAGCCCCATGTCGCGGAAAATCTGGGCGGCTTCGGTCACCAGACGGCGGTGGCGGTCCACGGTATAGACCCTGCGGCACAACAGGCTGAGGATCGCGGCCTGATAGCCGGACCCGGTGCCAACCTCCAGCACCTTGTCGCGCGGATGAACGTCCAGCGCCTGCGTCATAAGCCCCACGACCGACGGCTGGCTGATCGTCTGGCCGCAGGAAATCGGCAGCGGCATATCCTCATAGGCGCGGGTGGCGAACAGGCCGCGCACAAAGGCACCCCGGTCCACCCGCTCCATCGCCTGCAACACCCGGCTGTCGGTCACCCCGTGAGAGCGCAGCGCAAACACAAAGCGCATCGTCCGTTCAGCCGCCGCAGTCTGCCCATGACTGTTGCCCGCTCCGGCAGACCCATCCGTTGCGGACGGCTCGTCAGCCTTGGAGGAACCGTCCTGTGCTGCGGGGCTGTCGGCTGTCATCCCAAGGCCGCCTCAAGTTCGGCCATGCGGTCATGTGCTGTCAGATCGGCGCGCAAGGGGGTGACAGAGGTATAGCCCTCTACATTGGCGGTGATGTCAGACCCCGGCAAGGTGACGCGACCCTGTTCGCCGCCCTTGATCCACAGGAACTGACGGCCCGTGGGTGACATCGCGGGTTCCAGCGAAAACGTCGAATAGCGCCGAAAGCCCTGATTGGCGACCTTGGTGCCCTTGACCGCAGCCGCCGGAACGGGCGGGAAGTTGACGTTGTAAAACAGCCGGTAATCCGCGTCATCCCACAGGCCATTGTCCAGCAGCCGCTGGATCAGGGCGGCACCGTGGGCGGCAGCCGCTTCGAACGGGTCGGCCAGCTTGGCATTCTGAGGCCCAAAGAATTGCGACAAGGCGATGGATCTGACACCCTGCAAGGCCGCCTCCATCGCCGCACCGATCGTGCCGGAGTACAGAACGTTCTCACCCGAGTTGTTGCCCCGGTTCACACCTGACAGCACCAGATCGGGGCGGTTGTCTTTCATCACATGGTACAGCCCGGCCAGCACGCAATCGGCTGGCGAGCCTTCGGCGGCAAAGCGGCGCGGTCCCAGTTCTGCGATCATCGTGGGATGGGTGTAGCTGATGCAGTGCCCGACGCCAGATTGTTCAAAGGCGGGCGCCACCACCCAGACCTCGCCCTGCGGTCCGGCGATGGTTTTGGCGATACGCTCCAGCACGGCCAGACCGGGGGCGTTGATGCCGTCGTCATTGGTGATCAGAATGCGCATGAGAACCCCTTTTGTCCCTGATAGACGAGCCCCGCTTTGGGGGCAAGCGCAGGCCCTGTGATGCTTGGTCAAAGAGGGTGGTCCGGGGCAAAGCGTTGGGGTGTTCTGTAGGGCGGGCATCGGGGGGTGGGTTGGGCGTGGGGCTTGGGGTGTCTGACGATGGTTGGAGGGGGCCGATGTCGTCGGTTACGGTTCGGGCTGACGTTAGTCCGGGGGGCAGACGGGTGCTGTTCTTGCGTTTCGTGACGTGGAACCCGGGAATTCCGGCTGCCATTCCTGAAGCCGATTTGAGCAACCCTTAAAGGCAAGACGCTGGGCACCTTTTGCAGCCTCAGTCTTCAGTCGCCAAAAAAGGCCGATCTTCCCGGAGTTTCCACGCTGACTGTACTTTTGCCGCCGCCCTGACGGCGCACCCGAATTTGCACCGGGATACGGTCCTTCATCGCCTCGACATGGCTGATCACGCCGATCATGCGGCCCTGTGCCTGCAGCGTGTCCAGGGCATCAATCGCCAGATCCAGGCTTTCGGCATCCAGCGAGCCAAAACCCTCGTCGATGAACAGGGTCGCGGCCAGACCGCCTTTGTCGCCCATCCCCGACAGGGCCAACGCCAGCGCAAGTGAGACCAGAAACCGCTCTCCGCCCGACAGGCTGCGGGTGGCGCGGGCTTCGGCACCCATGTCCAGATCCTCGACCTGCAGGGCAAGGCTTTGGCCGGAAAGCCCGGGGGCGCGGCGCAGGCGGTAGCGGGGTTTAAGGTCGGCAAGGT
>JBBRKS010000218.1:0-6043 GCA_038231775.1 Rhodobacterales bacterium | reverse complement strand
GGTGACGGGAAACGGCAGGTTTCGGATGTGGCGCGCAGCGTTTTGATTCAATGTTATAGCACTAGCCATCGCATCAGGCTCATAACCTGAAGGTCACAGGTTCAAATCCTGTCCCCGCAACCAAATTCTTCTTATTTATCAAGCGCTTACGCCCCGCCTCCCCGCGGGGCTTTTGCATGTGCAGTTGGCAAGTCAACAATAGGTCAACGTTTGACGCGTCTTTCAATCTCATACGCGCGTTCGACCCTTGGCCGACGTTGATCCTTCTTCATCACCGTGTGGCTCGGCGAAATTCTTGCGGGGATCGACCGATCATTCGACGAAATGCAGTCGAGAGCCTTGGGGGGGAAGAAAACCCTGCGCGGTTCGCTATTTCTGACACCGGGATATCCGTTGCCGCAAGCAACGTCGCAGCCAGTCCAATCCTGTGCCGCAGGACATACTGATGTGGCGGCAGCCCATAGGTTCGCGAAAACGACCGCGCGAAATGGAAGCGACTGTGTTCGCAGATTGCTGCCAGGTCTGACAGGGTAATCGACCGATCAAGGTGCGATTGGACGAAATCCTTGACGCGGGTCTGCTGAGCAGGACTTAGTTTGCCCCTCGCGGGTTCGACGACCGCACCAAGCAGCGGATAAAGCTGAAGCACTGCCAGCAGGCCGAACGATTCGGCTGCAAGCGGGTCATGGTCCTCGGGAGCACGGACGAGTCTGGCGACCCGGCGTATCGTCTGGGTCAATTGGGCGTGCTCGAAATACAGCAGGGGTCGTGATGCAGCGCCAAGCAGAGGGCGTTCGAATTCTGTCTCCGCCAGATCGGCTGCAAAGTAGACAGCCGTGTACCCGTGATCATGCCCTGCCAGCTCTGACCATCCGGACACACGCGTCTGATGCGGGACGAAGGTGAGCCGGTCGCGAAGGTCGGTGCAGTTCGCCGAAACCTCGGTTTCGATGGCGATCTCGCCGTCGGCCAGTACGATGTCGTGCAGCGCGAGGTAATTCGCGTCACCTCTCCAAGTGTACTCGAACGAGCGGGGCTTGCTGAGGCGGACGCATTCAACGGACAATTTGCTCCAGCTGTGCCCGACATACTCATCCGGGCGTTGCGGAGCATCACGAAAGGAAAGGTGCAGACCGGTTGAATGCATCAAGTTGCCGTCGTTCGTTCCATCTGAAAATACCTGCCCGTATTTTCTCTTTCGCCGCACCTGAGTTAAAGGACATCGTATAGCGCAACGCACTAGGCAAGAAAACGAAAATATGGTTTACAGATGAGGCCAAAGAAAGCCCGGATTCGCAGCATCACCGACCTTCATCAAGTCAGGAGTGCCGATGCAAGCTTTCGGTTTCAGCACAAACAGCTTTTCAGAGCACAACCCGGACGCGATTGTCGAGGCGCAATTTTGCGTGCACAGCGAGCGACCGGGCCCCTCACGATTGGCGCTGCGTGCCGCAACCGACGCTATCCATCAGCGGATGCACCACCATCCCGGACTTGCGCGCCTTGCTGCGGGCACAATCGGGCGGGACGAATATTGTCGTTTGCTGGCGCGATCCTATGGCTTTTACGCCGTGGCCGAACCCGTTGCCGGTCTGCCGGGCAGGCTGACGGACTGCCTTGTCCGGGACCTGGCCGACCTCGGTCGAAACGCCGCCGCAATATCCGCCCTGCCCCGCTGCATGACCGTGAAGATCGCTGACGGGCACCCGGAAATGATCGGCGCACGGTATGTCCTTCTCGGCGCCTCGCTGGGCGGCAAGGTTATGGCGAAGGCTATTGCCAGGCAGAACGTTGGCAACGTGGCGCTGCCGACAAGGTTTCTCACCGGTTCCAGCGACAACGACTGGAAAGGGTTCGTGGCGGACCTCGAGGCGGCTTTGCCTGACGTCGCCTCCCGGTCGCGGGCGGCAGTGGCCGCGAACGCAACTTTTGCGGCCTATGAAGAATGGATGGTGAGTAATGAGTGAACCTTCTGACGTGGTCATCGACCTGACCAACTGCGACCGTGAGCAGATCCACATTCCCGACGCGATCCTGCCGCACGGCGCGATGCTGGTGATTGATCCGGCAACGTTGACGATAGAACAGGTCGCGGGCGACACCCTGTCGCTGCTTGGCATGGATGCGGCAGCACTGGCAGGTCAGGACGTTGCGGCAGTGTTCAACCCACAGCAGGTGAAGCGGCTTCGCGATCTGGTGCAGGGTTCCAGCCTGTCACGCTCGCGGCACCTGCTTGATCCATTGCTGCGCGTCCTGCCGGACCGGGCGATTGATGCGAGCGTTCACCTCAGTGGTGGTGCCCTTGTGATCGAGGTGGAAGATGCCGATCTGGCCGACCGCCACGCCGTCGATCCGCTTGCCTGCGTGCAGGAAATGTTTGACGGGTTGAGTGATGCGTCGGACCTGCAGGCGTTCTGCCAACTTGCCGCCGAGAGGGTGCGGTCGGTTGCGGGCTACGACAGGGTGATGGTCTATCGCTTCATGCCCGACGATAGCGGCTGGGTTTATGCCGAAGCCCGGCGCGCCGACATTGCCCCGTTCCTTGATCTTCATTATCCAGCATCGGACATTCCAAAACAGGCGCGGGCGCTGTATTTGACCAGCTGGCTGCGCCTGATCACCCAGGTTGACTATTCACCCGCGCCGTTGATGCCGCCGATCAATCCGCGCACTGGCATGCCGCTTGACATGAGCCATGCGACACTGCGCGACGTGTCGCCCATCCACCGCGAATATCTGCGCAACATGGGCGTCGACGCGTCGATGTCGATCTCGATCATTTATGAAGGCAGGCTTTGGGGGTTGATCGCGTGCCACCATTACGCGCCGCGGCGTCTTCCGCGCCATTTGCGCGCTGTGTGCGAACTGTTCGGGTCGATGTTTTCGCTTCAGCTTGAGGTTCGCTTGCGCGCCGAACAGCTTGAGGCGCGGCTGCTGTCGCGCACGGCATTGTCAACGATCATGCGGGCGCTTGCGGAAGAAGACGACTATGCAGCCGGGCTGGTCGCACAGCAGCAGTTGCTGCTCGATTACATCGCCGCAGGTGGTCTGGCGCTGCGTGTCGGGCAGATGCACGGCGGCGTTGCCATCCGCGTCAACAGCGGCATCACAGCCTTGGGCGATACCCCGGACGATGACCAGATCGGTGCCCTGACTGACTGGCTGACCAGAAAAATGGGCGATTTCGAAGGGGTTTATTCCACCGACCGGCTGAGCGAGGAATTCCCGCCCGCCAAGGCCTATGCCGGTGTCGCATCCGGGTTACTTGCCGTTTCCGTATCGCGAGAGCCACGCGATTTCGTGTTGTGGTTCAGGCCGGAAGTGGTCCAGTCGGTGAGGTGGGGCGGCGACCCGCGCAAGCCGGTCGAAGTCGGCCCGAACGGCACCCGGCTGACACCGCGAAAGTCGTTCGAGGCCTGGTCCGAAACGGTGCGTGAAAGGTCGTCACCCTGGACGCCGTCCGAAAATGACGCCGCGTTCGATCTGCGGGTATCACTGTTGGAAATCGTGCTGCGGCGGATCGATGCGGCCGCGCGCGAACGTCTTCGGGCATACCAGCAGGAACAACTGCTGATGGCCGAGCTTGACCACCGGGTGAAGAACACGCTGGCCAATATTCAGGCCATCGTCTCGCAAACCAGCCGAAGCGCTGTGTCGCTTGCGGCCTTTACCGAAGGCCTGAACCGCCGCATCCGGTCCATGTCGCGCGCCCATAGCCTGCTGACGCAAAGCAGGTGGGAAGGCGTCTCGCTTGACGCGTTGATCCGCGAAGAGCTTGAAGCCTACAAGGCCGAGCATGGAAATATCGATGTGGTGGGCCCTGAACTGACCCTCGATCCGAAGACCGGGCTTGCGCTGTCGCTGGCCATTCATGAACTTGCAACCAACGCCGCAAAATATGGTGCACTGTCATCAAGTGAAGGGCGGGTCGACGTAAGCTGGAAACTTGGCGGCGACGCGGGATTGGAATTGCAGTGGAGCGAAAGCGGCGGGCCTCTTGTCCGCGCACCAGATCGGCGTGGTTTTGGATCAACACTAATTGAGCGCGCGCTTGCCATCGAAACCGGCGGACGGTCGGTGCTTACCTTCGATCCGACCGGAGTCAGGTGCGTCATCACAATCCCGCCTTCAGCCCTCGAACGCGGCGGCGCGGGGCAGGGGCAGCATCCCGCCACTCCAGATGCAAAGGCTAAAGTCATGGCAAAGCGCTCCGCCCGAAACAAGCGCATACTGGTCGTTGAAGATTCTGCGATGGTCGTGATTGATATCGAAGGCGCCATTGCCGATCTGGGTTGGGAAGTCGTCGGCCCTGCGTACCGATTGGCAGACGCGATCCGCCTCGCGGGGACCGCGGACTGTGATGCCGCCCTACTGGATGTGAACCTCAACGGCGAGATGTCGTGGGATGCGGCCGACCTTCTGCAAGAACGCAAAATCCCATTTATCTTCACGACCGGCTATGATGGAGCCACCATACTGCCCCCCCGTTTCGCGACTAAGCCCGTCGTCAGCAAGCCTTTTGGAGACAAGGACATCAGCCGCGCATTGCGCGCTTTGCTGGGCTGATACATCAGTGCGGCTGTGGTATACAGATCATGACCAGAAATTGAAACTTGTCCGCCCCGTGCTTCGGCCCGTTTATTGATCTTTTCAAGCATATGCGCAGTCAGAGAACCTACCGACTTCGTTTGTCAACGATGGACCAGATCACCGACCCGATGGTCAGCAGCGCGCCGATGACAGGTTCGATATCGGAGGCTTGGACATAACCCTTGGCGACCAGAGCGGTGCCAGTAACGGTCAGAATCTGGCGGATGAGGGCGAGGATTGCAGGTTTCAGCATGGTTTTCTCCTGTTCAGATTTCATTGGTGGTGGTGAGGAATTCGCCCGGCTTCATGGTCGGCAGCCGTTGCACGCGTGGCGGGTAGGTTGCGGGCCAGCGGGCTCCGAGAAGCCGGGACTTGGCGATCCGGGCGATGGTGACGGCGTCGGACTGGTTGCCTCCCAGCACGAAGAATTGCGTGTCGTCCTGGCCGATGGCGAAGCCGACATGGCCGCCTGAACCGCGCTCAAAGATCAGCACAGCACCCGTGACCGGATTGGTTTTTTGTCCGAACAGCAGCCAGTTGCGCGCCCAATAGGGGTTGGTGCCCAGCGCGCCGAGCAGGGGCTCGTCCGGGAGGCCCATGCGGATGCAGGTCTCAACAAAATCGCCGCACCACGGAGTTTTGGCCGGATCACCGAGGCTGCGCCCATCGCGTTTCAGCCAATCCATAAGCCAAGTGCGGTCGCGGGCTTCGTTTCGGCCCAGCGCAGTCTTGGCTTCAGTGATCCAGGGCAACGGGCCCTGCGGCGACAGTGAGGCCGGGCGGCCGTTTGCCGCGATGAGTTGCCGCAACGCACGGGCGGTTCGGACGCCCCAGCGGCCGTCGATCGTGCCAGGTCTATGGCCAAGTTTGTCCAATCCGCTCTGGATCAGGCGGATGGCGTCTTCAGGGTCTGGGTTCATGGGATCGCTCTTTCTGCGCATTGGCGGGCAACAAAAAACCCGCCGTGTGGGCGGGTCGGGGTGGTTGGGGTGATGTGAAAGGACGGTTGGTAGAGCGGTGGGCTAAGGGCGCTGCGCCAGTTCGCGCAGGAGCGTGTTGGTCTCGCGGGCCTGTTGTTTCAGTTCATTGATCGACAGCGACAGCGCATCAAAGCGCTCATCCTGCCGGGTCGCGCTGTTTTCCAGAACCCTAACGCGGCCCTCCAACTGCGCCGAACTGGCTCGCTCGGCGACGATCATCTCGCGCGTTTCGGTCAGGGCCACGGTCAGTCGGTCGGCGGCACTCTGCAGCGAGGCTAATGTCCCACCGCCCCACCAGATCAGGCCTGCGACAGAGACCAGCATTGTCCAGGCCAGCGCTTTATTAATGGTGATGCCGCGTTCGGTGTTTTCGATCATGGCGCACAGAACCCTGTCTGATGGACCCTGAACCCAAGGTCGTGAAGCACGCCTGACCCACTGCCGGGTAGTGGTCAGTGGGCGTTGCTTCCAGT
>JBBRKS010000217.1:0-6054 GCA_038231775.1 Rhodobacterales bacterium | reverse complement strand
TTACCGTGGCTCTTGGGAAAGAAGGGCTGCAGACGGGTCATTTGCGCGTCGGTCAGCCAGAAAAGGTTGCTCATGATCCAGTCTCCTTGCGGAGCTTGAATCAGGCCGCGTCCGCAAGATCAATGGGTCCTGACCCTAGCCATACTTGGGTCTTGGTCAAGTCAGCCACCTCAGCGTCATCGCAAGCCTAATCAACACGTGCCGCGGTGACTTCAATCTCGACCAGAAATTCCGGCCGCGTAAAACCTGAAACGATCACAAGGGTTGAGGCGGGCAGGCGCGTGGATGCGGCCAGCCAGGCATCGCGGGCGGCCATGTAGCCTGCCATATGCGCCCGGTCAGTCACAAAGGCATTGATGCGCACGACGTCTGACGGCGACATATCACCCTCGGCGAGGATCGCCGCACAATTGGCAAAACACAGCAGCGCCTGATCATAGGCGTCCTGCGGGATGTGGTCATCCGCCCCGATCCCCAACTGGCCAGAGGTCACAATCCAGCGTGCCCCGGCTGGCACCGCGACCCCGTGGGCATAGCGGGCAAAGGGGCGTCGGATCGTGGCAGGGTAAAGCTCGCGCATCGGGATCGGCCCTGTATCGGGGTTAAGGTTATGAACGCTGGTCCGGTGCTTGCGTTCCAGCCAAAGACGCGTTGCTTCACAAACCTGCGGCAAAAAGTGGCGTAATTATTGGCACACCTTCTGGAATTTGTGCATTTTATGTGCAGTATATTCTGTAGACCGGCAGGTTGCCGTCCCAAAGCTTCGCCCGCCGATCCGTCCCGCCCATAATTCCAACAGTAGAATCAGGAGAGCGGCAGATGTCCAGAACAGTGACGGCAGGGATCGGAATGGGGGCGCTGCTTGCATTTGGCAGCTTTGCAGGGGCGGCGGGTGCGGAAAACGTAGCGGTCACCTACGGGACGAACTGGGTGGCGCAGGCCGAACATGGCGGGTTTTATCAGGCCGTGGCGGACGGCACCTATGCGGCCTGCGGGCTGGATGTGACCATCGTGCCAGGCGGCCCCTCGGTCAACAATCAGGCACTTTTGCTGGCCGGCAAGATCGACTTTTACATGGGCGGCGTTCTGGACGCGTTTGACGGGGTCAAGCAGGGTCTGCCGCTGGTCAACGTGGCGGCGATGTTTCAAAAAGACCCGCAGGTCATCCTGACCCATCCCGGCAAAGCCAAGACGTTTGAGGATCTGAAGGGCCTTAGCCTGTACATCTCGGACGGCGGCTATACGGGCTATTATCAGTGGATGATCAAAAGCCTTGGCTTCACCGAAGAGCAGCGCAAGGTCTATACCTTTAACGCAGCACCGTTCATCGCTGACGAAAACTCTGGCATGCAGGGCTACATCACGTCCGAACCTTTGGCGGTCAAGAAAGAAGGCGGCTTTGATCCGGACATCTGGCTTTTGGCCGACAACGGTTATTCCAGCTATTCCACGATGATCCAGACGCTGACGGACACGGTCAAGAACAAGCCCGACGTGGTGAAATGCTTTGTCGATGGGTCAATCAAGGGCTGGTACAACTACCTTTACAACGACAATGCGGCCGCCAATGCGATGATCAAGACCGACAACCCCGACATGACGGATGAGCAGATCGCCTTTTCCATCGCCAAGATGAAAGAGTTCGGCATCGTCGATTTCGGTGACACGACAACCATGGGGATCGGGGCGATGACTGATGCCCGGATGAAAGACTTCTATGACAAGATGGTTGCGGCTGGGGTGATCGACGGCGGGATTGATATCTCTGCTGCTTATACTCTGGCCTTTGTGGACAAGGGCGTGGGCATCGACCTTAAACCCAAGTAAGCCAAAGGCAGGGGCTGCGGCGGTTATGTTCCTTCGTGGCCTACTATCTTTGCTGTGTCTGGTACCTCTGGACACCATCCCGCTGACACTGCCCCGGACGGAGGTCCGATGACTGATCCCCTTTCCCACCGGATGATCCGCCCGCTTGGCGAACGTCCGGGCATTTTGCAGATGCGCGAGGTTGACAAGACCTTCAGCGGCAATTTGACCGCTTTGCGCCGGATGAACCTGACGGTAAATGAGGGCGACTTCATCTCACTCCTAGGGCCATCGGGTTGCGGCAAATCGACGGCGTTGCGCCTGATTGCCGGGTTGATGCGCCCAACCATTGGGCGGATTGACTGGCAGGGCGGTCAGGGTGTTGATGATCTGGGCGTGGTGTTTCAGGAACCGACCCTGATGCCGTGGGCGACGGTGGCGCAGAATGTATGGCTGCCGTTCCGGTTGCGCGGCCAATCCTTCGCCTCGGTCCGCGACCGGATTGACGAGGCTTTGGGTCTGGTTGGACTTGACCGTTTTGCCGGGTCGTATCCTAGGGAATTGTCGGGTGGCATGAAGATGCGGGTGTCGATTGCGCGGGCCATGGTGACCAGCCCGCGCCTGATCCTGATGGACGAACCCTTTGCGGCACTGGATGAGATCACGCGGCAAAAGCTGAACGACGATCTGTTGGCCCTGAAAGCCAAGATTGGCTGCACCGTGATTTTCGTCACACATTCGGTGTTTGAATCGGTGTTCCTGTCGGACCGCATTCTGGTGATGGCGCCGCGCCCGGGTCGGGTGGTGCGGGAGATCACTGTGGATGCGCCCTATCCGCGTGACATGGCCTACCGCACTTCGCCCGACTACGCAGCCACAGCCCGTGCGACGTCTGACGCGCTGATGGGGGCGATGGGCGGTGTCTTGATCGAGCAGGAGGCGTGACGTTGACCCAAACCGACAATGCCTTGCCCAACGCGGAAACCGCACCTGATGCCGTGTCACCACAAAACGGCCTGATGGGGGCGGTGATCGACGTCGAGGAAGAGCGGTTTGCCCGCGCGCAACGCATCGAAAGCATTGCCCGTTGGGCCTTGCCGGTGCTGGTGATGGCGCTGACCGTTTACGGCTGGGACCGGCTGGTGGTACTGAACGAAATCCCGAAATACATCCTGCCCGGCCCCGGCCTTGTCTTGCAAACCTTGGTAGGCGACTGGGGCATCCTGTTTCCCGCCTTGTTGGTCACGCTGAAAATCACGCTGATGGCACTGGCCGTCGCGGTGATCGGCGGGGTCGGTCTGGCCATCCTGTTCACCCAAAGCCGATTTGCCGAGATGTGCTTTTACCCGTTTGCCGTGATCTTGCAGGTCACGCCAATCGTGTCCGTGGCCCCTTTGTTGTTCATTTATATCAACAGCAAAGTGGTGGCCTTGCTGATGTGCGCGTGGATCGTGGCCTTCTTTCCGATCCTTGCCAACACCACGCTGGGGTTGAAATCGGCGGACCACAACCTGCGCGATCTGATGACGATCTACCGCGCCAGCAAGTGGCAGCGCCTGCGCTATCTGCAACTGCCCTCTGCCCTGCCCTATTTCCTGTCCGGGTTGCGCATCGCGGGTGGGCTTAGCCTGATCGGCGCGATTGTGGCGGAATATGTGGCCGGGTCGGGTGGCATCGGATCGGGCCTGGCATTCCGCATCTTGGAAGCCGGGTATCGGCTGAACATCCCGCGCATGTTCGCAGCCCTGTTGCTGATTGCCCTGACCGGCGTGGTGATTTTCTCTGCGACCTCGCTTCTCAGCCACCTTCTGCTGCGCAAATGGCACGAAAGTGCCCTGAAGCGAGAGACATGATGGATTTTCTGACGCTTCCCAAGGTAGCTGCGCTGCGGTTGGACAATGTCACCGTGCCCTCGTGCCTGATCGGTTTGGGTGGGGAGTTGACTCCCACATCGCTGACTTTGGCCGACGGAAAGATAGTGCCAGACCGCGCCGATGCGGTGCCTGTCGATATGAAGGGCGCGCTGGTGTTCCCCTGCTTTACCGACATGCACACGCATCTCGACAAGGGCCATATCTGGCCACGCTCGCCCAACCCGGACGGATCGTTTGCAGGGGCGTTGGTGGCGGCAGGCTCTGACCGCGAGGCGTCGTGGTCGGCCGAAGATGTGCGCGCAAGGATGAGCTTTTCGCTGCGCTGTGCCTTTGCGCACGGCACCAAGGCGGTCCGCACCCATCTGGACTGCATCCCGCCGCAGACCGCGATCAGCTTTGGTGTGTTTCGTGAAATGCGCGCCGAATGGGCGGGCCGGATCACTCTGCAAGCCGCCAGCCTGATCGGCTGCGAGAACATTGAAAACCTTGCAGGGTTTCACCAGACCGCCGACATCGTGGCCGAAAGTGGCGGCATTCTGGGGATGGTCACCTATCCGGTGCCCAAGTTGCAGCACTACATCGACACCTTCTTTGACGCCGCCGATGCGCGGGGGCTTGAGGTGGATTTTCACGTCGATGAAACGCTTGACCCTGACGTGAACACTTTGCGTGCGCTTGCCCAGACGGTTCTCGCGCGCAGCTTTGACCGGCCGGTAACGGTCGGCCATCTGTGTTCGCTGTCCACCATGCCAGAGACCGAAGCGCTTGGCACGCTGGACCTTGTTGCGAAAGCGGGGATCAACGTGGTCAGCCTGCCGATGTGCAACCTGTACCTGCAAGACCGCCACGCAGGCCGCACCCCGCGCAACCGGGGCATCACGCTGGTGCACGAGATGAAGGCGCGCGGCATCAATGTCAGCTTTGCCTCTGACAACACGCGCGATCCGTTTTACGCCTACGGTGATCGGGATATGCTGGAGGTGATGCGCGAGGCGACGCGGATCGGCCATCTGGATCATTCTGACCCTGATTGGACGCAGGCTTTCCTTGGCAATCCGGCCAAGGCCTGCGGGCTTGATGCGCCGTCACTCGCCCCCGGTGCGCCTGCCGATCTGGTGATTTGCAAAGCGCGCTCATGGACGGAATTGCTGTCGCGCCCGCAATCTGACCGGATCGTTTTGCGCAACGGTGTGGCCATCAACCGCACCCTGCCCGACTATGCCGAACTGGATGATTTGATGCCCAATACGAAGTAAGGCAAACCCTGACCAGTTTAAGCGAAATCCGACCTGCGAAATCCAAGCCTGCCCTGATGAAAGACCAATGATGCCCGATATCGCCGCCGCCAAAGCTGCCCTTGCCCATCTTGATCTGGACGTGAACCCGATTTCGGTGCGCGCCAAAAGCCGGGATTTCTTTTGGTACTCTCCGGTTTTGAAGGCAAGGCTGGATCATGTCACCGCCGATTTCGCCGTGTCCCCCGGGACCGAGGCCGAGGTGATCGAGGTTCTTAAGGTCTGCTACGCCAATGAAGTGCCCGTCACCACACGCGGCACCGGCACCGGCAATTACGGGCAGGCGATGCCTTTGGCGGGCGGCTGCATCCTGCATCTGCACAAGATGAACGCGGTCAAGGCGGTGCATCCGGGCCGGGTGATCGTCGAACCGGGCTGTCTGCTGGCCGAGATTGACGCTGCCTGCAAGGCACATTCGGGGCAGGAATTGCGCATGTTCTCGTCAACCTGGGCCACGGCCACGATTGGCGGCTTTGTGGCGGGCGGTTCGGGCGGCGTGGGATCGGTCCGCTGGGGCGGCTTGCGCGACATCGGCAATATCATCCGCCTGCGCGTTGTGACAATGGAGGCCGCACCCCGTATTCTGGAGTTCACCGGCGAAGAATTGCACCGCGTCAGCCACGCCTACGGCACCAATGGCATCATCACCGAACTGGAAATGCCCCTCGCCCCGGCCTATGAGTGGGTCGGCATGTTCCTGACCTTGCCCGACTTCCCCGCCGCCAACGCGTTTTCCTACGAACTGGCGCATCAGGACGGGCTGCTGATCAAGCTGGCGACAGTGTTTGAAGCGCCGATTGCCCAAGCCTATTTCCAGCGCGTCAGCCCCTATGTGAAGCCCGGTCAGGCCGTGGTCGCGGTGATGGTCGCCCCCCATGCGATGGCGGCCTTTGCCACCTTTACCGCCCGCTTTGCCGGGGCAGAGGTGATCTACCGGTCTGATATGTCAGACTGGGAGCGTCCGCCGGGCCATGTCTTTGAATACGGCTGGAACCACACCACCCTGCGCGCCCTGAAGGTTGACCCGTCAATCACCTATCTGCAGGTCGGCTACGGCACCGACCGCCCGCTGGAGATTG
>JBBRKS010000216.1:0-6121 GCA_038231775.1 Rhodobacterales bacterium | reverse complement strand
GCTGATGACCCATGAATTCGCCCGCCACGCCACCGACATCGTCTGGCGCCGGTCAAAACTTGGCCTGCGTCTGACCCAGGATCAGGTCGAGGCGCTGGAAAACTGGATGCAAAATGTGGAAAAAACCGCTTGATCCGGGCTGGCGATACCTTACTTCGGAACCGCAACCTCACCGATGGGCCGCACAACCAAACCCGACACGGCCCGGTGTCAGACAGAATGTGATTTAACGAGGGCCGTGCAGAATGATTGAACTTCCGATTGACGAGGTGATCGCCGACGCCCTGATCCGTCTTGGCGTGTCAAAATTCCAGGGGCCCGCCTTTGCGCCCTACCGGTCCGGCGCTGTGGTCCGATTGCGCCCCGGCTCCACGATCGAGGCTTATTCGCGCCACCCGACCGGCACCCTGATGCAGATGGGCGCATTTTCCTATGCGGTCGACAATGACGTCTCGATCACCAACCTGTCGGTCGGGCGCTATTGCTCGATTGACAGCGGCCTGCGGGTTCTGGACGGCAATCACCCGCTGGCAGCGGTCACCACCAGTGCCTACCATTACGGCCCGTTCTACACGCCGGGCAACATCCCCGATGACTATGTCTACCGCGCCAAGAAAGAGCCGTTTGCCCACACCTTTGGCCCGATCAAGCTGGGCCATGACGTCTGGATCGGTGCGCATTGCATGATCAAGGCCGGGGTAACCATCGGCTCTGGCGCGGTGATCGCTGGCGGCTCGAACGTGGTCAAGGATGTGCCGCCCTATGCCATCGTCGGCGGCAATCCGGCCGAGGTGATCCGCTACCGCTTTCCTGAAGACCTGCGCGCCCGGTTGCTTGCGATCCAATGGTGGAACGTCTCGCCCCGCATTCTGCGCGATCTGAACATGTACGACCCGGTGGCCTTTGTCACCCGGCTGGAGCGGATGGAGGCGAACGGCAACCTTGCCCCCTTCACCCCCGGCCAGTTGCGCGTGGACGAGGCGGGCGACCTGTGGCTGACCGAATCCGAGACGGATTGAGGGGGGGCCCGTGACCGTCCAAGGGTTCTGACAAGGATTAAACACGCACTTCGCCGCTGCATATGATAGGCTTTGCCAAGATCGCCCCCTCAACTTTGCAGGACAGCAGACATGACCGTTTCAAACGCCTTGCCTGCGAATTTACCCAACCTTGCGGCCCTTTTTACCAACACCTATGACACGAAAACCGGCGGCTACATTGTGGCACCAAGGCCGGTCTTTGCCCGGTTTTCGCAAGACGATGTCGACAAGTGGAAGGCCGACAAACTCGTCCCCAAGTTTGATTCGATAGAACTGGAAGTGGCCCAATTCATCTACTCGCTTTTGCGAATGACCGGCGCGAAGACCATATTTGAAACCGGATGCTCTCGCGGGTTTTCAACCTGTTTTCTGGCAACTGCGGCGCATGACAACGGCGGCGGTTCGGTGATTACCGTTGACGTCGAGGATATCTTCCACCTGTGGGACCGCAGTGCGCTGGAAAATTCGATCCAATTCATCAATGGCAGTTCCGTCGGTGTGGTGGACGTGGTGGCAGAGCTGCTTTCCGGCGACACGTTCGACGTGCTTTTTCTTGATTCCTTGCACACCTACCGGCACTTGATGCTGGAAATCATCTTGTATGAAAAATACCTGAAGGTCGGCGGGCTTATAATCCTGCATGACACCTTGTATTACGATTGCCTTGCCCCGGTTGTGCTGGCCGTTGACGCAAATCCGCGGTTTGAAGTTATCACCCTGCCCAGCCCAAGAACCCATGGTCGGGGCACGCGCCCGCCCGGCGTGACCGTCATCAGAAAGCTGAACGACGACCGCATCAGCACTCCGCTTTTCCTGTCGCAAGAGTTCGTCCACTGGGACAGCGCTGAAATGAAACTTCAGGAATTTCCAGATCGCAAGGTCGGGTCAGAACCTATGTTGAACCTGCTGCGCAAGGGTCGCGTCACACCGGTTTAGCGCAACCTGTTCCAGACTGAAGCGACGGCAGGTTTCCGTCAAAGGCTTGCCCCCGGCTTCGCAGCCGACAAACCCTAACCAAACCTTAACAAAATTCCGAAAATCCCACAATTTCAAATGCTTACCAACGATAACACGCGTGTTATCACAGACGCCAAGCGCGAAATCTTACGATTTCACACGCACCCCTGCCGGATCATACAACGCCTCAAACCCCGCCAGACACGGCACCCGTTCCGAGGCAACCTCTAATTCCCACGCACCCGAGGCCAGATAGGCGGCATCCACCCCCGGGCGGCGGACATAGCCCAGCCCGATGGCGCGCCCCACCGAATGGCCATAGCCACCCGATGACAGCCAGCCGACCCGCTCACCATCCCGGTAAATCGTCTCACGCCCCAGCAATATAACCTCTGGCGCGGCAGTAAACGTCGCCAGACGCTTTTTCACCCCGCCCGAAATCTGCGCCACCAAAGCCTCACGTCCCCGGAAAGGAACCCCGGATTTCATTTTCACCGCCCAAGCCAGCCCCGCCTCGACCGGGGTATGATCCGGCCCGATATCGGCCCCCCACGCCCGGTAGCCTTTCTCAAGCCGCAGGGTTTCAATCGCCCGGTAGCCGGCATTGACCAGCCCCAGATCCGCCCCTGCCGCCATCAGAGCCTCGTACACCGTCACCGCCATTTCGCTGGCGACGTGCAATTCCCAGCCGAGTTCGCCGACATAGGTCACCCGCAGCGCCAGAACCGGGCAGCGTGCCACCGAAATCCGCTGGGCAAGGCCAAAGGCAAAGCCCGCGTTCGAAAGATCATCCGGACAAACCCGCGCCAAAATCGCGCGCGCCTGCGGTCCCATCAAAGACAGCGCCGAATAGCCAGAAGTCACATCAACCAACTGGCAATTGCCGCGCAAATTCTTCGCGATCCAGTCGAAATCATGGGTGGCAAAACCGGTTCCGGTCGTGATGTAAAACTCATCCTGTGCGGTCCGGGCGACGGTCACATCCGCCTCGATCCCGCCCCGGTCGTTCAACATCTGGGTGTAGGTCAAGGATCCCACAGCCCGGTCCACATTGCCCGCTGCGATCCAGTTGAGCGCCTTGGCCGCATCCGGCCCTTTCAGCGTGAACTTGGCAAAAGAGCTTTGGTCGATCAACACCGCCGCCTCACGCGCCGCCCTATGCTCCCGCCCGACCGCGTCAAACCAGCCGGGCCGCTGATAGGAATAGCGGTCCACCGGGTCTTCGCCCGCGACTGCAAACCAGTTGGGCCGCTCCCATCCCAGTTTCTCACCAAAGCACGCCCCCGCCGCCTTCAGATGGGCATACAACGGCGACCGCCGCGTGGGTCGGGCAGAGGTCATTTCCTCGGAAGGCCAGGCAATCGTGTAGTGTTTGCCGTACGCCTCAACCGTGCGCGCCCGCACCCAATCCAGCGACCGGTGCACCCCGCCAAAGCGCCGGATATCGACGGGCCACAGGTCATAGGGCGCCTCACCCTTGGCAACCCATTCCGCCAAAGCCATCCCCGCCCCGCCGCCCGAGGCGATGCCAAAGGCGTTGAATCCGGCCCCGATGAAGCAATTGGCCAGCTCTGGCGCCTCACCCAGGATGAAGTTCCCATCGGGCGTAAAGCTTTCCGGCCCGTTCAAAAGCTGTTTGACCCCGGCGGTGGCAAGGGCAGGCACCCGGGCAATCGCGTTGTCCATGAACTGTTCGTAATGGTCAAAGTCCGGCGTCAGCGTTTCAAAGTGAAAGCCCGCCGGAATGCCGCCCAAGGCCCACAGCTTTGGGTTCGGCTCATAGCCGCCCCAGACCAGCCCGCCAACCTCTTCCTTCCAGTAGGTCAGCCGGTCCGGGTCGCGCAAGGTCGGCAAACCGGGCGTCACCCCAGCGATCCGTTCGGTGATCATGTACTGATGTTCCACCGACACCAACGGCACATTCACCCCAACTGTCGCGGCCAACTCACGCGTCCATTGGCCCGCACAGATCACCACCTTTTCGCATTCGATGGTGCCGGACGGCGTTTCCACCCCCCTTATGCGCCCCTCATCCAAGATGATGCGCAAAACCGGGGTATCCTCGAAGATCTTCACGCCCGCCATCCGCGCCCCCCGCGCCAGACTTTGGGTGATGTCAGACGGATTGGCCTGCCCGTCGGTCGGCAAATAGGCCGCCCCCACCAGATCATCAATCGTCATCAAGGGCCACAGATCCTGCGCCTCTTGCGGGGTCAACAGATGCATTTCCAGCCCGAAGGAATGTGCGGTCGTCGCCTGCCGCTTGACCTCGGTCCAGCGTTCGGCATTGCAGGCCAGCCGCAAACCGCCGTTCATTTTCCAGCCGGTCTGCAGACCGGTTTCCCCCTCAAGCCGTTTGTACAGATCGACCGAGTATCCCAAAAGCTGGGTGATATTGGCAGAGGTCCGCAGTTGGCCGACCAACCCCGCCGCATGAAACGTCGTGCCACTGGTCAGCTTGTGGCGTTCCAGCAGAACCGTGTCGGTCCATCCCAGCTTGCCCAGATGATACGCGGTTGAACAGCCGACAATGCCGCCGCCGATGATGACCGCTTTGGCTGTGGTGGGAAGGTCCATGATGTCCTCAAACTTGGCGAAAGGCGTCCAGCGCCTGACGGTAGGTGGATAGGTTGGCCTCCGTATAGGCAACATAGTCAAAGTCGATGCCCGAGTGAATTTCCGAGACCATCGACCACATCGCCTCACGCAAGGCCGCTGCCGCCTTCATCGCCAGATAGCGCCGCATCAGGGTGCCATCCAGTGCGCCGAAATACTGCTGCAACATCCATTCCTCCTGGCGATCCGACAGGCCGTTGTTGGCCGCAAGCCCGCCAAGGTCAAACAAAGGTGAGCCCCAGCCGGCATAATCCCAATCCACCAGCCACATCCGCGCCCCGTCATGGATGAAATTGGCGGGCAACAGGTCGTTGTGGCCAAACACCATATCAATCGGCCCAACCGCCCGCGCCAAATCCTCCGCCTCGGCCAGCAACCCCGGCAAGGCGTCCAGATGTTGGCTGTCCCCGGCACGCAGGCTTTGCGCATAGTCGCGGATCACATGAAACACCCAGAACGTCAGGCATGCCCCGCGCAGGTGTTTTGGCATCTCGCGGTGCACGCGCATCACCAAAGCCAAAGCCTGATCCAGCACCTCGTCCTGCTGCAAATCCTGTGCGCCCATCGTGCGCCCTTCGACAAAGTCGATGACCAGAACCCCCGGCTCATGGTGCAAAACCTCAGGCGACACCCCCGCCATAAACGCTGCCCGGCTAGCCGCAAGTTCGTTGAACCGCAAGATCTGATGCACCGGAATGTCCTCGCCAATCCGCACAACCGCCCGGCGCGCCCCGTCCTGCACCACGAAATTCAGGTTGGTCAGGCCGCCACCCAAAGGCGAAGCCTGAACCGCACCGGTCCAGCACGACAACCCGATGACCTTCTCAAGCGGCGTCATAGCTCCCCCTCACCCCTTCACATTTGCCGACCCCGCAAAGATGAAGTCAACGCCACTTGCCGCTTCATTCAGGCACAAATACTCCACGGGGGTCTGGGGGTATGAAACCCCCAGCCGCCTGCCAAGCGCACGCGCCTACCCCATCAACCCCGACGCATCAAAATGCCTCGGGAAAAACGCCGCCGCACAGGTGAAGACCGTCGCCTGCGCCTCGTTGACCGAGTAGGGCGGCGTCATCGTCATCATGTCCAGCCAGACGCCCTCGGTGGTCACCCGCACCACACGCGCGACCCGGACCGGATCACCCGGATAGCCGCCCTCCGCCAGCAAGCGCGCGCAGATCCCATCAAGCCGGTCAATATAGGCGTCATCGTTTGACCCGCACTGCGCCTGATACAAGGGCCTGCTCTGCGCCTCACCCCAGAAACTGCACCACGCCGACAGCCGCGCCGGGGTGCAGATTGCCGGGTTGAAATCGGCCCTAAGCAGGGCGGACAATTGCGCTGCCGGATCATCGCCCGCCGTTTCAAGATAAGACAGCCAGTTCGCCCGGTACTCTTCGGCCAGATAGGCCAGCGTTTCGGCCAACAGCTTTTCCTTGGTCTCGAAGTGAAAGTTCACGAGGCCGTGCGACAGCCCCGCCATGCGCGCCACCTCGGTCATTGTGGTG
>JBBRKS010000215.1:0-6141 GCA_038231775.1 Rhodobacterales bacterium | reverse complement strand
GCTGCCCTTCGCAAGGCTGAAGGACGATTACAACGCCTCGATGGGAGTTCTGCGCGAGGCGCTGATGCGACTTTCGGCCGAAGGATTGACGGTCAATCAACCGCAACTGGGCTTCAAGGTCATCTCATTGTCGCTGGCCGACCTTGCCGATCTAACCGAAGCGCGCTGCATCATCGAAAGTCAGGTTCTGACCGACTCGGTCACAAACGGCGATCTAGAATGGGAAACCCGCGTTCTATCGGCCCATCACAGAATGGAACGTACCGCGAAATTTGAAAACGGTGATGGGTCCGCCGTGACCGCCGCCTGGTCGCAAGCGCATCAGGATTTCCATGTGGCCCTGCTGTCTGGCGCCCACAGCCAGCGGATGCAGGCCATTGCCGCGAACCTGCGCGCTGCGGCAGAGGTTTATCGCCAGTGGTCGATCCCGTTTGAAGTGGTCAAGCGCGATGTCGCAGCCGAACACAAGGCGCTTGTGGATCTCGCACTGGCACGGAAGCCCGAAGAGGCGGCAGCGGCTCTGGTGCGCCACCTGTCTGCCACCCGCGATCTGATCCTCAAGGGGATCAACGCCCCTCAGCAATAGGACACCGCTATGACTTTCAGCATGCCCGCCGAATGGGAACGCCACGAACGTACATTGATGTGCTGGCCCTGCAGAGAATACTCTTGGGGCCACACGCTGGACATGGGGCGGCGCGAGTTTGCTGCCGTGGCCAACGCGATCGCCGCCTTTGAACCCGTGACTATGGTCGCCAAGACCGACGAACAGGCGGCACAGGCCCGCAATCTGCTTTCCAACAATGTCAGCGTCGTGGTGCGACCCATCGACGGGTCATGGCTGCGCGACAATGGCCCGCTCTTTGTCACCGACGGCAAGACCCGCCGCGCCCGCCACTTCCGCTTTAACGCGTGGGGCGAACGTCATGCCGGCCGCGACCGGGATGCCCGGCTGGGCCGAACGCTGGCCGAAGATCTGGGTGATCCTGTGGATTTCGTCGATGTGGTGCTGGAAGGAGGCGCCGTGACCGTCGACGGCGCGGGCATCATGATCGCACCCGAAGGCTGCATCATGCATGAAAGCCGCAACTGGTATCTGACCCGCGATCAGGTCGAGGATCAGATCAAGGCAGCACTTGGCCTGAACCGCATCGTTTGGCTGGGTCAAGGTCTGACGCAGGATCTGATCCGCGATCCGGCACGGATGTACTACGGCACCGACGGCCATGCCGACCTGTTCTTGTCCTTCATCGGGCCGAACCGCGCCCTGATGCTGTCTGCGCCCGAAGATGATCCGAACGCAGCCCAACTGGCCAAGTCTCGCCAAACGCTGCAAGCAGCGGGCATCGAGATCGTCGACTTCCCCTATATGTCAGGCTTCAAGGACGAGGGAAACTGGATCATCGCCCCTTACATGAACTTCTATTTCTGCAACGGAGGCGTGATCGTCCCTGTTGCCGGAGAGGAACCAGACAAGGATCAGGAGGCGCTCGCGTACCTGTCACGCATCTTCCCCGACAGGCAGGTGGTTGGTGTCCCATTGCGCGCCGGGCCGCGTCAAGGTGGGGCGATTCATTGCATGACGATGCAAGTACCGAGGAGGCCATGACCCGGCATTATTCTGCGATTTCCCTCCTGAAAGAAGGGCTGTCGGGACAAAAGGGCTGGGCACCCGCATGGCGGCACGCCTCCCCGAAAAAAGAATATGACGCCATCATCATTGGTGGCGGTGGGCACGGGCTTGCAGCGGCCCATTACCTGGCCAAGATCCATGGGATAAAGCGCGTTGCCCTGATCGAAAAGGGCTGGCTGGGCGGCGGCAATACGGGGCGCAACACCACCGTCATCCGATCCAACTATTTTTATCCCGAAAGTGCCGCCCTGTTTGACATGGCGCTGAAGCTTTACGAGGGACTGTCGCGCGAACTGAACTACAACCTGATGTTTTCCCAGCGCGGCATGATGGTTCTTGCCCATTCCGAAGGCGAGATGGAGATTGCCGCTCGCTCTACCAATGCTATGCAGTTGAACGGCGTCGATGCCGAACTGCTGACCCGAGCCGAAATCCAGAAACGCGCGCCGATCCTGAACTTCTCACCCGAAGCGCGCTTTCCGATCTGGGGAGCTGTGAACCAGCCTCGCGCAGGCACTGCCCGGCATGACGCAGTCGCCTGGGCCTATGCCCGTGCCGCCAATGCCCATGGTGTCGATATCTGCGAGACCTGCGAAGTCACGGGCTTCATCCGCGAGGCGGGCTGCGTCGCCGGCGTCGAGACGACCAAGGGCGAGGTCCGCGCCAGTCGTATCGGCATGGCGGTTGCGGGCCAGAGCTCGCATCTGATGACCATCCTCGGCGAAGCGCTGCCCTTGCGAACCTACACTTTGCAGGCATTCGTCTCTGAACCCGTCAAACCGATTATGGACACAGTGGCCTTTAGTCCCAAGTCCGGCACCTATTTCAGCCAGTCCGACAAGGGTGAGATGGTCTTTGGCGGCGCTCTGGACCGCGTTCCGGGCTTCACCCAACGCGGCAACCCCCCGGTGATGGAGGCAGTCATCGCTGGTCTTCTGGAAATGGCACCATCCCTGTCGCATTTGCGAATGCTACGCCACTGGGCGGGGGCGGTGGATGTGACGCCAGACAGCTCTCCTATCATCGGGCCAGTCGGCGAAGTCATGGTCTCTTGCGGTTGGGGCACTGGTGGTTTCAAGGCCATCCCTGCCGGCGGAGTCCTTCTGGCACACCTGCTGGCGACGGGTGAGCATCACCCCGTCAGCCGCCCTTTCGATATTTCCCGTTTTGCCAGTGGCGCCCTGATCGATGAGGGCGCGGCCTCTGGCATCGCCCATTAGGACCGATATGCAAGTTTTCCCCTGCCCCTTCTGCGGCCCAAGGTCCGAGCCCGAGTTCCTCTTCGTGACCGAAATGGGCAAGACCCGCCCCGAACCCGCCGCCTCGGTCAGCGCCGAGGTCTGGGCGGCCTATTTGCATCACGTGCAAAACCTGAAGGGCGAGGTCGCCGAGGTCTGGCAGCACATCCCCTGCGGCCAGCTTTACCTGATGCGACGGGATTCAACGACGATGGAGGTGATGGGCGTCCAGTCTCTCCGAAATGGGGATGCGCTTTGAACTTCACCTTTGACGGCATGGACCTGACCGGTCGCCCTGGCGACAGCCTCGCCTCGGCGCTCGTACGCGCCGATGTCCGCATCGTCAACCGCAGCTTCAAGTATCACCGCCCGCGTGGGCTCTGGGGGGCTTGGGTCGAAGAACCCAACGCCATCGTTGATGTCACACTGAACGGCATTCGCACCCCCAATTGTAGGGCCACAACTACGCCTCTGCTGGCGGGGATGAAGGTTGAAAGCGTCAACTCTGCCCTCATCGCCCGGTGCGACCCGATGGCTGTACTGGACCGGTTTGCGCGTTTCATCCCGGCGGCGTTCTACTACAAGACCTTCCTGTGGCCGTCATGGCGCCTTTTTGAACCGACAATCCGCAAGATGGCGGGTTTGGGCCGGATGGACGGCGCACTCGGCTTTGCGCCCGAAGCGCCACAGCGCCATGATGGAGCCGGAGTTCTGGTGATCGGTGCCGGGCCAGCAGGCCTTCAGGCGGCGTTGGATGCCGCCAACGCCGGACAAGACGTGCTGCTTGTAGATGATCGCGACACGCCCGGCGGCAGCCTGATCGACCGGGCCGAAGCGGTCGATGGGCAATCCGCCGCAGACTGGTCCACCGCGATGATCGCTGCCTTGTCTGCGGCAGGCGGACGTTACCTCCCGGCCACAACCGCCTTTGGTGCCTATGATCACGGAATGTTCCTTTTGGCCGAGCGGCGCCGATTCCCGCTTCCACCTGCGCTGATCCGCCTGCGCGCCGACCGCGTAATCCTCGCCTCCGGGGCCATCGAACGGCCCCTAACCTTCATCGACAATGACCGCCCCGGGGTCATGTCGCTGCACGCAGGGCTTTCCTATCTTAACCGCCACGCCACTCTTCCCGGCAAGCACATCGCAATCCTTTCGACCGCCGAGGCCGAACCGGCAGCCCGCCAGCTCCGCGCCGCCGGGGCAAGCGTCGAGGTGATCGAGGCGGGCGAAGGCCGGGCTGAGGTTGGTGCCGTACATTGGCGATCAGGTCATTTGCGCGGCCTGACCCTGCGCGATGGCCGCCGCATCGACTGCGACACTGTGCTTGCCTCCGGTGGCTGGACACCTGCAGTGCATCTGCATAGCCAGACCGGCGGAAAGCTTGACTGGCGCGAGGATATTCAAGCTTATGTACCCCGCGCCGATCGCCCAAAAATCATCACTATCGGCGCGGCCGCGGGCACCTACGCCACCGACGATGCCCGTGCAGAAGCCGCACTGGCCGCAAAGGGAAATCGCCCAACGATCCGTACTGACTTGCCCGTTCGCAAGGCTTGGCCGCGTCTTGGCCAATCCAGCCGCGCCTGGGTGGATTTCCAGAACGACGTAACGGTCAAAGATGTGGAACTTGCAGGCCGCGAGAACATGCGTTCAGTCGAGCATCTGAAACGCTACACCACCCTTGGCATGGCCAACGATCAAGGCAAGATTGCCAACATGGCGGGCCTTGCCACCATGGCCGCAATCCGGCAGGTGCCGATCTCACAGGTCGGCACCACCACCTTTCGCCCGCCCTTCGACCCCGTGTCCCTAGCCACCCTCGCCGGGCCAAGGCGGGAGGCACGTTTTTCACCACCCAAGCGTCTGGCGCTGGAAGCGGTTCACCGCACCGCCGGGGCAACTTTCCGCGAATATGGCGGCTGGCTGCGCCCAACGGTCTACACGGACATCCGGGCCGAGGTCCGCGCCGCACGCGAACATGTGACGCTGTTCGACGCTAGCCCTCTGGGCAAGATCGACGTCTATGGCCCCGATGCCGCGCGTTTCCTGGATTTCATCTATTACAACACGATGGGCACCCTGAAGCCTGGAAGGGCGCGCTATGGCTTTCTGCTGACTGAAGGCGGGATTGTCCTTGATGACGGCATCCTGTTCCGGCTGACTGACAACCATTTCTCGGTCTCCTGCTCGTCCTCCCATGTTGATCAGGTTGCCAATATCCTTGATCTCTGGCGACAGGACCAGTTCGATCCGTCCCGCGTGTTTATTCAGGATGCCACCCCGCATTGGGCCACGTTAACGCTTGCCGGGCCCAAGGCCCGGGCGCTGATGGCCAGGCTCGACTTCGGCATCCCACTCGATGAAACTTCCATGCCGCATCTATCGATCGTGCAAAAGGATGGAATGCGGATCGCCCGTGTGTCGTTCACCGGCGACTGTTCTTATGAAATCTCGGTTCGTGCGACCCATGCCGCAACACTTTGGCATCGCATCGTGACCGCGGGGCGCAACTTCGGCCTTGCCCTTCAGGGTGTCGAGGCATTGGCCATACTGCGCATGGAAAAGGGACTGATCTTCGTCGGCAGGGACACAGACGGCACCACCATGCCGCATGACCTTGGCTTCCCGGCGCCACGCGACAAAAAGCAGGCCGAATTCGTAGGCAAGCGCAGCCTGTTCACCCAAACCGCCAACCGCAGTGACCGGATGCAACTGGTGGGCCTGTCCTGCGACGGCGCAGCGCTGCCGGTTGGTGGCCATGTCTTGGCCAAGGGCGCATCGGACAGTCAGGGCTATGTGACCTCGGCCGCCTATAGCCCGACTTTGGCCAAACCCATAGCGCTGGCGCTGATCGCGGGCGGCCTTTCGCGGATGGGCGAGGCGGTTGAGGTCTATCACCTTGGGCAGCGCCGCACCGCCACGATCTGCCCCGCCTGTTTTGTCGATCCGGAATGGGAGCGTCTGAATGCTTGACCGTCACTGGCCCGAACTCGCCGACCTTTCCACCTTTCGACTGGACTATCCCGGCCTGAACGTCACCACTGAAGACCCTGGCCCGTTGACCCAGGTAGCCGGCGACCTTGCCGCCGCACTGAACCAGGCGGGGCTGACTGAGGCGCACGGCTGGCCTGGTGCGGCGCAAGGCCCCACCTATGCCATCCGCACAGGCATAGACCGGGCGCTTCTGGTCGGGGTGGCGCTTCAGGGCAACTGGCATGGGGTCTTTGGCGCGACCGAGGCCAGCGATGCCCTGACATGCTTCGCAGT
>JBBRKS010000214.1:0-6177 GCA_038231775.1 Rhodobacterales bacterium | reverse complement strand
GGGGATGTCGCCGAAGGCAGACAGAAAGATATCCATGCGGGGAACGGGCTCCAGAAGGGCGTTTCATGCCCAAGAATCCATCCCCACGAAATCCGCAAGACCCCTCAGATCAGGTCAGATTCCAAACGCGATTCCCCTGCATCAGGCTGACTTCACCGTCGGTTGCGACGTGCAAATGGCGCCTGTCCGATTTCAGTTCAGTCTGTTCGGTTTCAAAAGCAGCGAGGTCAACCTCGCTGACAATCCCCAGCAGGGTTTCGACCGCCAGCACAAACAGGCTGAACCGACCAGCCTTAGGTGCTGCGCAGACCCACAATTTGCCACTGTCCAGAGCAGCGCGGGTGCCAATCTCCAGCCCTGCCAGATTATAGCGGTTATTACCGATGAAGACAAAAGGCGTGTCATAGGTCTGCATGGGTCCATGATCGTGCGCCATGCAGACATGCAATCTGCGCGACTTTTGCAGGATATGGACAGTGGCCTTTGCAAAAGCGACCCATTTACTGCGGCCTTGGCGTTGTTCCCTTTCGCGTGCCCGCACGATTTGGGGATAAAAGCCAATGCTGGAATTGTTGAGGAAGATGCGGCCGTTCACGTCGCCGACGTCCACCCGACTGATTTTTCCGGTGAACAGGTTTTGCACCGCTTTTTCGATTTCAAGCGGTATGCCGAGATCCTTTGCGAAGTGGTTGAGCGTTCCCATGGGCAACACTCCAAGAGTCGTATCGGTGCCTACCAGCGCTGAAGCCACCGCTGCGATCGTTCCGTCACCGCCTCCCCCTACGACCAGGCCGCTTATGGAACGTGCTTTCTGCGCGAGCGACTTCAGATCAGCGCCGTCCGCGGATACCAGGAAATGCGCTTCCCATCCCCATTGGTGAGCGATCTTTGAAACAAGAGCTTGCGATTTGGCCGCGGTACCGTAGCCGGCCTTTTCGTTGAGTATACAGGTTAGAAACTGTGCCATGTGCAGCTCCTCATTAGTCGAATAGGGAAGTAGGTCGGCTAGACGGAACCTGTGTGGGGCGCTTCTTAGGTAGCTGCCCGCTTTAATGACGCTCCAACTAAGAAGTTCGACCTGAATAACTCGTAATGCATTGTTTTCACGTGGTAATGGAGTGATTTGTCTGGCCGTGACGTGCAAGGTTTCGTATGATTTCTTCCAGAACCCTGCAATTTGGTGACTGCCCATGAAGCACCGCCCGCGTCCGTCCGAACAGGATGATCTCTTGCGCCCGCGTCTCATTGACCTGATCGACCTGCGCCACGCTTTGGTGAAGCTGACCGGTTTGATCGATTGGGAGGTCTTTGAGCGGGAGTGGTCCGGTTTCTTTCCCTCGTCGACTGGTCGCCCTGCGACACCGCCGCGCCTGGTGGCGGGGTTGCTTTATCTTCAGCACGCCTTCCGGCTGTCGGACGAGGCGGTTGTCGCCCGCTGGGTCGAAAACCCCTATTATCAGCACTTTACCGGTGAAGTGTTCTTTCAGCACCGCCTGCCGGTCGACCCGTCGTTATTGACGCGTTGGCGCAAGCGGATCGGCGAGGAAGGTGTCGAGTGGTTGTTGACCCAGACCATTCAGGCCGGGCGCAAATCTGGTGCCATCGACGAGGTCAGCCTCAGCCAAGTGGCCGTCGACACAACTGTCATGCAGAAGAATATCGCCTATCCCACCGATGGCCGGCTCTATGAGCGGGCGCGGGCGCAGCTGATCAGCCTGGCGCAGGAGGCCGGGGTGGACCTGCGGCAGTCCTACGCCCGCCTGGCCCCGAGACTGGCCTTGCAGGTCGGCCGCTATGCTCACGCCAAGCAATTCCGCCGAATGCGCAAGGCATTGAAGAGGTTGAAAGGCTACACCGGCCGGGTGATGCGTGATCTGCGCCGCCACCTCGATGACATCCCGATCGGTCCCGTGCGGGACCTTGTTGCGACCAAGCTCGCCCTCGTCTCCCGCCTGCTGCATCAACAGCCCAAGGGTGCTGACAAGATCTACGCCCTACACGAACCCGAAGTCGACTGCATCTCCAAGGGCAAGGCCCGGGTGCGGCTCATGAGTTTGGCTGCAAGGTCAGTCTGACGACGACCCTGCACGAAGGCTTTGTGGTCGGCATGCGCAGCTTTCCAGGCAATCCCTATGACGGCCATACCCTGGGTCCGGCGCTCGAACAAATGGAAATCCTGACCGACCAGCGCCCCGACCTTGTTGTCGTCGACCGTGGCTATCGCGGCCATGGTGTCGACAAAACCCGCGTGCTGATCAGCGGCACCCGCAGCAGGCCTGACGCCCAAGATAATCGCCGACCTGCGCCGCCGCAGCGCCATCGAGCCCGAGATCGGCCACATGAAGACCGACGGCCGTCTCGCACGCTGCCCGCTGAAAGGCACCATCGGAGACGCGATCTTCGCCGTCCTATGCGGCAGCGGCCACAACATCCGCAAGATCCTCGCCCACCTCAGAGCGCTTTGGCAGCTCGTCGTGATGGCCATCTTGGCGGCATTCATGTCCCATCAAAGCAACCCAGATCGACCGCCGCCAGCCTGACCGCGTTGTTCAGGCTGAACTAAGAACGGTGCCAGCATGTGGAATTAAGGCTGATCGGAGGTTTTCCCGTCAAGCGACTTTGATGTTGCACCCCCCCCCGACGGCACCTCATTGCCAAGGTGGGCTTGCAATGTTCACCAATGGGGAGCGGCCAAGTCGACGATTATCACGGTCGGACCCGATTTAACTGAAAATAGGTTTCAGGCGCATAGAACTGTCGGTGGGGTATTACTGTTCAGCAAAGAAGGTTACGTCAGCCGCAGGTGCCTACATTCCTAAGCCAGCTGCCACCTTGCGTTGTTGCAGTGGAAAACCGCTGCGGAACATATTTTCAAGGCTCACGAAATTCTGGGCGCCGATCAAAGAATGTTTGTCAGAATCCGATCCAGATAACTGTGTTCGCGATATCTGTTGCGAACGATCAGGGCAGCCATGACGCCGGTCAGAGCACCACCCACAATGTCGGTAACGTAATGCGTACCCACGTAAATACGGGAACAGCAAACGAGCAATGCCGCCAAGAACAGGACAATGGTTCGACTCGCCAATTTGTTTAGGAAAAACGTCGCGCATACCGAAATGGTGGCCGTAGCGTGATCTGAAGGAAAGGACCAATCGGCACTTGGTGCAATCAAGAGATGGGACACGCCCGCATCATATGGGCGCATACGGTGGATGAAGAGAAGCAGCCCCTGATTGATCACGAGGCCAAGCAGGAACGCCATGCCAGCGCTGACGACACTATGTCGAACGTGAGTGCGGTCGCTCCCGCTCCACCATTGCAGAACGACAAAGGCGATGATGACAGGCACTCCGACTTGCGTGATCCTTATCATCGCTTCATCGACGAAAGGATTGACACCTGCAAAGGAGTTTATCCAGTGAGTGACTTCATCATCCATTGCGTGTCTTCTCGTAATCCAGAATATTGGTCGCCATGCAGATCCTCGAACACCGAATCCACCAAATATTCCGCCTCAGCCTGATCCTCAAGGGGTTGCATGCGGTCATAGAGATCATTGGGGGCCTCTTTTTCTATTTTTTCAGCACTGAGTCCATTCTGATCTGGATAAATGCGCTGACCTTGGAAGAACTGGTCGAAGATCCACGCGACTTCGTAGCTTCCCATCTGCTCGAAGCCGCACAACACTTGACCGCAACAACCGAGTCGTTCTACGCCATCTACCTTTTGGGCCACGGCCTGATCAAAGCGGTCCTGGTGGTCGGACTTCTGAGGGAGAGGCTCATTGCGTATCCATTGTCCTTGTTGGCGCTTGGCGCATTCATTGCCTACCAACTCTACAGGTACACTTACTCGCATTCCTTCGGCTTAATCTTGCTGACAATTTTCGATTTGGTTGTGATTATTCTCATCGTGCATGAGTGGCGCCTTCGGCGCAAACACTTGCCGACAGATTGAGTTCGCCGCACCAAAAAAAGGCGGGCTGATGGAATATGATGCTCCGGCCCGTTGTTCAATTTGGTAATGCTCTTGGTTCAGATCTATAACTGGCGTGGTGATGAGTTAGTGGACTGGAGCATCGAAAAACCGAATGCGGTTTAGCCTTTGTGAATTAAGGTTGCGTGGATTTAACGACAACCCCTTCTAAAACGAGGGATTGCCTGGGCCTCGCTGACGCTGGCGTTAGCTTCCGAGAGTCCCTGCGCCGTTCATTCGGCGAGATAAATCAGGCATGCAGGAACTATGGCATCTTATCCGTCCAAGCTCAGAGAACTGGGCCGACGATGGCAAGGGTGTTGTTCCACAGACGTTTCCGCCAGGTCCAGGCAGCCACCTCTTCAAGCGAGACCGCCCGGCTGTCCGCGAGGTATTCTTGTTGCCGTTCGTAAATTGCGGCGGTTGCGCTGACATCGCAAAGCAGGATGTTGTTTTCGTAGTTCAGATCGAAGCTGCGGCGATCCATGTTGGTGGAACCAATCAGCGCGATCTCGCCATCCACAGTCATCGATTTAGTGTGCAACAGCCCTGCACCGTATTCGTAAACCTTCACTCCGGCTTCCAGCAGGTCGAAGTAGTAACTCCTGCTGGTTGCCCCGACCGCGAAATCATCATTGCGGGCCGGGAAGATGATTGTGGTGTCGACTCCTCGGTTCGCTGCGGCACAAAGCGCGCTTTGCAGCGACTCAACCGGGACGTAGTAAGGCGTGGTGGCGAAAATCTTGCTTCGGGCGCTGTAGATCAACGACTCAAACATCTCCGGCGCGGCTGAATGGCGGACAGTCGGTCCGCTGGCGATCACCTGTGCTGTAAATCCCGGTTCGGGCCGCGCCAAAGGTTCAAGCAAAACATCGTGGATGTCCTCGTCGCAAGTTGCCATCCAGTCGGCGACGAAAATATATTGGTTCTGGCGAACGATCGGCCCGGTAAACCGCATGACCGCGTCCACCCAGGGGGCGTATTTTGCCTTGGTCAGAAATTCCGGGTCCGCGCAGTTCTGACTGCCGCAAAACGTGATCCCGTTATCTATGACCACAATCTTTCGATGGTTTCGCAAATCCACTCGCCCGTAAATCGACCGCAAGATCGGATTGCCGATCGTCAGCGCTCGCTCAAGTTTCACGCCTGCTGCAGCCATGCCGGCCCACAGGTCAGATTTGATCAGCAGCCGAGAGCCAAGATCGTCGACCATCGCACGACAGGCAACCCCGCGTGCGACCGCGCGGGCAAGCGCGTCCGCCATCTTCTTCCCGTTGTTGTCGGGCATCCAGATGTAGAAAAGCAAATGTACATGTTGTTTTGCAGCGTCGATGTCGGCCACCATCGCATTCATCGCGGCATTGGAATCCGCCATAAGACGCGCTTGATTGCCGCCTACTGCCTCGAAGCCATTGACAGACTGCCCGAACTTGAAGGGTGCCAGATAACGCTCGGGTACATCAGGTTTCGCGGCCGCAGCGTCATAGCCGGGCGTAAGGGTGATGTCCGGCAAATTAGCCAATACGCTCTTCATACGGGCCACGCGCTCGCGGCCAATATTGGTTTCGCCCAAAAGCATGTAGGCAACAATACCGATGACCGGCAAAGCGAGGATAACCAGGATCCAGGCGATGCGCGACGCCGGGTCACGATGCGGTCGTAAAAGCGCGCGAATGATAAGACCGACTTGAAGCAATATGTGTAGTGCGATCAGCATCTTGGCCCCTCAGGCAACGGCGGCTTGACATTGGTGTGAGGATATAAGGCCACACCAAGTGAGCCGCTGCAGGCATATTGGCACAAGTTTCAAGGGCTTGCATTTGCCAAAAACCGGCGTGCGTGGGCTACCCAGACCCACGTTCGGTTTTCCGGCCGTATCTGGCGAAATGTCAGTAGGCAAGAGGTAGCGTGTTCCACATTTAATTCCGCGAAAACCTGGTCCAGAAGCCAGCGCCAACAACTCGTTTTCACGCAATCAACCTGCCAACGGCAGATCTCGGCTGCAAACAGCGGGCCGAACTGTTCCCACTAGAAACGGACCTTTCGGTCCGTGGCTGATCTAGGCTCAGAACTCATTAATCCACTTGTTTCCGGCCTGTTTCACTGATTCATTCGCGGCACCGGGGAGGTGTCGCATGGGTGATCTATTCTGGCTGACAGACGCGCAGATGGAGCGGTTGAAGCCGTTCTTTCCTTTAT
>JBBRKS010000213.1:0-6181 GCA_038231775.1 Rhodobacterales bacterium | reverse complement strand
GTAGTTTGACGGTGGACAGTGCGGTGACGGATTTGCCCGAACCGCTTTCACCAACCAAAGCGAGGGTTTCACCTTTGGCCAGCGTAAAGCTGACGCCTTTGACGGCGTGGATCAACTGGCCGTCCTGACGGAAGCGGACGTTAAGGTTTTCGACGGACAGCAGGCTCATTTAAAGGTCTTTCGCGGGTCGAAGGCAGAGCGCACCCCTTCGGAGATGAAGACCAACAGGCTAAGCATCAGGGTGAAGGTCGCGAAGGCGGTGAAGGCAAGCCACGGGGCCTGCAGGTTCTGTTTGGCCTGTTGGGTAAGTTCGCCGAGGCTTGGCGCACTGGGCGGCAGGCCGAAGCCGAGGAAATCAAGCGCTGTCAGCGAGCCGATGGTGCCGGACAGGATGAACGGCATCATGGTCATGGTGGCGACAGTGGCGTTGGGCAGGACGTGGCGCAGGATGATGGCAAAATCACTGACGCCAAGCGCCTTGGCGGCGCGGACGTATTCGAAGTTCCGTGCGCGTAAAAACTCGGCGCGGACGAGGCCGACCAGCCCCATCCAGCCGAACAGGACCATCAGGAAGGTCAACAGCCAGAAGTTCATCGTCCACACCGAAGAGATGATGATGATCACGTACAGCGTCGGGGTCGATGACCAGATTTCGATCACGCGCTGAAAGATCAGGTCGGTGAGGCCGCCGAAATAGCCCTGGATGGCCCCTGCGAGAATGCCGATGACAGAGGTGAGGAAAGTGACGATCAGGCCGAAGGAGACCGACAAGCGGAAGCCGTAAAGGACGCGGGCGAGGACATCGCGGGCGGTGTCGTCGGTGCCAAGCCAGTGGTCGCGGTCGGGGGCGGAGGGGGCGGCGCCATGCACATCGTTGATGGTGTTGTAGGAATAGGGAATCGGGGGCCAGAGGAGCCAGCCTTGTTGAAAGCCTTCGGCTGTGTAAGTGCCAGCCTGGACCGATTTCAGGATATCTTCGGGGGTGTCAAAACAATCGGCCCCGCCGCCGGTGCGGATCAGGCACTGCACCACGGGATCGCGGTAGTTCGCCTCTGTCCGGAAATCGCCGCCATAATCAGCCTCGGAATAAAATTGCAGGAAGGGGGCGCGGAGGTGGCCCTGATAGCTGACAAGCAGCGGGTGGTCGTTCGACAGCACCTCGGAAAAGATCGAGATGATGTAGAGCGCGGTGAACAGGATGAGGGAATAGAAAGACCGTTTGTTGGCGCGGAAGATGCGCCAGCGGCGTTGGTTAAGAGGCGACAATGGCATCACTCGCGCCTTTCAAAGTCAATGCGCGGGTCGGTCCAGACATACATAAGGTCAGACAGGATGCCAACAACAAGGCCCAGAAGGCCAAATGCGAAAAGGGTGCCGAACACGACGGGGTAGTCGCGTTCGACGGCGGATTTGTAGCCAAGCTGGCCAAGGCCATCGAGCGAAAAGATCGTCTCGATAATCAGCGAGCCGCCGAAAAACACGCTGATGAACAGGCCGGGAAAGCCGGAAATCGGGATCAGCATGGCGTTGCGGAACACGTGACCGTACAGCACACGGCTTTCCGACAGGCCCTTGGCGCGGGCGGTCATCACGTATTGCTTGCGAATCTCATCAAGGAACGAGTTTTTGGTCAGCAAGGTCAGCGTCGCAAAACTTGATATGGTTGACGCAACGATGGGCAAGGTGATGTGCCAGAAATAGTCCTTGATCTGGTTGAACAGGCTAAGATTGGCCCAGTTTTCCGAGGTCAGCCCGCGCAACGGAAAGATGCGGTAATAGCTGCCGCCAGCGAACAGAACCAGCAGCAGGATGGCGAACAGGAAACCCGGGATGGCGTAAGCGCCGATGATGATGCCAGAGGTCCATACATCAAACCTTGACCCATCGGTCACTGCTTTGCGGATGCCTAGCGGGATAGAGATCAGGTAAGCGATCAGCGTGCTCCACAAACCTAACGTGATGGAAACCGGCATTTTTTCCAGAATCAGGCCGACGACGGAGGTGGAGCGGAAGTAGCTGTTTCCGAAATCCAGCGTCATGTAATTGCCCAGCATGATGAAAAAGCGTTTCCAGGCGGGGATCGGTTCCTTGTGGCAGGCCGGGTCTTTCAGGGTGGGGGTGCCGGTGAAATCGGGTGTGCAGACGATGCGGGAAAAGCCGAATTCAACCTCAAGCTGGGCGACGAATTCGGGGGGCAGACCGCGCGCGCCGATATAGCCGTTGCCTTTGTCGGCACTGCCAGCGCTTTGGCCCGCATCTGACCCGGAGCCCGAGATTTTCTCGATCGAATTGCCATCACCTTCGGCCCGGGCGGCCACCTGTTCGATGGGTCCGCCGGGCACGAATTGGGTGAGGGTGAAGTTGATGATCATGATGCCCAGAAGGGTCGGGATCACCAACAGAAGTCGCCGTAAGATGTAGGCTCCCATCGGGGCCACTTGCCTTTCAGTGCCGCGTTTTGAAGAGACGCGTGTCTTTCATTGCCGGATTTTCAGTGCAGCACGCCTGCGGCCTTAAGTTTGGCCGCCTTGTCCGCGTCATACCACCAAAAGCTTAACTCGCCCAACGCATAGGGTGGCAGGGCGTCGGGATGGGCGTATTGGTCATAGTAGGCGACGGTGTATTTGTTCTTGTACCACTGCGGAATCCAGAACCGTTCGGCCAGCAGAACCCGGTCCATCGCCTTGGTGTCGATGATCAGGCCCTCTTTGGTTTTGGCGGTCTGCACGAGGGCTGCCAGCTTGTCGACCGACGGGGATTTCAGACCCATGACGTTGTAGCTGGAATTGTCGGCGGTGGCAGAGCTGTAAAACTGCTCCATCTCGTCACCCGGTTCCATTCCGGCCTGCGCGTGGCCGGTGATGATGTCAAAGTCAAAACTGGGCGGCGTGGTGCGGGTTTCGTACTGGGCCGGGTCGATGTCAGTCAGGGTGGCGTCGATGCCAAGCGCCTTGAGGTTTTCGACAAAGGGCGTGTTGACGCGGTCAAACGCCGGGTCGTTGTTCAGGATATCGACCTTTAACGTTTCGCCCTTGGCATTCTTTCGCATCCCGTCATCGGCGGTTTTCCAGCCTGCGTCGTCCAACAGGGCCGAGGCTTTGCGCAGGTTCTTGCGGTCAAGCTGACCTTCACCAGAGGTGGGGGCGGCAATCGGTGGGTCGGTCAGGATGCTGGCCGGTTCAAGACCGGCATCGACCAGGGGTTTGAGAATGGCGATTTCTTCAGGCGAGGGCGCGCCTGTGGCGGCGAGATACGAATTCTCCCACACCGAATTGATCCTTGTGTACAGGCCGTAAAACAGCGTTTTGTTCGACCATTCAAAGTTGAACATCATGCCAATCGCCTCGCGCACCTTGGGGTCCTTGAACTTGTCGCGGCGCAGGTTGAACACAAAGGCCTGACCCGAGGCCTTGTTGCCATTCGGCAATTCGACCTTGATGATCTGGCCAGAGGCGACCAACGGGAAATCATACTGGGTGGCCCAGGATTTCGACGAGTTTTCATTGCGGAAGGTGTAGGTGCCGCCCTTGAACCCCTCCAACGCCGCGTTGGGGTCAGAGAAGTATTCAAACCTTACGGTGTCAAAGTTGTTCTGGCCTTTGTTGATCGGCAAATTCTCACCCCAATAAGCCGGGTTGCGTTTGTAGACGATGGTCTGGCCGGTCACCATGTGATCAAGCACATAAGGCCCGGTGCCCAGAAACGGTTCAAGGCTGGACTGCTCAAGATCGCGCTTGTGGCTTTCGTAGTCGGCCTTGGAAAATATCTCCAGCCCGCCCATCTTGGCGGGCAGATCGCGGTAGGCGACGCCGGGTTTGAAGGTGAATTTCACCGTCAGCGGATCGACCGCCACGGCACTTAGCACCTGTTTGTTGAAGATGGTGCGAAAGTCGGACAGACCTTTGGTGGCGAACAGATTGTAGCTGAACACCACATCGTCGGCGGTCATGGCACTGCCGTCCGAGAATTTCACGTCGGGGCGCAGGTGAAACACGACCCACGAGCGGTCCTCGGGGAAGTCCATCGTGGTGCACATCAGGCAGTAGCTGGCACCGATTTCGTCGGCGGTGCCGGTCAGGATGGATTCGTAGGGAAAGGTTGATCCGATGGCAGCGCTGCCCTTGACCGAATAGGGGTTCATCGAATCAAAGCTGCCGAACGCGGCTTCCGAAATCTCACCGCCCTTGGGGGCGTTGGGGTTGACGTAGACTGGCGTGAAATCGGGACCGTATTTCAGGTCGCCAAAGGTCGAGATGCCGTGGCTGGTGATCACCTTTTGCTCGTCCGCCCGGGCTGTGTGAACCAAAGCTGCCAGCGCCAGTATCGCGAGGCCCGCAGCGACCCAACGCCGAATTGCGCGCTGATCCAGCGTTTTGGCGGTGACGGCTGACCTGTTGGCCATGAGCGCTCTCCTGCTTGGCGGTGTGATGGCCGCTGTGGGGTCAGCTAAATCGCAAATCGCGCGGTTCACAAGTTGCGAATGCGTGAGGCCTTGCGTGAACAAGCAAAAAGGCCGCCCGGTCGGGGCGGCCTGCTGCGCGCAGTGTCGGAATTTACTTGAGCGTCGAAAGATAGGCGATGACGTTGGCGCGGTCTTGCGGTGACGGCAGACCGGCAAATCCCATCTTGGTGCCCGGCATCGCGGCCTTGGGTCCTTTGATGAAGGTATAGATCGCCTCTGGCGTCCAGGGTTGGTCCTTCATCGCCAGCATGGCGTCCGAATAGACGAACCCTTCGACCGACCCGTGGTTGCGACCGACCACACCGTTCAGGTGCGGGCCGGTCATGTTCTTGCCTTCGACGTTGTGGCAGGATTTGCACTTTCCAAAAGTCTTTTCACCGGCGGCGGGGTCAGCGGTGGCCGCAACCTCTGTATAGGCCGGATCAGCGCTGGCATCGGCTGCAGCGGTCGCATCGCCGCCAGCCGCCGGGGCATCATCAACGGCAATCGCGTAGGCAAAGGTGCGTTCTTCGCCAGCGGGCTGTTCGCCAAAGCCGTACAAGGACTCGGCCGCCCAATTGCCGAACAAAAAGAACAGCAGCGCCCCGCAGACGCTGCCAACAATCTTGGTCATGGTCATCGTATCGAACATGCAGCACCTTCCGCTGGACCTTGGCTTTGGGCGCTATCTACCTGCTTCCCCCGGCAGGGTGCAAGGTGTACTAGCGCGGCGAAGTGTCCCAAGTGGCGCGTTTTTTCCGGAGATGCCCATATGACAGGCCGTATCGCCTTTCAAGGAGAGCTTGGCGCCTATTCCCATCAGGCTTGCAGCCAATCGCGCCCCGATATGGCGGTGGTGCCCTGTGCGACCTTTGAAGAGGTGGTTGATCAGGTGCGGCGCGGTGATTCCGATCTGGGAATGCTGGCGGTCGAGAATTCGACCTATGGCCGCGTGGCGGATGTGCATGCGCTGTTGCCGGAATCTGGCCTGCATATCGTTGATGAGGCGTTTGTGCGGGTGCATGTCAACCTGTTGGGCGTTCCCGGTGCCGTGGTGGCAGATGTGCAAGAGGCGCATGGTCATGTGGTGATCCTGCCGCAATGTGCCAAGTTCCTGAAAGCGCATCAGATCAAGGGCATGGTCAGTTCCGACAATGCCCGTGCGGCGCGTGAGGTGGCGGCGCTGGGCGACAAAGCCAAGGCGGCACTGGCCAGCGAATTGGCCGCGTCCATCTACGGGCTGGACGTGCTGGCGCGGCATATCGAGGACAATCCCAACAACACCACCCGCTTTCTGGTCATGTCGCGTGATGCCGATCCGGCCCGGCGCGCCGATCACATGATCACCACGTTTGTCTTCCGCGTTCGCAACATTCCGGCGGCGTTGTACAAGGCGATGGGCGGCTTTGCGACCAACGGTGTGAACATGACCAAGCTGGAAAGCTACATGATCGGCGGCAGTTTCACCGCGACCGAGTTTTACGCCGACATCGAAGGCCATCCCGAAGACGCCAATGTTGCGCTGGCACTAGAGGAATTGACCTATTTCACCACGCATCTGCAGATCTTGGGCGTGTATCCCGCCGACCGCCGCAGAGGTTAGCGCCCGGGCGGGCGGCTGGTCACGCGGCGGTAGCGGTCTTCCATTTCCACGGCAAGCTGGGCGACGCGTTGGGTGAAGGTCCGTTCAACCTTTTTGCGGGCCAGACGCAGGGTTTGCAGGTAAATCCGGGCGGAAAG
>JBBRKS010000212.1:0-6188 GCA_038231775.1 Rhodobacterales bacterium | reverse complement strand
GTGCAGAGCCACACGTTGCATGTTCTCCGCGAGGGAATCATCCTCGGCAAAGATCTCCGATGTCGCATTCCGCACGATGCAGGGGATAGGGGCAGTTTTTGCCAAACGCTTCTGCTTCACCAGCAGCGACAACGCCTGGAAGCGCCGACCGCCAGCCGGGATTTCGAACATACCGGTCTCGGCGGCATCGGCATCCAGGACGGGTCGGACGCTCAAGCTCTGCAGAAGGCCACGCCGCGCGATGTCTTCGGCCAATTCATCGACCGAGACCCCAGCCTTGATGCGCCGAACATTGGACTGGCTCAGCATGAGCTTATCGAAGGGGATGTCCCGTGAGGGGGACAAGATGATTTTCTGGACAGCTTTCGTCATCAGACATTCTCCACAACGGGCGCCGGAAGCCACTCTCCCGATCTCACTTCCCGTCACCCTCAAACCAACCCTTCTCAAACTCTATGCTGAGAGCGAAGATTGGTTTCCGGCCGGAAACCGTGAATTTGCTGTGAGGGATCGGAACATTCGAACAAGGTCCAAGCCGACCGTTCCTACTTTGTTGATCAATGTATTGAGATATCGGCTAGGTTCTCGGATCCGTGTGAAAGCTTCGACCAGGCCAAGAATTGCCAGACATGCACCGCGCTCGCCTAAGGCTTCTTTGGTTCTTAGCAACTGTTTCTGCTGGACACCGATGGCTGGTGCCAGTTGGTCAGCTAGATGCGAGAGTTCCGTCCAAGTTCGAGGGCGATGAAGGCTGAAATCCATCGCTGATTTTGCAGCGTCGATGCAATCGTCCAGCGCTAGGTCGACTCGCGAGCCTTCTTGACGGCCAGCCCTCTGTTTTTCGTCGCCGTAAGATTCTTCAATATATTCTTTTTCTGAATTCTGAATGTCTCGGCCAATTTGACTGACGCTGTCGGACATTTTCGTTGTTTGTGTTCCACCGATAGAAGCATCCACAAGGCTCGAGGCAAGGCTTTCCACCGTCTGAATGGCCCTTTCCAAACTCAAAATGTCCACTCTTTGACGGAGCAGTTTTTGTAGTGAAGCCACGCTGGTGCCGTCGGTTTCCGACAGGAAACCGGATGATAGGAGTCTGAAAAGACGATCCCGCAAAACGGCCTTTAGCATTTTGATGCGAAGAGCTGTGGTGCGCTGTTCTTCCGCGATAGATTCAAGTTGGTGAAGGTTCTCACGCAGCGGCGAAAGGTCGAAGCCGTAGCTTAACACTTGGTTCCCGAGTTCATCGCGAACGACGTACCTTTTGCGGTTTGGACTCTGGTGACGAGCGATCAGGCCGACTTCGCAGAGGCGCGTCAATCTGCGCCGAAGGGTGCGCTCATCGATACCGTCACAGCGGGCTTGTATGGATGTGTTGGAGGCGTGAACCATAAGCTTTTCACGCCAACGATCCGGCTGAATGAATGTCAGGAGACCGCGCAGAACGGCGATGTCGCGGTCGCGCAAGCCGAGCGCGCCCATTGCGGCTTGCGCCGCGTTCAGGGCGTTCCAGCGCGGATCTTGCTTGTCGAGTAGGGCAGGGGTGTGTTTGGTCTTGAAGGTTGTCTGGTGCATTTTTTTTGCCACACAGACGGATTTGGCGTTCCGAGATCAGAGCATTGGCTGCAATATCAAAGCGCACCCCGAGTTAGGGGTCGCTTATTGCCTACAAAAGGCAAAACTTACCTGATCACCGCCAAAGCGATGTTGCAGTCGAATCAGCCCTGAGCTAGAGTTTCGCTGTGTAGAGAGCGTGAAAAGGGTTGGCGCCCTTTCTAGCGCAGGGCCTCTCGGGATCTTTCTCGGGAGGCCTCTTCCGTTCTGACTTGTGCTCCTTATTGCTGCTCGGATTTCTTTTGGGCATCATGAAGCGCTTGCAGCGCGTCATTCGGGTGCTCGGCAATCCACTGGTGCAGGCTTGCCGCGTGTTTGCGGGTAACTATGATGGTGGCCATTCGTGGGCTTACTCTGATGGCCCCGATTTCTGTGATTGTTTCGCCAACGGCCGCCGCGGATTTTGGTAGTCTTGGCGCCGAGGTTTTGGTTTGGCGCAGCATGGTTTCAAGCAGTATGAACCGCTCGTCACTCAGCGCCCCGCGCAGTGCTGCCGCAGTAATGTCGGCTGAAAAAATAGTTTGGTTTCCGGGCGGAAACGCTTTCTTCTCAAGCAGTTGCGCAACCTCATACCATCTATCTCGGCCCACCTTTGGCGCAGGTCCGATTGCATCGATCAGATCCGGTGAAAGCCGCGCCGTCACTTGCCGCATACGGGAAAGCCCAGTCAGTTTTTCGCCGCCCCTGCGGGCCTTTTGGTCGATGTTCAAGGCATCGCAGACCAGCTGATCTGACTTCCCAGCATCGATCAACTGCTTGGCAAAGACCGCTTTCTCAATCCATGAAAGGTCTTTCCGGTAGGAGTTTTCCTGTCCCTGAGCGATGATTGCCTGATCCTCGTCCAACTCCCGCACGAGGGCTTTCGCCGGAAGGCCAAGAGTGCGCAACGCGGCTAGCCGCCGACGGCCATACACGATGCGATAACGTCCACCCTGGATTGGGCTGACTAGGATTGGGATTAACTGTCCCTGGCTACGGATGCTTTCGGCCAGTTCGACCACCTCGTCGTCAACGACTTGGATGCGATCCTTGAACTGGGAGTCGTCAATCAGACGTGTTTCAATGTCTCTGATAGCCGCTGCTGCCGCCGCCTGCAGGGATTTGGCCATGCCGGAGAGCGACGGAGCACGCGAAGCCGGCTCTACATACGTGACAGCGGGTGTTTTAGCTGTCGCTTTGTCTTCGTCCGTCACGTCCAACTGAATTTTCCGCGCCATCGCTATACTTCCTTCCTGCCCCAAGCAGCCTGAAGCAGGCCCTCAACCTCATCCACGACTCCATTGATCGATTCGATCGCACGGTCGTAGGTTTGGCGGGTGAAATCTGTTCTGCTGACTTCGAACAGCGTTTGTTGCGTTAGGCCGGCGTCTGAGACGGCGGAAGACTTCAAAAAGGTCCGCGTCAGCACATCATCGCCGAACATGGTCCGCAAGAAGGCTGCCATCTGCGTTTGTGGGCTGTCGTTCGGCTCAAACCGGGTGACCAGGAATTTCATGAAATCCCATTCAGGCGTTCCCCCGACATCTGCGATGGTTGCCATCAAGCTAGATGCCAGTTGCAGGAATTGCGCCATTGACGCCACATCCAGCATACTTGGCACCACGGTGACGATCAGCCCAGTCGACGCTACCAAAGCAGACAATGTGATAAAGCCGAGTTGCGGCGGGCAGTCTATGATGACGACGTCATAGCTCGCCTCGACCTCGGAAATACAAAGCGCGAGTCGCTGATAGAAGGGCGGCTGGATGTTGTTGTGCAGGGCATGTGCGGTTTCCGTCTCGAACTCAGAAAGCAGAAGGCCAGCGGGCGCGAGATCCAGATTATGAAAGTAAGTCTTACGGACGACATCGCGGAACGGAACAGGATCGTCATAACGAATGGCATCGTAAACCGTGCCAGCCTCAGTGAATTCGATCTCAGGTCGTAAGCCGAACATACTCGTCAAGCTCGCCTGCGGATCCATGTCAATCGCGAGAACACGATAGCCATCCAAAGCCAATTTTTGCGCCAGATGGATTGCCGTCGTCGTCTTTCCCGCGCCACCTTTGAAGTTTGCGACCGAAATGATCTGGATGCGATCATCAAGCCTGCGGCCTGGAACAAGGTATTGAAACTTCTTGGCACGACTGTCTTGCGCGATCGCGCGGCGAGCAAAGTCGATTTGCTCGGCAGTGTACCATCTGCGGCCACGGCTATCAGTTTCGACGTCCATGTCGATTTTGTCGTTGAAGAACTGTTTGCGAAGGTGGTCCAACGACACTCCGATCAATTCAGCTGCCTCGGCGGCGTTGAAGTGACGCAGCTCCTTGGTGTTATCTGGCAAGAATGACTTGCGCATATTCGAGTCCAGAGATCGGCTGAGGCGGGTGGCCATCGCCTGGATCTTCTGGTCAATTCGGGTCGACTGCTCGTTCATCCGCTGCCCTCACGCCCGTATTTCCGGGTCTCTTGGTTCTGGGAACGCTAAAATCTACTTTTTGCTGTTTACGCGTTCATCCGCAGAAATGACAGGAACGAGGGATTGTGGCAAGTTTTTTCTTTCACTATATATGGAGAAAATTCTTGTGGTGGCTACAAGATATGCAGGAAGGCGGAACAAGTGGTTCTGATAAGTCTCTGATATATAATGATTGTATGTCGAGTTGCTCCCTTTGAGACATAGAGTATCAAAAGTGGGCGCATGCTCTGCCCAGGCCACCAAAGGCAACCAACTGAGGGGGGTTGGATTGCCTGAAGAGCGCCAGAGCTACGCCACGCACCCCAGCCGAATCGCGGTCATCCTCAGGCCGCGTTTTAGACCGACCGCAGCAACGAAAGCGCTGACGCTAAAGGAACAGCGCGCAGGCCGTCTTGCATCGGGACCTCGTGAGCGCCTGAGTAGATCAAAAGTCGGCGCTCTGCGCCTATGTCGTGGGCGGCTTGGTGAAATCCGCGCGAAACTTTCGGAGTTGTTGTGCGCTTGATTTCAAGTGCCCAGATCGTCCCATTGGGCAGGCGAAGGACCAGATCTACTTCTGCCCCTCCTGAATTGCGGTAGAAGTAGGGTGCTGTTCCTGCAGGAGCCGCCGCGATCATCCGTTCGATGCAGAACCCTTCCCAACTGCCGCCGACCACAGGGTGACCCAACACCGCCTCTTGGTTTTCGAGTCCGAGCAGTGCGTGCGCAAGGCCGCTGTCGCGCACGAAGATTTTGGGCGATTTGACCAACCGTTTGCCGACATTTTGGTGCCATGGCTTCAGCCGGCGGACCAAAAGCAGATCAACCAACAGGTCGAGGTAACGCGTTACGGTCTGGCCAGAAACAGCAAGCCCCTCGGCCAGGGCTGCGGCATTTAAGATGCCGCCTTGCACATGGGCCAACATTGTCCAGAACCGCCGCAGGGTTGCGGCAGGAATCCGCGGTCCGAGAGAAGGGATATCCCGCTCCAAATAGGTGCGCAGGAAATCTTCGCGCCAGCGCAGGCTTGCAGAATCGCCATGCGCCTGAAAGCTGTCGGGGAACCCTCCGCGCAGCCAGAGCGTAGAGAGCGCTTCATTGCCAACTTCGTCCAACAGAAGCGGGCAGAGTTCAATATACCGTACGCGTCCTGCAAGCGACTCTGCCGATTGGTGCAAAAGCGTATTGCTTGCTGAGCCTAGCAGCAAAAATTGCCCCGTCCGAAAGCCCTTGCGGCGCCGGTCATCTATCTGGCCTCGCAGGGCTGAAAACAGGTCAGGCATGACTTGCACTTCGTCCAGGATGACCAAACGCCCAGCTTGTTCGTCGAGGTAGAGGTCCGGCTCACTCAAGATTTGCCTGTCGGACTCTCGTTCAAGATCGAGGTAGACAGATGCTCTTTGATCTCCAATCTGCATCGCAAGCGTGGTTTTTCCAACCTGACGGGGCCCAAGAAGGACCACGGCAGACTGCTCGTCGAGGGCTGCAATAACGGACTGGGTTGCGAGACGCGTGTACATAACCATGTAAATACTCCACAATAAGGATGAAATGCAAGGATAAATCTGAATTTCAGGACAGCAGCCCCAACTTCTTGGCCCTCTCCAAGATCATCCTGACCGATGACGGCTCCCACTTGCTGCGTCCTCTGGGTGTCCGTTCACGCATCGCCTCCAACCGGTCGCAGAGGGCTTGAAGCGTCATCTTGGGATCGGCGCCTTTGATGCCCGCGACGATTGCGGGCAGGCGGTCATTTTTGTCAAGCGCGGTGGTGCGGGAGAGGATGGTCTCGGACAGCAGACCTTCGCGGACGAAGCTTTTTGCAGCAAGGATCAGGCGGGGCAGGGACCAAGGCTGCGCCTCGCGCGGAAGGCCTGAGTTGACGACGCGCAACACGTCTTCCCAAGGCAGGCCCGGCCTCAGGCGGCGTACCTCGGGTACCCATTGGTCGGCGCTCGCGTTCAGCTTCTGGAAATGGCTTTCCATCCGCGCGGCCCTTGCCTTGCGGATGGCCACGGGATCGCCCGCCTTCAGCCCCGGATTGCCGCCGATCCGTCCCTCTGCTTTGGCGGATCGCAGTCCGGCCTTGGTGCGCTCGCGGATTAGGGCCCGCTCAAACTCGGCCGCGGCGCCCAGAACC
>JBBRKS010000211.1:0-6211 GCA_038231775.1 Rhodobacterales bacterium | reverse complement strand
TGACCAAATCGCTCAAGCCTGACTCCATGAAAGCGTCGGCCAGCCTGCCCGCGATCCCGTGAAATGGCTGCCCAGCATGGCGCGAAACGCGTGCCCACGATCGCGCGAAATCAGCGCCCATTCTCCGCGAAATCCGCAGACTTTCGACCGCGCGCTGGCGAAAGGCGCTGCCCGCTGCGGTGTTAAACACGCATTTCGACCGCCCGTCCCGCGAGTTCGGGCGCATCTCGATCAGCCCTTGCCGTTCCAGCACCGCAAGGCTGTCGGTCATCGATGTCTTGGGAACCCGAAAAGCCCGTCACGCACGCTGATCAGGTGGTTCAGTACCGCGAACTGCGGCAGGTTGAACCCCGGCGGCAGCCGCGCCTCGAAAAGGGCGCGGCTAAGCTGGGCCATGATCCCGACTTCGTTGAAAAAGCCGAACAATAGCGCTTCCAGGGTCGGGCTTCAGCGGCGCCGGTTCTCGGACGCGAACAGCGGACCGAACCTGTTCCACCAGAACCGTACCGTCTCATGGCTGACCGCGATCCCGCGCTCGTGCGGCCTGTCCTCGACGTTCCGCAGCGAAAGCGGGAACCCCTTCTCGCGCTCCGCATTGCAGGCCTGAGAACCGGAATAGCCGAACTCGCAAGGTTGGCCCGCGATGGAGCCAGTTCCGATGATGAGGAATTTTATTTCGGTTTTTTTCGGCATAGCGACACCCAAACGTGTGCCCAAGTCGGTGTAAAAATTCCGGGGTCATCGCGATGGCGAACTTGGGTGCAAGCGGGAACCTGTCTGCCCCGACGTGCAAATTGCAGCTTATGGCGCCGCGATTTCCAAAGCTGGTACGTCCTTGCTGGTGTAGCTGTAGGCGATTTCGCCTACGAGTCGTTTTTCGCCTGACGGCAGGGCTAGAAAAACATCTGCGTCATGGTTGCGGACTTTATGGATCACGCCATCGAAGCGCAACTGCAGAGGGAACAGGTCTGTTTGCGCACGGACTGGCAATGACATTGTCACATCGAGCACCTGATAGTTACCGATATTTTCGTGGGTTGCCTCGCGCAGTTCCATATTGGCAACGGCGATAGGAAGGGCGGCTGCCCCCTGTGGAGTAAACGCAATATGTTCGCGCAAGTACCTGAGCAGCAGATCTTTTTGTTGCGGGGACAGGTCGGTAATGCCATCCAACTGGCCTTGCGGAAAGGCCAAGGCCAGTTCGTGCAGGGGAATTTCCACCACCACCCCTAGCGCAGTTTGGCCGGGGGTCAGGGTGATTGTTGTTCCCGGCAACGCATGTGCCATGGCTTGGCTGGCGTTCAGGCAAGTCACCGCAAGACCCATGCCCAGCAACCTGCGCCGCGATAGATTATTTGTTTGTGCCATAATCACTTACCTTATCGCGCCACACGGAATGCGGGTGAATGCCGGGCAACGACCGGCCCGGTTGCATTGAAATCTCGATCCAGACCGAGGGGCCATCGATGCGGACATAATCATTTTCGGTGTCAAGATTTAGGGTGCCGGAAAAGGCGATATAGGTATCGGACAGTTCGGCCGTGTACTTTGCCATTATCACATCGGCATCCATCAATGAGATGTCGCGCACATAGGTTTCGATTGCGGCAAGGACCAAGGCTTGTTGATCGGCATCAAGATCGCCCACACGAAGGCCCTCATTCGCAGTTGGGATGGCGTCATCCTTTTGTGCCCCGGCGATGATGTTGGTATAGGTTTCGGCAAGTTTCGCCCTTGTGGCTTGATCGGCGGTCAGGGAGGTTAGAGCTGCGGCGAAATCTGCCTGCTCTTGCGCCATGGGCGCATTGTTGCGGCCGTTCTGGGCAAAAGGCGTAAAGGGTTCAACGCCCCTGAATGAGGGCGTGGCCCCCACCAAAACGCCGTCTTTATAGGTGTTGCTCAGCGCAAGGTGGTGGCCGCCAAAATACAACTGCCATGTGCCAGTTGCGGCGGGCGTACCGAGAAGTGCTATGTAATAGTTGCTTGAGCTGAACCCGGCATTGTCGGTCGTATTGGCCTTTAAATAGTCATCAGCATTGAGGATCTGTTCCAGCTCATCAAAGCCTTCGTTGGGTGTCAGGCTGGTCGCTTCGATGAGCAAGGCTTTGATGATGCTGCGCTTTTCCGGGGTGAAATCACCCAGCGTTGCGCCCACACGGTTGGTGTAGACGGAAGGGGGCAGATTGCTCCAGCGTTGGGCATCTGCGACGGTGTAGGGCAGTTGGACGCGAGCCAGAAGGTCGGGCGATAGCGTGGCTTTCAACGCGCCTGCCAGACAAACCAGATGCGCGTGGCCTGCCGTTTCGCGGCAGGTGTCGGTGGAGGGCACGGCACCGATATCAATATTGGAATCGGCAGCGTCCGCCAAAGCAGCAGAACTTTGCAGGAAGAGGGTGCCGCAGGCTCCGACCGAGGCTGCGACCAGAAATGCCAGTGCGGGGATGGTTTTTTTCAATGCGGGTCTCCGTTGCGGTGGTGGTGAACGCTGCGTTACGAGTGATTAACGCTGCAAGGTGCCCGTTCCGTTCCGCCCGGGCCAGTTTTCTTTTGCGGAAGGGTCGGATATTGCCGGATGCCAAAGCGTGCGATCAACAGGTAACCACGCACCGCCAGCGGAGTCAGACGCGGCGCCGCCACGTGATTGGTGCAATTCAAGCTGTGTTCAGGACGGCTGGGCAGGACGCACGCGCAGCAGGTTCCACCACCCCCGATAGGCCGTCAGCGCCGCGAGTGGCAGGAAGAAAGCAATTGCGAGTCCGGCATTGCGCCAGTCTTCCACACTTGCCCAATGCAACAGCGTCAGCGCTGCTGCCGGATACACCCAGCGTTGCAGGGTTTTCCAGGTGCGCCCCATCTTGCGAAGGGCAAAATCCGTCGAAGTGATTGCCAGAGGAACCATGATCAGAAAAGCAACCCAGCCCGTGGCCAGATCAAACTGCATCGCCTGTTTCAGCAACGTAGCGAGATCGGACCCGCGGCCCAGATATGCCACCAGATGGACAGCGCTGTATAGGAAAGCCGCAACGCCGAAGTAGCGGCGGTTCCGCACCAGCCAGCGCGGCCCGCGCCAGGTCGGCAACATCAGCATCAGCGGCGTCGCCGCCAGCGCAATCAGCAGGAAATAGGTCGCCCATTCGCCGCTGGGACCAAGCAGCGCACGCAGGGGCCGCTGGTCGGCGGTCGTCGCGTAATCAAAGAACATCGCCACCGCAGGAAGTGACATCACCAGCCAAAGCCAGTACGGATAAAAACGCTTCATCGCAGCCCTATATGTTGCCAATCAAGGCTTATACGAAGGGCGCGCCAACTTCCGTCGCTGCTTTTTCATTGCCAGCGCAGGCACCATCACTGCACTCTCCAAAGCAGCCCCGAGTACCGCATTTTGTAGATGGTCCGTCTGCACGGCTGCATGGCAAGTTAGCGGCCAAAGTTCTCAGCGCAAGCCTGCAACCAAAGGGACCACCCCTTTGCCGCTGAGGAGCCGCCGGTCTACCCGCTGGGTCTGCCCACTAGCGCCTAGACGAACAGCAGGTTCCATGTCCGGCACGCGTCGCAGGTAGCCTCATCGTGCCACGTCAGATTTGGCCAATCCCTTTGCGCCCGGATGGCCATGACAATCTCCGCAACAGTCACGGGGCGCAGCGCATTCTCCGCAGGTACAAGAGAATGAACCCCATGAAATGCGGGGATTGGCGGCTATTTTGCGCAAGGCTCCACTGGCCGCTCCGACCATAAATAGGCGAGCCCTTACTCATTTTGACGGCTAACAACCTGACCGCCGAGCCAACGGCCAGCATCGCGCAAAAGCTTTTCGATGTGCGGGTGTTTGCTGGTGCCTGGTTTTGAATTTACGCGATCTGACTTAACCATCTGATCAGAATGAGTAAACCGCACAGAGGCTGAAAATAGAATAGCCGGAAGTTATGCCAATGGTACGCTTTCAAATGTGCCAGAACCGCAAATCCGTGCCAAACTGACACCAAAATGCCCAACCCCATGGAACCGCCAATGCGCAGCCTAGCCTTGCCCGGATTGCAAACCAACGTCTCGATGATCGCGCTCGGGACGGCGGCTTTCGGCTCGTTGGTTCCGCCTGAACAGTCGTTCGCCATGCTTGACGCCTTTGTCGATGCAGGCGGGACGCTCATCGACACTGCCCATGTCTATGCCGACTGGCTGGGAGGCGAGCGGCATCTGAGCGAGAAAACACTGGGCCGCTGGCTGAAGCAGCGCGGCTCGTCAGATGACGTGGTGATTGCCTCGAAAGGGGCTCATCCCGATCTTGCAACGCCACTGGTGCCGCGGCTTTCCCCTGCAGACATCGTCAGCGATCTGAACGAAAGCCTGCACTGTCTTGGGGTGGAGCGGATCAACCTGTATTACCTGCACCGCGACGATCCATCGCGGCCAGTGGCCGAGATCATGGAGGTGCTGGGTGATCAGGTGCGGCTGGGCAAGATCGGCGCGATCGGCTGCTCGAACTGGCAGGTGGCGCGCATTGCCGAGGCGCAGGCCCATGCACAGGGTGCGGGCCTGCCGCCTTTCGTGGCCAGTCAGGCCTTTTGGAGCATGGCCAAGGCCAACCCCGGGGCTTTCGCCAGCGACCACGCTCTGATTGACGATGCGGCCTTGGAATTTTATGCCGCCCAAGGCATGCCGGTCGTCGCTTATACCTCGCAGGCGAGAGGGTTCTTCAGCAAAGCCGCGCAGACCGGCGTTGACCGGTTGAAGCCAGACCTGCGCGCGGCTTTCGAAAATCCCGAAAATCTGGCGCGGCTGGACCGTGCCAAGGTTCTGGCCGACGAACTTGGCGTGACGGTATCCGCAATCACTCTGGCCTATCTGACCTCGCAGACCGTCGCGGGCATCCCCGTGATCGGCCCGATGTCCCTGGCGCAGTTGCAGGACTCGCTTGCCGCTGCTGATCTGCGGCTGACAGCGGGGCAGATCGGGTTCCTGTTGGGCCATGGCACCGGAGACGCGACATGAATGTTGGCGCTTTCACCTGCTGGCTTCGCGGTCGTCCGCTGGGTCAGGTTCTGGATTTTCTGGTGACGGCAGGGATCAGACATGTCGAGATCGGTACTGGCGGTTATCCGGGCGACGAACATGCCAAACCGGCGGACCTGTTGCACGACGCCGATCAACTCGCCGGCTTTCGCGCAGAACTGTCGTCGCGGGATGTGACGATCAGCGCTTTTTCCTGCATGGGCAACCCGCTTCATCCCGACCCCGCCATTGCGGCGCTTCACCATGAGCAATTCCGCAATTCGGTGCTTTTGGCCGAAAGGCTTGGGGTGGCGACAGTGGTGACCTTTGCAGGCTGCCCGGGCACGCCCGATGGGTCGACCTATCCCAATTGGGTCACCACCACATTTCCGTCCGAATTCGCCGCGTTGCTGGACTGTCAATGGACACAAAAGGTTCTGCCCTACTGGGCCGAGCAGGTCGCCTTCTGTCAGGCGCATGGCGTGCGGGTTGCGCTGGCGCTGCACCCGGGCTTCGTCGTCCACAATCTTGCGACCTTTCAGCGCCTGCAGGGTGCAGTGGGTCCCGTGATCGGGGCAGCCTTTGACCCCAGCCACATGTTTTGGCAACAAATGGACCCTTTGGAGGTGGTGCGCGCCCTTGGGCCCGCCATCTTCCACGTCCACGCCAAAGACACCGTCATCGACGCCGCCAACACCCGGCGCAATGGCGTGATCGACTTTGGCGCCGGTGGACGGGTCGAGGACCGGTCATGGCTGTTCCGCACTGTGGGCTATGGCCACGACGCGCAATGGTGGAAGGCGCTGGTCAGTGCCTTGCGGCTGGCGGGCTATGACGGCACGCTCAGCATCGAAGCCGAAGACAGCCTGATGTCCCGGCGCGAAGGCGTGTTGCGCACGGCCCGGTTGCTGCAAGACGCCATCCTGACCGAGCCTGCCGACGCAGGCTGGTGACAACGGCGACCAAGAGCCAAATTGCACGCTTTGGCGGGGGGTCAGCCCGGGGCTGCATCTGCGCCGACGGCGCGCAGGTCATCCAGAAACTCGCCCTGTGCGCGGGTCGGCAGCCAGTCGGCGCGGCACGTCAGGCCGATGGGGCGGCTTGTGCCGGACAAGTCCACCTGCACGCGCACAAGCGCACCAAGGCCGACTTCGGCCTCGATCTGCAGGCGCGATATGCAGCCCAGATGATCAGAGACCCTTAACAGTTCGCGCATCAGGAT
>JBBRKS010000210.1:0-6447 GCA_038231775.1 Rhodobacterales bacterium | reverse complement strand
AGATGATCGTGTTTCTTGCGCAGTCGGGCGAGCAGGCCCGTCTTGCCCTGAAAGGCGGGATGGCCACGCAAGCAGCCACGGACCCTGTAGAGTGGGGAAAGATGGTGGCTATCCTGCGCGCAGGGGGCGAATTCGCGGTGGTCACCAGTCTCGACAGTCTGACGCTCGAAACCCCGGCCATGCCGGACCTCGCCTGCGACTAAAGGTTCTGGGCTATCACTTGCCACGGCGCGCCTCGACGAGGTTCGTGACGATGGCGGCGAAGTATGCGCCCGCCACCGTCGCTTTTGGGAGAACTTTCCACGGATCGCCCAAGGCGTCATGCATCGCCGAAAGAACATCGGGCTGCAGATAGACGGTCATCGAATCGCCGACCGTCAGTGTCGCGGACGACGTTCCGCGGAATTTCTTTGCAGACGGCGTCCATGTGTTGAGGTCAGACTCGGTTCGCAAGGCCCGCAACGCTGCTCGGCCTTCCTTGGCCAGTGCCTTCAACACATAGGCTTCACCTAGTTCCACAGCCCTGCTGATTTCAGCGATTTTTGCGGTCGTCACAAGCGGGAGGCGGAACAGTACAACCAGCTTCTCTTTGCTGGGTCTCTTCATCAAGGCTTCTGCGCCGTCGGAATTGGTCTGGTCAGACTCGGTCCTAACGGTGGTGTCGCGCAACGACTTGGCAGACGGTGTCAGCGCATGACTGCCCGGCATGCTTTCATCGCCATCGCGGGCGACTGCGTCTTTCTCGCCTGACACCTCCCTGCCCCGGCGCTCTTCCAGGATGCGCTCCTGTGCTTCGCGGGACGACCGCAAGCGCGCGGCAGCGTTCTGCAGGCCGGGTTCACCGGCTGCCGGGGATGGCGCCACCCGGGGTGGCAGTCGGAAGCGGCTCATCGCGGGACGACCTCGTCTATCCCTGCGAGAAGGAGCCGACCCACTTCAAGCTGACGCTTGATGGCTTCGGACATCAGCCGTCCACCCGGTGCGCGGGCGTTTGCGGCGGCGGCCGGTCCGAGCGGACCATGAAAGCCGAACTGCTCGAGGATCTTGGATGTCGGTACGATCACGTCGAGATGGTCGAGGCGCAGGATTTCCAAGAGCACATCCTGATCGCGCTTTGGCAGGCCAGCCAATCCGCCTTCCCGGGTTGCGGCATCGATTATCTTGGGCCCGGCGTCGATCACGAGGACCCGCACTTCCGGGAACCGCTCTCCTTCAGCGATCGAGCCGCGCAGATCGTCCATCCAGAGGACGGCGCGATGGGTCATTTCCCATTCGGCGAAAACAGGGCGCGCGGGTATCAGGACGAGGTCAGACAGCAGACAAAAGTCTTCTGTGTCCGCGTGGGTGCCGGGCCGCGTGTCGAGTACGACCATATCAGTTCCTGCCGCCTCTTCTGCTTCTAGAAGAGCCAGAAGGCCATCGACCGTATCCGGCGGGGACAGAACTTTCAGGGCGTCAGGCCATGCTGGTCGCTCTACACCCTCCCAGGTGCTGAGTTCAAAGCTGTCACGCCAACGCCCCAACTGGGCATTCACGTCGCCGTCGATCAGCGTGACGCGGCGCCCGGCATCGAGTGCCGCAGATGCGAGAAGCATCGCCGAGGTGGTCTTTCCAGAGCCGCCCTTGGTCTGGACAATGGTAATGACTTGCATGAAATGTCACCTCCGCAACCGTTACGCCACCACTCGCCAGTGCCCTGCCTCGCGCGCGATGACGCCACGGCAAGTTTCTGACGCCGAGGCATGCGAAATCAGGGTGAAGCTCTTGTATCGCTTCACTTATCTGTCGCGTTCCCGGAGCGCCGTTTATGCATAAGGTTGTGGCGGCGTCAAACATGTTGCGCTTCGGTTGTGGGCTTGACGCTGCTTTCTTCATCTTTCTTAAGAAAACAAACGCAACTTTTGCTGCGATGCAGCGCCGCAAGGATGACGCGGGCTCAAAATTATGCTGACTGCCTGCACAAATGGACTTTTGCCTGTTTGCCTGTTCGCAAGGTTGCCTGTCGGCATAACGGCCAATGTGCATATCTGGCGCTAATCTGGTCGATCTGACGAGCGCACCGTCGGACTGTCTGGTTGAATGGCTTGCTGGCGGTTTGCGTGCTTGCAAGTCTGACAAGATGATGCGGAGGCGGCCTGCCTATCTGGCAGTCCCAGGGACAGAGCTTTTTGACTGGCTGGCAGTTTGCATGCCTGCGTGTCTACATATTTGCCGGTTCGCCCCAGACGGAGCGCAGCCCATCAGATGACCAGCTGATGCCTACCTACCTGACTACATCCGTGCAGCACGGCCTCTAACGGGGGGCAGGCAATCCCCTGTCGTCTGGCGTTGCCTTCCCCGCTTTCCGGGAATTTTCTACCGGTCCGATCGACGCACCGGCTCAAAATTGAGCAAGACGGCATCCTCGATGTAAAGTCCAAAAAACAGCGTAGTTTCAATGCGGTCGCGCGGACGCGCTCCCTTGATGGTGACCTGAAGGCCAGGTCGCAGGGGTACTGTTGGCGGGCAAGCCGCCAACCCCTGAAGACATATCGTGTCCTCACTGGCTGTCCGGTTTCCGCGTGGCGGGCTCCTCTTCGGAGGAGCGGAAACCGGCCGGTGAGGACGGTTGGCTGGAACGGTGGTGTGTGGTACATGATGCGATATGTCGTCAATAGTGGTGTAATGAATCCATGCCCAAGTATCGTCTCGCCGCTGCCGAAGTCTCCGCCATTCAGGCGCGCTTTGCCGCTGGAGAGAGCGTGGCAGCGGTCGCCGTCTCGCTTGGGCGCTCGCGGCAGTCGCTGGCCCGCATCAAGGGCGCGATGGATCGCCACCAGGCGGGTCGTCTGGAGGTGAAGCTGAACTTCCGCATCACCCAAGGCGAACGGGCAGCGTTCCAAGCCGTCGCCAAGGCACATGGTCTGACGGTTTCCGAGGCAATCAGGCATCTGGTCAAACAGGCAAGCGGTCTTCTGGCTTTACAGGCAGACGAACTCGGTGCCATCGGGGCCGCCCGGCGGGAACTTGCAGCGGTGGGCAACAACCTCAATCAGCTTGCCCGGCTTGGGGCGTCGGGCAAGCTCGGCTGGAAATCAGGGGACACGGCCGTGCTTCGCCGGGTGGGAGCCCGGGTCGATGAGGTCTCCGAAGCCATCGTTCGTCTGCTTGCGGCCCATGACAGCCATCGGGCCTTGCCCGCAAACCAAGCGATGGCGTCTTTCTCATCGACGCCATCCTTGCCCGAGGTGTCGTCATGACGGCTGCGAGCATTGAAGACCTCGTTCTCGGGCATGTCCTCGACGGCAAGCGGCGCGGCGGCGGCGGGGGTGGAGGGGACGGCCGTTTGGGTAGTCCGCAGCAGCGCCACACGCGCGGGCTTTTTCGCAACGCCTCGACGCCGCGCAGCTGGCAGTCCGTGGTCAAGAGGATCGCGGGTGGCTGTGCGCGCACGCCGCAAGAGTTGGGACGGCTTCTGGACTATGTGGCACGGGAGGAAGGGGTGGAGAGCACCTGGTGCAATCTCGCCGGATACGAGCGTGACTTTGATCCTGCCTCCACGGCATCGGTGGCCGAAGGGTGGTCATCCACCTGGCGCGGTGCACCCAAACGCGGCCACACCGACCACATCGTTCTGAGCTTTCCGCGCGGCACCGAAGTCGCCCAAGCTGAGGCGATTGCCCGGGAGTGGGGGCAAGAGGTATTCGGATCCGGTGACTACGGCGATGTCTGGCGCTATGTCGCAGCGCTGCACCGCGACACCGATCATGTTCATGCGCATTTCGTGGTGGACAAGCACGGCATCGAAGAAGGGCGGTTCCTGTCGATCTGCCGCTATTCCGAACTGAACTTCGGCGTCATGCGCGAGCTCCATGCCGAGATTGCCCAAGAACACGGGCTAAATCTGGTCGCGACCACGCGCCTCTCGCGCGGGTTGGTCGAAAATCCGGTAGCGGAACTTGCCGTTCGTGCCGGGAGGAATGCGGGTGGCACCATCCCTGCGGCTCCTCCACCTCTCTCCGACGACGAACGCGCGCGGCGACTCGCGGCGCTACAGGACTATGCCCGCGACTACGAAGCCTTGGGGCATATCGCCGGGCTCGCTGCCGACGCCGAAGTTGGCGGCCAAACAGACCACAGCTCTTCAGCAAGTTTTTTCACCCGACTGGCGGGCGCGCTTGGCGCCGCATCCGATGCCCTCAGACAAGGACTGCCTTTGATGCCCGATCTCTCACTGCACGAAGAAGGCGATGCCGCCGCCCGGATCGAGGCAGCACGCGCAGAAATGGTTGCGGCTGCGGTAGAGGCCTGGGACGCAATCCGGACTATGGAGCCTTCAGCAGAGCGGGTCGATCTTGAACGCTCCTTTTCAGATCAGGCCCGTGCGACCCTGTCTCTCGCCCCGGACAACATGCTGCTTGCAGAACATGCCCGTGTCGCATCCCATGACGACGATCCCTATTACCATCCGACGCTGACCTCGCTGGCGCGGCTCGAGGCGGACGCCACGCCCGGGCCGACGCTCGACGCCGGACTTCGTGCCTCCCTTGCCCATTTCCGGGAAGAAATCGGCGACCGTCTCGAGGCGCTTTTCTCTTTCCGGGAAGATGATCTACAGGCCGCAGGTACCTCCGCGCAGGAACTGGCGGCGCGTTTCCTTGCGCCCGAGCGCAGTGAAGGCCAGCTTGCCGCATGGCACGATCAGGACGGGGTTGCAGCCAAGGTCCTCTGGCGCGAGCTAGAGCGGTCTCTCGCGACCGAGGTCGGGCGTGATCTGGAATCCCTCAGCCTGCCGCCGGCGCTTGAGGAAGCCCTGGCGCGCGAGCAGATCCTGTCAGCCGACCGACATCTCCGCCTGTCCGAAGTGCCAGCACTGGAAGCCATCGTCGACCGGGTTCACGAGGCCCTGCCCCAGGCTGACCTTGATCTGGTTCTGTCCGGCAACCTCACGCCTTTGGCCGAGCATGTCCGCGACCCGGCACTCCGCGCCGCCGTGGCGCATGAGCTGAAAAACGAAGGCGATCTCGGCCTAGATGACAACGTTGGGCCCTGGGCCGATCTCGCCCGCAGCCACGCCCGCGCGGCCGAACTGACCTTGCGCGAGCGGACGCATGACCGCGATCTCAGCCACGAACTCTGAAGGATCCTCCCATGCTTAACTCCTTCGAGTCCGCCTGGCGGTACCCGATTGCTCTGGTCTTCGGCTTGCTGGTCGGCATCTACGTCGGCGGCATGCTGGCCACGATCTACGTCATCGTGGCTTTCCGCCAAAGTCTCGATACGCTTGATCCCCTGAAACCGTGGTTCATCCGCTATTCGTGGGCTGACCTGGCGGCGCGCCCGGCTGTCCTCGAAGGGGCGCTGATCATCACCGGCTCGGTTGCCCTCGCCCTGACCATCGTCGGTCTTGCCGGCGTCTACCGGGGAAGGCTCAATCAGTATGACGACGCGCATTTCCAAACGAAGCGCGAGATGCGGCGCAACGGCATGGTGGGCCGGATGATCACCAATGGCTTCATCTTCGGCAAGCTCGGTTCTCCGAAATCTGATGCCCCGTATGTGATGGCACCCCCTGATCGCTTTCCCCATGCCATGATGATCGCGCCGACCGGTCGCGGCAAAGGCGTGGGCTTCGTCATCCCGAACCTGCTGCACTTCTCGGGCTCGGCGCTGATCCTCGACGTGAAGGGCGAGAACTTCGCCAAGACGTCGATCCACCGTCAGCATGGGCTGAAAAACAAGGTCTGGTATTTCTCGCCCTTCGACGAGGAAAATGGCACGCACCGGTTCAACCCGCTCGCCCGGATCGCCGCTATTCCGTCGCCGGACAGCCAGTACACCGCGCTGAACGCGATGTCGGATCTGTTTCTGATCCCGGAGGGGGAAAGCGCGCAAAGCTTTTTCAACGCGGGCAAGCGGCTTTTCATCGCATCCTGTCTTTATGCCATCGAGCAGCGCCGCCCGACCTTGGGCTATGCGGCGGAAATCATGGCCGGTGGCGGCAACAAGATCAAAAGCTACACGACCATTGCAGAGACCACCGCCATCCCGATCGTCTCGCGCACCTTCCTCGAGATGTCGGACGTTAATGAGAAGACCCTCGGCTCCTATGTGTCGATCATCCAAGGGTCCGGCCTTGGCCTTTGGAACGACCCGGCCGTCGACCGGGTCACTGCGACCAGCGATTTCGACTTCGCCACCTTCCGTGCCGAGGCGCAAAGCCTTTACATCGTCGTCCAGCCTGAGCACCTCAAAACGCTAGCCCCGCTGGTCCGTCTTCTCTTTGCCGACGCCATCGCATCCTTGCAGCGCCGCGAGCCGGGGCCGGATGAGCCTCATGCTGTTGAGCGACAACTACCATGGCCGGTTGCGTCAACCATCTTGGCCGGTGGGGCTGAACGGAAGACGGGCATGCCCGTCTGGAGGGCAGTCCCACCGGCCTCATAGTTTTTCGGGTTAGGTACTGGT
>JBBRKS010000209.1:0-6454 GCA_038231775.1 Rhodobacterales bacterium | reverse complement strand
TGACGAGAACGGCTACCGGGTCATGGACACCGAATGGCACCGCATCACCTGCTTCAACGGTCTCGGCAAGTCGGTCGCTGAACACTGCGAGAAGGGCATGAAGGTCCTCGTCCATGGCCGCATCCACTACACAAAGTGGACCGACGCGACCGGCACCGACCGCTATGGCTGCGAGATCATCGCCGAGAAGGTCGATTTCCTCAGCCGCCCGAAATCGGCCGAGTTTGAGTCCCCCGAGCTGGTCGACCGCGACGACGAGATCCCGTTCTGAACAGAACGGGGCCTCCCCAAGGCCCGGCGGGGAAACCCGCCGGGTTCGGTCGGTTTGGGCTCTCAGCCGATGATCGAAGATCGCTGAATGCAGCAGTAAGGCCTCCCCGAACCGGCGACTCCGGTTTACTGCAGCTAAAGCTGTCGTCGACCAAAGGGATGCGATGGGATAGGCAGATTCCTGCCCAGGTCTTTTGCGGCCGGCAAACACCGATAGTCAGATTTGGTTTGCGTTCGTGACTGTTCGATACTGGTAAGCCGACGTCCCGAAAGCAGCGCGATACTTCTTGGCGAAATGGGACGCGGAACCGAAGCCGGTGGCCATGGCAACCTCTCCGATGCTGAGTTCGGTCATGGCCAGTAGACGTTTGGCGCGGTCCAGCCTCAGAGTCATGTAGTGTTGGTTGGGACTTGACCCGAGATGGGCACGAAACAACCGTTCGATCTGCCGTACGGATATACCAGCGTCACGCGCCATAGCGGACATGGGCTTTGGCTCTTCCAGCGCGTTTTGCATCAGGTTCAGGATCTGGCTGAGTTGTGGCGAGCGAAACCCGAATTGAGCTGGCGGCAAGGCAGTCTGGCGCTCGGACGGGCTTCGGACGGTCGGCAGCAAAAGCGCATCGGCCACGCGGGAAGCGAAGGCGGAACCGTGCCGGGCGGATAGGAGGTTCAGGTACAGGTCGGTAACGGCTGTGCCGCCTGCCGCACTGGGAACCGGGCCCAAGGCGAATGCCGTCTTGGTGACGGCAAGGTCCGGGAAGGCTTCCGCAAAGGGTTCGGCATATTCCCAATGAACTGCGCAGGTCTGGCCTCGCAAAATCCCAGCCAAGGCCAACGTCCTGGTGGCGGTGCATAGTGCGATCATGTGGACGCCGTGGGCATGGGCGCGGCGCAGGTAATCCAGCAGGGCGCGCGAGGGCGGGGCGATGGCGGTTTCATGCGCTCCGCCGATCACAACAAGGGTCTCACGCCGGACCAAAGGCCGCGCCGGGCCAGCGACCGCTTGCGAGGTTTGGGCCGAGCTGATGACCGGCCCGCCGTCAAACGACACTACCTCCCACCGGTAGAGCGGACGGCCAGCAACGTGGTTGGCCAGCCGCAGCGTTTCTACTGCACCTGCAAAGGCGATCAGAGTGAACCCCTCAAGAAGCAGAAAGACATGCGTCTGGGTTTCATCGTCAGGCCCGGAATTGGTTGCGGGCGCTATAGGAAAGGCCGTCTTGATGTTCATGAGTTCCCCGCAGTTCAGCCGCGCATCCTTGCGCCATCCGGATCCACCAAGGCCGCCACCACCACCCGCGCCGCACAAGGCGCGCCGTTGATCTCAACCTGCAATGCCGTGCCTTCAGCGGCGCAAGCGGGCGGCACATAGCCCAGTGCCACCGATACACCCGCCATATGGGCAAACCCGCCCGAGGTGACATGGCCAACACAAATGCCGTCTTGCAGGATCGCCTCGTCGCCCACCACGTCGCGGTCTTCGGTGTCGATCACCATGGTCACCAGCCGGGTCTTTGGGCCGCGCGCACGCTCCGCCTCGGCGGCCGCTTTGCCGATGAAGTCTTTCGACCAGTCGATAAAGGCGTCCAGCCCGCTTTCCGCTGCGGTATAGTCGGGGCGGAAATCCAGCGTCCAGACGCCCCAACCCTTTTCAAGACGCAAGCTCATCAGCGCCCGCGCACCGTAAGGGCGCAGACCCAGATCGGCGCCCGCCTCTTCTATCGCCTCCCACAGGCGCAGCTGGAACTGCGGCGCGCAGTAAATCTCGAACCCCAACTCACCCGAGAACGAAAGCCGCAGCAGCGTAACGGGCACGCCACCCACCACGGTTTCGCGCACATCGCGGAACTTCAGCGCATTGTGCGAGACATCCAGCCGCGTGATCCGGGCCAACAACTCCCGCGCCCTTGGCCCGGCAATCGCCACGCCGTGCAGCGCGTCCGAGGCGTTGCGGTAGCTGACGCCCTCGTCCGGCAGATGGCGTTCAAACCAGCGGCGATGCATTTCCTGCGCGGCACCTGATCCCAGCAGCAGAAAGCGGTTTTCAGCCAGACAGCTGACGGTCAGGTCACCATAAAGCTTTCCCTTGGGCGTCAGCATCGGCGACAGGGCGACCCGGCCCGGTTTGGGCAGTTTGCCCGCCAGCATCCGGTCAAGGAAAGCACGCGCCCCGGGGCCCGATACTTCATGCTTGCCGAAGTTTGCGATCTCTATCATGCCAACCGCCTCGCGCACGGTGCGCACCTCGGCCGCCACATAGTCATGGCTGCGGTTGCGGTTGAAGGTGGGCACCTCGTACGCGTCCGACGGGCCGTTGGCGAACCAAAGCGCATGTTCCAGCCCGAACGAAGTGCCCATCACCGCGCCCTTCGCCACGAGCCGGTCGTAAAGTGCTGTGGTCTTCTGGCGTCGGCCTTTCGGCAAAGTCTCGTTCGGGAAGGTCATCACAAAGCGGCGTTCGTAGTTTTCCGACGACTTCACCGTGCCCCAATCGGCAGTGGCGTAATTGCCGAAACGGGCGATATCCATGGCCCAGACGTCAATGGACGGCTCACCTTCGATCATCCATTCCGCCAGACACAGGCCCACACCGCCCGCCTGACAGAACCCTGCCATCACACCCACGGCGGCCCAATAGTTGCGCAGACCCGGCACCGGCCCTATCATCGGGTTGCCGTCGGGGCCAAAGGTGAAGGGTCCGTTGACCACGGTCTTGATGCCCGACGTTCCCAGTGCCGGGATGCGGCCAAAGGCCAGTTCCAGCCGGTCGGCAATGCGGTCAAGGTCGGGGTTCAAAAGCTCGTGCCCGAAATCCATCGGTGTGCCTGCAACCTTCCAGGGGGTCGATCGCGGCTCGTAGGTGCCCAAGAGCATGCCATTGCGTTCCTGCCGGAAGTAGATGTTGGCCTCATAGTCGATACCAGCGGGCAAACGCTCGCCCGTTTTCATCCGCTCGGCGATCTGCGGGATATCCTCGGTGATCAGATAGTGATGTTCCATCGGCTGCACGGGCAGGGATATGCCACCCATCCGCCCCGCCTCACGGGCCCAAAGGCCAGCGGCGTTGACCACATGTTCTGCGTTGATGGTCCCCTTCGCCGTCACCACGTCCCAAGTGCCGTCGCGGCGCATCCGCGTTTCGATCACTGGGGTGTGAGTGTGGTATTGCGCGCCATGGACGCGGGCCGATTTGGCATAGGCATAGCAAACGCCCGAAGGGTCTACGTCGCCGTCCAGCGGGTCCCACAGGGCAGCGATATAATGGCTGGGGTCGATCAGCGGATGACGGCGGGCAGCCTCCTCAACACTGATGAACTCCTGATCCAGCCCCATGTAGCGCGCCTTGGAGCGTTCACGTTTCAGATAGTCATACCAGACTTGGTTAGAGGCGAGGTAAAAGCCGCCGGTGTTGTGCATACCCACCGAATGGCCCGAGGTCGCCTCGATTTCCTTATACAGGTTGATCGTATAGCCCTGCAGACGGCTGATGTTGGGGTCCGAACTGATGGTGTGGATCTGCCCCGCCGCGTGCCAGCTTGAGCCGCTGGTCAACTCGTCACGCTCCAGCAGGACGGAGTCTTTCCAGCCCAGCTTGGCCAGGTGGAACAGGATCGAACAGCCGACGACACCACCGCCGATGATCACGACGCGGGCATGGGCGGGAAGGGTGCTATCTGCGGTCATTTCAGGCTTTCCAAAAGAATAAAGGGCGGCTGGCCGTGTGGCGGATTTGTCAGTTTGTGGTGGGATCAGTCGGAACGCGGCGGAACATCGCCTAGCGGCACAAGATCGTAGCGTTCGTTGAGGGCGGCCATCAGGGCAACATCTTCGAAATCCGAGGGGCCCATGCACGCCAGTTCTGCAAGGTATTGATCAAATCCAGCGGGTTGATAGATCATCAGCATCCTGCCGGTCTGGCTTGGTTCCAGTTCAACCGCATGCGGATGCCCTGGCGGAACGTGGATGCAGGTTCCCGGACCGGCTGCCGTCCAGACGCCGTCGATATGAAAGTGAACGATGCCTTCAATGATATAGAAGGTCTCGGCATGGCTGCGGTGCATGTGCAGGCCAAGCTTGAAACCGTGATTCAGATTGTCTTCCATCAGGGCATAGGCACCGGCAGTATTTTCGGCCGAAACCTTCACGAAGGTGTGGTCTGCCGACCAGTCGTAGCTTTTGCCAGCACCGGGTGCGACTATGGTGCGCTTTGCCATCAGATGGTCTCCTTCGGGGTTTTCAATTCAGCGGCAACCGGCGGAAGCGGCCGAGCATGGCGGGGTCGTAGAAATGATCGAGCGGGCCGTAGTCGACGAAGTGCCGATGCCAGTGCTTCAACGCGGCACGGTCCAGCGTCACGCCAAGGCCCGGGCCTTCGGGCACCCGGACCACGTTGTTGGTCTGGCGGAACGGCCCGCCTTCGATCACATCTCCGCTCTGCCACCGAAACAGCGACTGCGACGGCTCGGTGATCCAGGGCATAGCGGCGGACACGTGCAGATAGGCGGCGGTGGCAATCCCCGCATCGCCGGAATAGCACCAGAAACCCACGCCCATCGCCTCGCACGCACCGATAAAGCGGACGGCGCGGGCGATGCCGCCCAGAATGGCAAAGTTGGTCACGATGAAATCCGGCACCCCCATGTGGACCGCCCGACGAATATCGGGCACATGGGATGAAAATGGGATCGAGGAATGCCGCCGCAGCGCCGACATTTCTTCAAACGTTGCCACAGGGTCTTCGTAGTTGCGGATGTCATAGGGCTCGATCTCACGCAGCACCCGGATCGCGGTGTTCAGCGACCACTGCATGTTGCTGTCCAGACGGATCATGTCGCGCGGACCAAGGGCTTCGCGCAGGGCCTTGACCGTGGCAATTTCAAGGACTGGGTCGCCGAGGATCAGCTTGCCTTCGAACATGGTGGAGCCATGCGCCTCACGCATGGCAAGGCAATAATCGGCAATTGCCTGCGGTGACATCTCTCCTCCGGCTCGAAAGCCGAAATATTCGGTGAAGGTGATGTCTTTGCGCACAGCGCCGCCCAGCAGGCGATACAAAGGCTCTCCTGTCACCTTGCCGCGCAGATCCCAAAGAGCGATTTCGATGGCACCAAAAGCCTTAACCACCGAAGAGTCATCCGTGTTCTGCACGATCTGCCATGGCGGCACGCACAAAGCCTCACACCCGGCGATGTCCGAGGGGTCAGCCCCCACCAGCCTTTCGCCCATCGCCCGGATGGAGGCGACCACATCCACCGAAGGCGCCTCACCCAGACCTATCAGCCCCTGATCTGTTTCGACCTGAACGATGGTCTTTGAGGTGCCGGGGTAATGCCCGCCCGTCCACCACAGCGGCTTTTCCAGCGGGATGTTGATGGGCGTGGCCAGAACTCCGGCAATCTTCATGTCAACTCCCTTTGTGGCGCGACAGGAAATCCAGCACCGGGGCGTTGAACAGCGCGGGGGCATCGCGGAAGATTGTATGGTGCGCGCCGGGCAAGATCGCGATTTCGCCTTGTGGCAGCGCCTCGGCCAGTGCCAGCGCATCCTCGGGCATCGAGAATTCGTCGTTCTGTCCAAGGATCACCAGAACCGGAACCTTGATCGTGGCAAGGTCGGCCAATGGCAGTTCCAGCTTGGTCGTCCAGACTGGCCAGGCCAGCTTGTGCAGGCTGCGCCAACGGTCAGGCTCGGCAGGTGTTGCGTGCAGCGTCTGAAGGCGGGCCACGAAATCTGGCGCTTGAACCGCCAACGCATCCAAAACGCTGTCGGGCAGATCGCCGGGTTTGTCATAGCCGTAATAGGTTATCATCCCGGCGAAGTAATGCGGGGTCGCGGCAACCCGGTTGGTCATGCCGCCGATGATCGCAGCCGAGGCCGCATCGGGATGGGCCAGCAGGAATTTCTCGACGATCATGCCTCCGTCGGAATAGCCCATGACCACCGGATGATCCAGTTTGAGCGCAGCGATGAACCCAGCCAGATCGCCTGCAGCCAGATCATACGAGAATGTCCCCGACGGATTGTCAGTGGCACCGTGGTTGCGCGTGTCGGGGGTAAAGACATGATAGCCTGCCGCAGCCGCCTCGGGGGCAAAACCGCCCCACATGCGCGAGGTGATGCCTCCGCCATGCACCAAAACCATCGGAGTGCCACCTGCGGGGCCAAACTCGCCATAGGACAC
>JBBRKS010000208.1:0-6470 GCA_038231775.1 Rhodobacterales bacterium | reverse complement strand
TGGCCGCGAGCGGTCGTAACCCCGCGCGCGGCCAGCTCCCGCGCCAGTTCGGTGCCTGAGCCGATCTCGATGAAGCGGGCAAAGACCCAGCGGACATGCGCGGCGTCGCCGGGGTTTTCCAGCAGCTTGCGATCCTTCACGACATAGCCAAGCGGCGGGCAGTCACCCATCCAGATCCCCTTCATCCGGCTGGCGCGGACCTTGTCGCGGATGCGTTCTGCCGTCACTTCGCGCTCAAACTGGGCGAAGGACAGAAGGATGTTCAGTGTCAGCCGCCCCATCGATGTGGTGGTATTGAACGACTGAGTAACGCTGACGAAGGTCACGCCGTTGCGGTCGAACACTTCGACCAGCTTGGAAAAATCCATCAGCGAGCGGGACAAGCGGTCGATCTTGTAGACCACCACCACATCAACCAGCCCCTCCTCGATGTCGGCCAGCAAACGTTTTAGGCCGGGCCGTTCCAGCGTGCCCCCGGAAATACCACCATCATCGTACTGATCACGCACCAGCACCCAGCCTTCAGACCGTTGACTGGCGATGTAGGATTCGCAGGCCTCGCGCTGGGCGTGCAAGCTGTTGAACTCCTGCTCCAGCCCTTCCTCGGATGACTTGCGCGTGTAGATGGCACAGCGCAGTTTCCGGATCAGCTTGTCCGGCTGTGCGGGTTTGCTCATGCCATCCCCCTGTTGCTCTTGAGGCCGAAAAAGACCCAGCCGTTCCAGCGGGTGCCTGTGATGGCACGGGCGATGGCTGACAGCGACTGGTAGGGCCGCCCTTGCCATTCAAAGCCGTCCCGCAATACGGTCACGACATGCTCGACACCCTGATATTCGCGGATCAACCGGGTTCCGGCCATGGGCTTGAGGTTGCTACGGATGCGGCGGGTCACGACATTGCCACCGTCAAGCTGTTCGCCGAGGGCTTCCAGCCGCCGGATCGTCTCCGGCTTCAGCCCACCATAGGTCAGTTCTTGGATGCGGTAAGCCAGTCGGCTTTCGAGGTAGCGCCGGTTGAACGGCGGCGGTTCGGTTTCGAACAGGTCACGCCACTGCGCCTTCAGGTCAGGCGTTGGGGTCGTTTTCAGCGCGGCCCAGCGCGCGGGGATGGGATCGGTCATGCGGGTCTCCGGTGAGTTGGAGTTGCACGAGGCCATTGGTCGGGCGGTAAGTGTAGCGAACTTTCTCCAGTATCGTCAGAGAGTTGGGCCGCGTCTCGAATTTGCAAGCGGCGCAACCCGAGCGCCAGCAGCCCACACAGTTCGGCGCGGCGCTCGGCAGCTGTCATCTTTTCGGGTGGCAGCGGGTTCGGGCGTTTCATGGGGTGGGCCTTGATAGTCGATGTCGTTCCCAAGGCTTCTACTCATCCGTTTCGGAAATCGTCCCACCGGTGCATGTCGAATTCCCGACTCGACTCATGGTTGTCTGGTCGGTTAGAACGTTAGGGGAACATTAATTTGAGGATCAGGGGCAAGGTCATGGGGAAAGACATCAAGAAATTCGTGAACCTCAAATTCCTCAAGACCATCAATCTGAGCCTGATGCGGGAATTGATCGAACGGCATGCCGCCGGAATTGACGGGTTCGACCTGACCGCGCTTGACGGTGATGCGCCGGACGCGCGCAGCAAACTGATCGAGTATTTCAAGGGACCGGCTGGCAACTGGCCAGAAGGGCTGGTGGCGGACCTGCACCGGATTTCCGAGTTGGGCGATGCCGACGGCCTGCAATTGATCCTGCAGCAGGCGAAGCGGGCCAATGTCAGCCTGTTTGCGGCAACCGGTCCGGATGATGACGATCCACTGCCCCAAAGCCACGAGCCCAAGCATGTGGCGCTGCGCGTCTATCTGCACCACCCAGCGGTCTTCGAGGCGGCGGCGGATTTCAGGGCGCTGCAGGCGCCACCTGCGCTTGCCGAGTTTGCCGGGCCTGAACGCGGCGTCGGAGCCGACCTGACCGATGCCAAGATCGAGGCATTCCGTGCCCGCATCGCGGAGATTTTCCGCGCAGATCTGCAAGGCGACTATTGCCGCCTCGGTCCTTACGAGGACGGTGACGAGATCAACATGGTGATCAGCCACGGCGCAACCGTATCCACCATGCCGGTGGTCGATGGCGGGGCGGAGCGCGTGATCAGTTTGCGCGCCGTGAAATACGCCGTACTGCGCTATTCCGAGACCACGGGCATTTTGAAACTCGGCGGCGTTCCCAAGGCTCGCCAGGCCGAGATCGCCGAATTGTTCGCCATGACCGTTCTGGAACGAGCCGGATTTTTCGCAGGCGATGACGCGCAGGACCTCTATACGCTGGAGCAGGTGACGCGCGCAGGCAGCGGTTTCACGTTCGACCACGCCTTCAATCCGAACATTCTGCAGGTGCTGCTGACCGAGGCCGCTGCCGATCTTTACGGCTAGGACGAAAAAGGCGCGTGGCGGCTGCAGCGGTCGCTGCGTTCGAAGGACGCCTCGGGCGCCGCACTTGCACATTTCGCCCACACGCCGGTGCGGTTCGGGCGCAACTGGCGGCTTGGCGAGATCGTGTTCCGGGTGTTTTTCAAAGGCGAGGGCAAGCGCCCGTCCCAGGTGACGGTGCGCCTGAAGCCGCGCGGCACCGTTGCTTTCCGCCGCACGCGGTACGAGCGGCAGATCATGACCCTTCTGGAGCGCAACGAACTTGTCATCGACCGGGACGATCTTCGCCTTATTGACGCGGCTGAGTGAGGCCGGGCCGGACACGGTTCTTTGGGGCCGCGCAGCCCTTCCGCATTTCGTGCCTGAGTTCGACCGCCTCCTGCGCAAGCGGGTTCTGGTGGAACGTCCGCGAGCCGAGATGTGGCCAACCTGCGCTGACTGCGACTGCGGCATGGATGCACGACTGATCGTCGAGGTGGACAGGACCCTCGTTGCAGCCTGTCCGCATGACCATCACGCTGACCAGACCCTCGCGCCCGATGATCTGCGCAGTTTTCGCATCGATGCCGAGCGATTTGTGATTGCAATGGCCGAGGCCAGTGGATTTGACAACGCGGCAGCCATCTTGCCGGGGCTATGGCACATGGGGCGGCTTGCCTCAGGCCGTGTGGTATTTCTGGCTTTGCATGAGGATGCTGTCTCGCAGCCTGGGGTGGTCCTTGCCCTGCGTGCTGTGGCATCCAGCGCACCAATCACGCTGATTGCGCCGGAAACCCCTCCTGCCGTGTATCTGCGCTTTTCCGAGGCGGGCATCGATGTTGCAAGCTTGCGGTCTGTGCTGACCGCCTCAAGCTCTGGAATTGACGTGATCAATGTCGCGGCACTGGAAGCGCCCGCCCATGCCCCGCGCCTTGTGATCGCGAAAACCTCGCAGACCGTGGCGCTGGATGATCGTCAACTGCATTTTCCATCGCAGTTGCAGCGGCTGGTGGTCATGCTGGCCGAGCAGGCGGTCACCAAGGACCCGATCCTGTCGCATCAGGCAATTGGCGGCGAGACCGGCCGCGAGTCCCGCGACATCATCCGCGATCTGCGTGCCAATCTGGTGGCGCAGGGGCTGGGCAAGGCGGAAGCGCACTCATTGATCATGACAGTCAGCCCGCGCGGCTATCGCATCGGTCTTGACCCGGCGGAAATCTCGCTCCGGTCCTGACAGAGCATTCCCACAAACCCCCCACACCTTTCCCACGGCCGTCCCACCTGCGAGGCGCGCCGATCACCGATGCTGAGATCATCAGAAACGATGACCGAGGCGAACACCTATGCACCCCCCGATTTCCCCCGCCGACCTTGCCACCCTGATCACCGAGGCCGCACTGGCGGCGCGCCGCTTGCATCGCAAGATGGTGTTGCCCGCCGCCGATCTCGACGATCTGCGCCAGGACCTGCTGGTCGATCTGATCTGCCGTCTGCCCGGGTTCGATGCCCGGCGCGGCAGCATCGGTGCCTTCGCCAACATCGTCCTGCACAACCAGTCGTCGCGGATCGCGATCCGGCACCATCGCCAGTGGCGTGCGCAATGCGGGAGGATGTTGTCGCTGGACGCGCCCATCGCTGGCGGGACGGAGCCGCTGGGCTGCTTGTTGGTGGAAGCTGACGGGCTGGCTGCCTGGCTTGGCCAGGACCTGAGCGTGGCCGAGGATGCTGATCTCCGCCATGACCTTGCCCGTGCGCTGGGTGATCTGCCCGAAGATGCGCGCACCCTGTGCGCTGCGCTCGGCACCTGCGCTATCGCAGAAATCCTCGGCCGCACCGGCACCTCCCGCTCCGCCCTTTATCGCCACATCGCCCTGCTGCGTCTTGACCTCGCGATGCGCGGGTTCGGGGCGCGGTGGGACGGTTTGCGGGCCGCGTGAGTAGAGGACACTCATGGAGATGTTTGTCATGCCCCCCACCGCCTTCACCCCGGCAAAGCCGCGGCCGTTCACCGATATCGAGTTCTGCGCCTGGATTGGTCAGGCCCTCCCGGGCGACCGCCTCGAATATCATCGCGGGTTCCTCGGCATCGATACCACTGCCGTGATCTCGACCCTGCCAGAGCCCGAGCGTCGCAGGGTCGGGGCGCTCGCCAGTGCTGCCCATCGGGCCTTCGAAGCGGCGCTGGTTCATCTGGTGCAGTTGCGCGTCGGACCAGATCACTTCGCCTATCTAGCCATCGCGCGGACCAAACCCCGCCATGCGCCAATCCCGTTTTCTCAACTCATCGTCACAGAGGAGGCCGCCTGATGCGCGCCGTGATTGCCTGGATCGGGGATCGGCTTCCGCCGTCCCTTTATTTCGCCTTGGCTGGAAAGGCGGCCGAACCTTCAACCGGAGTCACCGCCATGGCCAAACTGCCGAGCCTGATTGCGCGCCTTCGCCGTGTCTTTCACAGCCTTGAGGAATTGCCCGACACGATCCCCGCACCGTGGCGCGAAGGTAACGAGATCGAACCGCTCTCCATCGAGGTGGCGACCATCGACGATATCGCTTTTGCAGTCGTGGCTGCCAATGCGGATGTCTCTGCCGCGATCCGGCGTTCTTCGGCGCTTGAAAGGCTGCACCGGCTTTCCCGTGAAGCCGGGGCTGTCGGGACCGACCGCGCCGTGGACGCGGCGCTGAAGCGGGAGGGACGCTGATGGCCATTTCGTTCCCCACCACCGATGCTTCGACCGGGCTGCATCTCGGCAACGCCCCCGGTTTTGACGATCTCGACCGCCTGTCCATCGGCGACATCGCAGCCTTGCCGCCCGAACTGCTGCTGACGCTGCAAGAGGCCGCCCTCGCCGAGTCGGCCCGGGTCAAGCGCCTGCGCGACCGCCTGGAGGCCGGGATCGCCCAACGTTACAGCGCAGCGACTGATGCAGAACGGACCGTGCAGGGCAAGACTTCCGGCACAGTGCGGATCGAGGACGCAGGCATCGTGGTGATCGCCGACCTGCCGAAGAAGGTCGCCTGGGATCAGGATCGGTTGGCCGCCATGGCCGCCCGCATCGCCGCGTCCGGCGACGACCCGACCGAATACCTCGAGATCGCTTATCGCGTCTCTGAGCGGCGGTTCGGGGCCTGGCCCGAGGCGATGCGCGAAGGCTTCACCGCCGCCCGGACAGAGACCGCCGGCAAACCCGTGTTCCGGCTCGAGACCCGAGACCGGTAACGCGCGGCGGCGGGACGCCCGAACGGCAACGCCGGGCAGGTTCCCCTTCGGCACCCGGTCAACCCCGCCGCCGCGCCCCTTTCAATTCATCGGAGAAACGCATGACTTTCCGCATCATCACCGCCGACGAACGCATTTCCTCGGCCGAAAACAAGACCTCGCTGGCGATCTTTGGGCCGCCCGGCGTCGGCAAGACCACGCTTCTGAAATCACTGCCCGCCGACGAAACCGTCTGCCTCGACCTCGAAGCCGGGATGAAGTCGGTGCAGGACTGGCGCGGGGCATCGATCCCGGTGCGCAGCTTCACCGATTTCCGCGATCTGGTGGTGCTGATCGGCGGGCCGGACCCGGCGCAGCATCCGCAGTCCTGGTACGGCACCGAACTCCATGCGTGGTTGCAGACCCAGCACCGCGACAGCGGCATCGAAGGGTTTCTCGCCAGCAAGCGCATCGTCTTTGTCGACTCGATCACCGACCTGACCCGGCAGGTCATGGCCTATGCTCGTCAGCAGCCCGAGGCGTTCTCGGATCGGACCGGCAAACCCGATGTGCGCGGGGCCTACGGGCTTCTGGGGCGCGAGGTGATCCAGGCGCTGAAGCACCTGCAACATGCGCGCGGCAAGACTGTGATCTTCGTCGGCGTGCTGGAAAAGGTCACGGACGATTTCGGAACGGTCACCTGGCAGCCGCAGATGGAAGGCGCGAAAGCAGGCCGGGAATTGCCCGGCATCGTCGATCAGGTGGTCTCAATGCAGCTGTTTGCCCGCGATGCCGAGGGTGGCTGGCTGCTGGATGAGACCGCCACCGAACGCCGACTGGTGTGCAGGTCCGGCAATCCCTGGGGTCTGCCCGCAAAGGACCGCT
>JBBRKS010000207.1:0-6472 GCA_038231775.1 Rhodobacterales bacterium | reverse complement strand
AGGGACGGCAAAGCCCGCTACCTCGACAACATCTTCATCGAGCGGCTGTGGCGCTCCCTGAAATACGAATGCGTCTACCTGCACGCATGGGCCACCGGATCACACGCCCGGGCCGGCATCGGGCGCTGGATCACCTTTTACAATCACCAGCGGCCCCACGCCGCCCATGGCGGTCAACCGCCCGCCGTGGTCTACTTCAACGCAACCCAAACCGATCAGCAGGTGCAGGCAGTAGCTTAAATCACCCGGAAATCTGTCCAAGAGTTGGGGAGCAGCTCAATCTGACGATGTTGAAGATCATTATGACGGCCGCCGTGACCTGCCTGACACTGGCTGTGCCAGCGTCGGCGGCGTCGGTTTTTTATGACGACTTTTCTGGCGATGTGCCCGCCTTGCAAACCTCGCTAACCAATTTCAACGTCACCGGCGGGATTGACGTGGTTGGTGCCTCTAACGGGTATGGCATTACCACGCCCGGCGGAACTGTGGTCGATCTGGACGGCTCTGTGGGGCCGGGACGGATCACGTCCAAGAACTCGTATGCGTTTTCAGCAGGCGACGTTGTGACCCTGAGCATGCTTTTGGGTGGTGCGCAGCGGGGTTCTGCATCCGACAACTTCGGTTTCGGATATGATTTTGCGTCGGTGGTCGACATCAAAGACTTTACGGTGACCGGTTACCTGATGGCGGTTTTTCCGTCATTCCCTAGCTTGATCGGAATTTCGACAGGCGGATATCTGGCCGGAACTGACCCGTTTAAGACAACGACCGTCGGCTTTACCGCTTTGACAGCAGGCATTCTGAACTTCTGGATTGAAACGACAAGTGCGGACAACGTTGGCCCGCTGGTGACTAATGTGAACCTGGACATCACGCCCAGTGCGGTGCCGTTGCCTGCGGGTGGGCTGTTGTTGCTGGGAGGACTGGGCGTCTTGGCTGCGCTGCGCCGCAAGCGGGTCTGATCCGTCGGGCGTATAACCGCTGCCCGTCACATCAGCCGGGCGGATGAATACAAAAGCGCGGGTCCAAAAGGTCCGCGCTTTTTGCTATTCCAGTTCGATCGTACCGGGCGGTTTTGAGGTGCAGTCGTAAAACACCCGGTTCACACCCTTGACCTCATTGATGATGCGCGTGGCGGTTTCGCCAAGGAAATCATGGGTGAACGGGTAGTAATCCGCTGTCATGCCATCAACCGAGGTCACCGCCCGCAAGGCCAGCGCAAAGTCATAGGTGCGCCCGTCGCCCATCACGCCGACGGTTTTCATCGGCAAAATCGCGGCAAAGGCCTGCCAGATTTCGTCATACAGCCCGTGTTTGCGGATCTGGTCGATGTAGACAGCATCCGCACGGCGCAGGATATCCAGCTTTTCGGTGGTGATCTCTCCGGGGCAGCGGATCGCAAGGCCGGGGCCGGGGAAGGGGTGGCGGGCGATGAACGCCTCTGGCAGACCCAACTCGCGTCCCAAGGCGCGCACCTCGTCCTTGAAAAGTTCGCGCAACGGTTCGACCAGCTTCAGGCCCATTTTTTCCGGCAAACCGCCGACATTGTGGTGCGATTTGATGGTCACCGAGGGGCCGCCGCTGAACGAAACCGATTCGATCACATCGGGGTACAGCGTGCCTTGGGCAAGGAATTTTGCCCCGCCGACCGCATGGGCGTGCTTCTGGAACACGTCGATGAACAGACGGCCAATGGTTTTGCGTTTCACTTCCGGGTCAAACACCCCCTCAAGCGCGCCCAAAAACAGCGCACTTTCGTCGGCGTGGATCAGGGGAATGTTGTAGGTGTCGCGAAACATGGTGACGACCTGATCCGCCTCACCCAGCCGCAACAGTCCGTGATCGACGAAAACACAGGTCAGTTGGCTGCCTATCGCTTCATGGATCAGCACGGCTGCGACAGACGAATCCACGCCGCCCGACAGACCGCAGATCACCTTGGCATCGCCCACCTGCGCGCGGATTTTGGCGATGGCTTCTTCGCGGTAGGCACCCATTGTCCAGTCGCCCTTGAAGCCGGCAAGCCGCACGAAGTTGGCGTAAAGGGCAGCGCCTTTCGGGGTGTGATGCACCTCTGGGTGAAACTGCACGGCGTAAAACCGGCGGGCCGGGTCGGCGGTGATCGCAAAAGGTGCGTTGGGCGAGGTGCCGTAGACCGCAAAGCCCGGAGCGATACGGCTGACATGGTCGCCGTGGCTCATCCAGACCTGTTCGTCGCCGTCGGCAAACCAGCCGTCCAGCAGATCAAGCCTTTCCGCAGTCGGCGTCACATAGGCGCGCCCGAATTCGGCGGTGCCGTGCCCACCTTCGACATGGCCGCCCAGCAGATGCATCATCACCTGCTGGCCGTAACACACGCCCAGAATCGGCACGCCAAGGTCAAACACACCGTCCGGCGGCATCGGCGCACCCGGCGCATAGACCGACGCCGGGCCACCCGACAGGATCACCGCTTTGGGCCGGAACGCCGCCAAAAAGGCCGCGTCGATCTTGTTGAAGGCGTGAATTTCGCAATAGACATTCAGCTCTCGCAACCGGCGCGCAATCAGTTGCGTCACCTGAGAGCCGAAGTCGATGATCAGAAGGCGGTCATGATCTTGGGTCATGCGCCCGACTAGCTTTTGAGGCGCGTTTAGGCAAGAGGCGGAATAGCGTCGTCCGGCATCTGACCGAAAAGCTCTGTGTGGCGTGCAACGATTCTGGGCCATATCGCGTGAACCGGCACGCCGGTGATGCCGAAATAATGCGACAGAACCTGCGCCAACGCCTCGGGTGACGCGATCAGCTGCTTTTCGACCCCGGTGGCGGTGGTACGTCGCAACACACGTCCCAACAGGGTCATGGAATGGTCCGGCGCCATGCGCATCGCCTCGGCGTTCTGGACGAAATACGACTGTGGATCGGTCTGCAACGTGATGTTCTGGCGCTGAAACAACGCCTCGTCCGCCGGGATGTCGCGAAAATCGAAGGTCGGCGGTGCGCCGTAGCTGTGGTTGTAAAAGCGCCAGTAGCCGTCTGGCAACCGTTCCAGTTCAAAGCGGAAGTCGCCGTCAAGGTGCAGACCTTCGCGCAGCGGAATCGGCGCGCGCAACCCGTCGCCCAAGCCCAGATCGCACAGCCAGCGCTGACCAAGGTCAACGATCAGTGTCAGGTGATTGCCCAGTGCCGCATCGCCCCGTTCGCGCCGGTGCACCCCTGCCACGCAGCGTTGCACCGCAAAACCCAACGCTTTCAACGCCCAAGCCAACAGGCCGTTCGTCTCATAGCACCAACCACCGCGCTGCCGTGTCACCAGCTTGTCAAAGATGCGCTGAAACGACAGGTCCAACGGAACTCCGGCCTGCACATCCAGCCCCTCATACGGCACCGCATAGGCCTGCGCGCGGTGCACCGCTTGCAACGTCTGCAACGTGGGGGCAAGCGGACCGGAAAGGCCAATGCGGTTCAGATAAGCGTTCAGCGGCATCTGGCAGGCATCCCGGATCACAAAAGTTTGATCATATTAGCCAAGCCTTGCCGTGAAGCTAGGTTTTGCCCGGGTTGCCGCGCCAACATGCGCGACAATCTGCCTGCTAAAGGCGCACTGTCCCGATCCTTCCGCAAAATCCCCCCACGATTGGCAGGTTTTCCCGATGTGCCCAAATCGCCGCGTGGCTTTGTCGGATGCGTCGTTTCCGGCACCCGCTTATGTCGGTTTTGGAGCGCAAGCGGCGCAAACGAGGAGCCTTGACGGCTGCATTCCCGCCATAACGGACGAAACTTTCCGGAGATGGAACATGAGCGATACAGCAGCAGGGCGCAGGGTACGGGGCGGCGGCGGTGCAACGCGCCGGGCAGAGCGCACGGCGGTCAGCTTTGAAACCGCCCAGTTCATCCAGCGCAACATCCCGAACTTTGAAATCCTTAACGAAGAAGCGCTGCAGATCATCGAATGGAACGCCGAAACCGTTCTGGAAGAGATCGGCGTGAATTTTGTCGAAAACCCTGCCGCGTTGCAGCGCTGGCGCGAGGCTGGTGCGGATGTGCAGGGCGAACGTGTGCACATCCCGCGTGGCCTGGCGCGCAAGCTGTGCGCGACAGCACCCAGCAGCTTTACCCAGCACGCCCGCAACCCGTTGCGCAATGTCGATATCGGCGGGCGCAATCTGGTGCTGGCCCCGGTGTACGGCCCTCCCTTCGTGCGCGATGCTCAGGGCGGTCGCCGTTATGCGACGATTGAGGATTTCCGGAATTTCGTGAAGCTGGGCTATATGTCGAAATGGCTGCACCATTCGGGCGGCACCGTTTGTGAGCCGACCGATGTCGCGGTGAACAAGCGCCATCTGGACATGCTGCACGCCCATATGACGCTGTCGGACAAGCCCTTCATGGGGTCGGTGACCGCGCCTGAACGGGCCGCTGATTCGGTGGCGATGGCCAAGATCCTGTTTGGCGATACTTTTGTTGATCAGAACACGGTGATGACCTCACTCATCAACATCAACTCTCCGATGACGTTTGACGGCATCATGATGGGTTCGCTTGAGGTTTACGCGCAGGCCAATCAGGCGGCCATTGTCTCGCCCTTTATCGTTGGCGGGGCTATGGCGCCGGTGACGGTGGCGGGCACCCTGACGCAGGTTCTGGCAGAGGTGTTGGCCGGGGTTGCCTATTCCCAACTGGTGCGCGCCGGTGCGCCGGTGATTGCCGGGGCCTTTGTGACCTCGATCGACATGAATTCGGGTGCGCCGACGTTCGGGACGCCCGAGGCCGCGCATATCACCTACGGGGTCGGCCAACTGGTGCGGCGTCTGGGGCTGCCCTACCGGTCGGCAGGCGCGTTCTGCGGATCGAAACTGCCCGACGCGCAGGCGGCTTACGAATCGGCCAACAGCCTGAACATGGGGCTTCTGGCTGGCGTGAACTTCATGCTGCACGCCTGTGGCTGGCTGGAGGGCGGCCTTGTGTCGTCTTATGAGAAGTTCGTCATGGACGCCGACCAGTTGGGCACGCTGCACCATCTGGCGCAAGGCATCCATATGGATGTGAACGGTCAGGCGATGGATGCGATCCGCGAGGTTGGTCCGGGCGGTCACTTTCTGGGATGTGAGCATACTCAGGCCAACTTCAAGACGGCGTTCTGGCGGTCTGATCTGTTCGATTACAAACCGTTTGAGACATGGTCAGAAGAGGGTGCGCGCGACACGCAAACTTTGGCCAGCGAACGGGTGGCCAAGATGCTGGGCGACTACGTGCAACCCGCGCTGGACGAGGGCAAGCAGGAAGAGCTGGACGCGTTTGTCGCTGCACGCAAAGCCTCTATGCCGGATATGTACGTCTGACATCGGCTTACATGGCAAAGCCCGCGCCCGGAATGGCGCGGGCTTTTTCATGGGCTACAACTTGACGACGACGCGGGGCAGCAGGCGCACTTCTGCCATCAGGGCAATCAAAACCTCGATATGGCGGGCGATGGAATAGGCGGCATCACCGGACTTGCGGGTTTCCTCAAGCCGCTCTTCCTCGGTCAGCAAACGCGGGATCGACCGGTCTGGCGAGGGTTGCTGGCCATTCAGCAGGCGTTTCAGATCACGTTCGCGGCGATACTCTGACAAGCCAAAGCGGGCGGCGCGGATCAGGATCTGCGGGCGGCGCAGGTCGGACAGCAAAGCGCGAAAGTCGGTCATGGCGGCAACTCCGGTGGTATTGTTTCGATATTGGCAACATGCACTAACTCAACCCGGCGTTGCACAATGGTCGTTTCAACCGTGCGATGGTTACTAAATTGTTTAAGATTTCGAAACAATTATAGGGATTGAGCCAGATTTTAACGTTTAGGTAACCAATGACACCCACGGTTGCGAAAGTGTACAATTCGAACATGCAGCCTTTGGGGGCGCATACGGACAGCCAAATGGATTCCAATATAAGCGACCGCCTGACCCTGCCTGCCTGGATACCGGACGCGGTACGGCTTTACCTTGACCACACCGAAACCGGCCTGTCGCTGCGGGCCATTGCCCGGCGCGACGGGCGGCATGCGTCCACCATCCTGCGTCAGGTGCGGCGGTACGAGGGGCGGCGCGACGATCCGTTGCTGGATGAGGCGCTGGAGTCGCTGGTGCGGCCGAATGACGGAGCGGAAAGTCCCGACGCAGGCCTTGACCCGACAAAGGATGAAGCCACCCCCGACCTTGCCCGACCGGATTCTGCCCTGCCTGATTTTGTCTCACCCGACCTTGCCCGCGCAAAGCTTCACGCTTCAAATCCTGCCCACGTATATCTCGCCCACTCCGATCCCGCCAAAAAGGATGCGCCCATGTCCGCCCCGATCCGCCATCACAACCTTGTTCTAGGGTCTGGACCCATTAAATCGCTTGCGGGCGTGATCACTCACTGATTCATTTGCGGCACCAAGGGGGTGCTGCCATGAGCGATATGTTCCTGCTTTCCGACGCCCAGATGGCGCGGATTTCGCCGTTCTTTCCGCTGT
>JBBRKS010000206.1:0-6511 GCA_038231775.1 Rhodobacterales bacterium | reverse complement strand
TGCAGCACTTCGACAAGGCCGATGTCATCCTCGATGCAACTGGGGTTCTGCGAAACAAAGAAAATCGCCGTGCGGCCGGTATCGCGGGCAAGCTGCACATCGGCGGCTGTAAAGCCCTGAAAGATCAGATCGGGGAACTGTTCAAACCAGCGGTTCCAGCGGCTGATGTTCAGCACGGTTTCGCGAAACGTCTCGTGATAAGTGATGGTCACATGCACCGCATCGACACCACCTGCGCGCAACTGCCGAAAGATGCGTTCAGACCAGTTGGCGTATTGCAGCCCGTCGATCAGAAATGTCACTCTGGCACCCCCACGGCGGTGTAAGCAGTTTTCACGGTTGTATAGAATTCTGCCGCATAGCGCCCCTGCTCGCGCGGTCCATGAGAAGAGGCACCCCGTCCGCCGAACGGCACGTGATAATCGGTGCCCGCAGTTGGCAGGTTCACCATCACGCAGCCAGCCTTGGCATTGGCGCGGAAATGGTTTGCGCGTGCGAGGGAGCGGGTCATGATGCCAGCAGTCAAACCAAAGGGCGTGTCATTGGCCAGCGCCAGCGCTTCGGCATAGCTGCCAGCGGTCTGGATGCAGGTGATCGGGCCGAACATCTCTTCGCGGTTGATCGCCATGTCATTGCGGGTGTTGGCGAAAATCGCCGGGGCCATGAAATAGCCGTCGGTTGCCCGATCCAGCCGCATTCCGCCACACAACAGCTCGGCACCCTCGGCGCGTCCGGTTTCGATATAGCGCAGGTTGGAGGTCAACTGGCTTTCGCTGACAACCGGGCCAATCTGGGTGCCATCTTCCAAGGCGTGCCCGACCTTCAGCGCCTTGGCTGCGGCCATCAGTTTTGCGGTAAAGGCATCCAAGATTTTTTCATGCACGATCAGCCTCGACGCCGCCGTGCATTTCTGCCCGGTTCCGCCAAAGGCCGCGTTGCAGGCATGAGTCGCCGCCAGATCCAGATCGGCGTCATCCATGATCAGCATCGGGTTCTTTGACCCCATCTCCATCTGCAATTTCGGCATATGGCCGATAGATGCGGTGGCAATCTGGCGACCCACCGGAACCGAGCCGGTAAAGCTGATCGCATCGACGGCATCCGCCGCGACCAAGCGGTTGCCGACGGCAGCCCCCGGTCCCATCACCAGATTGAACGTCCCGCGTGGCATGTCGGCACGCGCGATGATCTCGGCCAAAGCCACGGTCGATGCGGGCGTCAGGTTGGCAGGCTTCCAGACCACGGCATTGCCATAGGCGAGAGCGGGAGCAATTTTCCACGCCGGGGTCGCGATGGGGAAGTTCCATGGCGAGATAATCGCCACCACCCCAACCGGTTCGCGGCGCACTTCGATATCAATGCCAGGCCTTGTCGATTGCGCCTGATCGCCTTGCAGGCGCAGGGCTTCGGCAGCGAACCATGTGAAGAACTGCCCGGCACGGTAAACCTCGCCCTTGCCCTCGGCGGCGGGCTTGCCCTCTTCGCGCGCCAAAAGTGAGCCGATTTCGCCCGCTCGGGCCATCAATTCGGTGCCGATTGACATCAGCACGTCGTGGCGCTTCTGGATGCCTGCCGCCCACCAAAGGGGCTGTGCCCTCCGCGCAGCCTCCAGCGCCATATCCAACTGCGCCGCACTGGCCTGGGCATAGCGCCCGATCAGATCAGAGGTATCTGACGGATTGCGGCTTTCCAATGTGCCATCGCCCACCATCCATTCGCCCGCGATGTAGTTTCTAGTCTCTGACATGGTCCATGTTCCGCTTCTTGAATTAACGCTGCGCCAGCGCAGAGAATACTGATTTCATTGTCAAACCGCCTGCAATCGTGCCATCGGCGCGCATCACGTTGATCGCGCCTTCCGCCAGGGCCAGCGCACTATAGGCAGCCTCCAGCGGCGCGTCGGCGCTGACGCTGCCCATACCCGCCACCGCAGGATCGGCCAGTGACCCGCAGGTGACAATCCGGGCGCGGTTCACGTCGCGAACGAACCGTTCCACATAGTCATCGGCGGGGTTCAGCAGGATTTCAGGCCCCGTACCGATCTGGCGCAATTCACCGTCTTTCAGGATGGCGATATGATCGCCCAGCAACAGGGCCTCGTCCAGATCATGGGTGATAAAGACGATGGTCTTGTGCAGGCGGGCCTGAATTTCCTTAAGCTGCATCTGCATGTCGTGCCGGATCAGCGGGTCGAGCGCCGAAAATGCCTCGTCCATCAGCAGAATATCGGCATCGGCGGCTAGGGCGCGAGCCAAGCCGACCCGCTGCTGCATGCCACCCGACAGCTGACCGGGATAGCGGCTTTCAAAACCTGCCAACCCAACCAGCGTGATTTGCTCTTGCGCGCGGCGGCTGGCCTCGGGTTCCGCTACACCGTCCACCAGCAGGCCGTACATCACGTTTTCCAGTACTGTCTTGTGCGGCAACAGCGCAAAGCGTTGAAACACCATCGAGATTTTGCGGCGGCGAAATTGGCGCAGATCAGCAGCGCTCAACGCCAGGATGTCTTGCCCGTCCACCAGAATGCGGCCATCCGTCGGCTCGATCAGGCGGTTGAAATGCCGGATCAGGGTTGATTTCCCCGACCCCGAGAGACCCATGATCACAAACGTCTCGCCGCGCCTAATCGACAGGCTGATGTTGTTTAGCCCCAGAATATGCCCGGTTTGGGCCAGAAGGTCGGCCTTGCCCATCCCTGCGCGCACCTTGGCGAGCGCGGCCTTGGGCTCTTTGCCAAAGATTTTGCAGACGCCGTCAACCTTGATCTTGATATCGTCGCTCATAATCATTCCCCCAGTTTCAGGGATTTCTGCATGCGCTTTCCGAAGGACTGCATGATGCGGTCGAAGATTATCGCAAGAAACACGATGCCAAGTCCCGCCAGAAGACCCCGGCTGACCTCCAGCCGCTGGATGCCTTGCAGCACCTGATAGCCCAATCCCCCCGCGCCGATCATCGAGGCAATCACCACCATCGACAGCGCCATCATCGTGGTCTGGTTGATGCCCGCCATGATGGTCGGCAAGGCGAGCGGGATCTGCACGGAGAACAGCACCTGCATCGGTGCGGCGCCAAAGGATTCCACTGCCTCGACCGTTTCGGCATCAACCTGACGGATGCCAAGGTTGGTCAGACGGATCACCGGCGGGACGGCGAAAACGATTGTGGCCAGCAGGGCGGGAATTTTCCCGGGGCCGAACAGCATCACGAAGGGGATCAGATAGACGAAGATCGGCAGGGTCTGCATGATGTCCAACACCGGCAAGGTCACCGATTGCATGGTTTTGGACCGCGACATCGCAATGCCGATGGGCAGGCCGATCAGAATTGCCAGCAGGGTCGAAATCAGCATCAGTGCGATGGTCGCCATCGCGGCCCCCCATACACCCAGAACGCCAAGACCAAAGGTCAGCGCCGCCACCAGCACCACGGTTTTCCAGCTGCGCGATGAGGTCCAAGCCAGCCCCGCCAGCGCCAGCAGGATCACCCACCAAGGCATGGCCAGCAAGCCTTTCTCCAGCCCGTTCAGCAGCTTGAGCACGGGAAGGAAAATCGCCTCAAGAGTCCGGCCATAGGTGCCGACGATCTGGTTAAAGGCGTCGTCAATCACCCGGCTGATGGCTTTAAGGTCAAACAGGTCTGGGAAACTCTGGTCCATGCCGGGCCTCTGATGCGAAGGAGGTTCAACGGGCGGCCCGTAAGCCGCCCGCAGGTGATCAAAGTGAGGCGCGGATCTTGTCGGCCACGTCGGCTGGCACCCAGGTGGTCCAGATCGCCTCATAGTTTTTCAGGAAATAGACCGCGACATCTTCGGGCGTCGCCTTGTTGTCATCGCCCCAGGCCAGAACTTCGCTGATCTTGTCGTTGGGAACCTGCATCTTGGACAGGAACGTCGCCACATCGGGGGCCGTCGTCTTGATATCGGGGGTCACGGCCACCGCGATCTGGCCTTTGGCCCAGCCGGTCACCTGCGGATCGGCGCAATTGGAATCAACAAGACAGGCGTATTTCACAGGATCAGATTCGGGCATCCCCAGACGCACCATGTGATATTTGCCGATCACATCCGACGGCCCCCAGTAATATCCGACGAAAGCCTCATGCTGGCTGACCGCACGGGCGATCGCGGCTTTGAGGTTTTCGCCCGAGCCGGAAGAGAACAGCTCGAAGGTCTGAGCAAGACCAAGTGCCTTGAACAGGTTGCCACCGGTGATCTCGCTGCTCCAACCCGGAGGGCTGGCATAAAGACGGCCCTTGTCTGGGTTGTCGGCGGTGGCAAAAATCTTCCAGTTGGCCTTCAGGTCTTCGATGGTTTTCAGTTCGGGATGCTCTGCCATCACGTAATCGGGCACCCACCAGCCCTCTTCACCACCGCCGGCAAAGATGTCGCCGGCCTTGTAAAATGCGGCTTTGGTCTGCGCTTCGTCCCAGATCGTCTGGACGGATGACACCCACAGTTCGGGTGCGATATTTGGCTGGCCACGGTTCAGCATTGAGGTGGCAGTGGGCACGGTATCGCCCGGCACCAGTTGTGCATCGCAGCCATATCCGGCCTGCAAGACGTGTTGGGCGATATGAGCCAGCGAGGCGGCCGAGAGCCAGGTCATTTCGGCAATCGTCACGGTTTTAGCAGTGCCGCAATCCGCTGCCTGTGCTGTCGTGGCGCCCCCAAGGGCAAAGGTAGCCAATGCGGCCACCCCAAAGATCTTGTGCAGTCCGTTCATCGAAAACCTCCGGTTGGATAACTGGCCCATGTCGGGCCTTATCCAAGCAAAGTGTGCGTCCAAATGAATTCAGTCAAACGAGTTATTTTTGATTTGAGTTCAGAAATTCTGAAGTTACGTGAGAAGCCTCGCCATCAACGCGTCATCAACCGAAACGCCCTGCTCAGCGGTCATTGCGCGGGCGGCCCTTCGGCGCGATCCGGGCAGTCGAGTGCCGTCTTGCGCCAGGACGGCAGCGATCAGTTCCGCGATCCTTGCGCTGAATCCGTCGGCATAGGCACCGGGATCAAAGGCTATGAAGCATTGCGCGGTGCCGGGCGGCCCACCCGCAGGCCCGGAGAAGGGGCTGGCCGTACGGCTGGAATTGGCCCCGGCCATGGCAGAGGCCAGCACTTCGACCATCAGCCCGATGCCAAAGCCCTTGTAACCGCCGGATGGCATCATCGATCCTTTCAGCGCATCCTCGGCAGATGTCGTAGGCAGCCCCTGCGCATCCAACGCCCAGCCTTCGGGCAGCGCCTCGCCCCGCCGGGCACGCATCATAACCTCAGACTTCGCAACCACACTGGCCGACTGGTCGATCGACAGCGCCACGCCGCCCTTTCCGTCAGGCACCGCCAAGGCAAAGGGATTGGTGCCGATCACCGGAACAGACCCACCGATCGGCGCAATCGAGGCGGGCGCATGGGTCATACAGAGCCCGATCAACCCCGCCTCGGCCAGCCGTTCGGCATGATGGCCCAGCACCCCGCAGTTGTAGGATCGCGAGATGGTCATGGTCGCCACCCCCTCGCTTTGCGCCGCCAATGTCAGCGCATCCCAACCCCCATCAATGGCGGGATGGGCAAACCCGTTGGCTGCATCAACCACAACAGCAGCCGGGCGCGGCTGCGTCACAACCGGAACCGCAGCCCCCAGAACCTTGCCGCAGCGCAGATGTTCCATGTAGATCGGCAGATACATCAGCCCATGGCTGCGAATGCCGTCCCGCTCCGCCGCCCGTATCGACCGCGCCACCGACTGCGCCGCAAGGTCCGACGCCCCTGCCGCGACCAGACGGCGAAAGGACAAATCTTCGACCTGCGCAAGGCTCAGTTGTTCGGGCATGGGTCAAGGTTCCTTTGATCAACTGCCAGACTGAACCCTGTTGCGTCGCGTCAGGCAAATGACTAATTCTGACACCTGCTTCAATTTTTCTGAAATGGATGCCAATGATCCGTCTTGACGCCTTGCGCGCGCTGGTGGCCGTGGCCGAACACGGCAATATCAAAGATGCAGCCGAGCAATTGCACCGCACGACATCGGCGCTTTCGATGACCCTGAAACAGATCGAGGATCGTCTGGGCGGCCCCTTGTTTGAGGCAGACCGCAAGCAGACGCTGACCGAACTTGGCCTATTGGTGCGTGATACCGGGATTATCCTGCTGCGGGACTATGACCGCGCGATGGAGGCGATTGCCGCCCATGCCGGGGCATTTTCCGGACGGTTGCGGCTGGCCTCTGTGCCATCGGTTGCGGTGACGCTGCTGCCGCAAGCTCTGCGAGAGTTTCTGCAAACGCGGCCCGATGTCGATGTGGAACTGGTGGATACCGACAGCACGGATGTCTGGCACATGGTCGAAAGCGGTCAGGTCGACATGGGTTTTGCCAGTGCCCCGGGCGATAGCCTGCACCTGCGCTTTGATGCGCTATTCCGCGAACCTTTCCGGCTGATCTGCCATTCGGCCTCTGTAATGGCGACCAAACCGGAACCGATCGAATGGCGTGATCTGGAAGGTACCAACCTG
>JBBRKS010000205.1:0-6539 GCA_038231775.1 Rhodobacterales bacterium | reverse complement strand
GCGCGTCGCCAGCGTCTCGATCGTCGATTCGATCAGTTGGGTCCGCCGGCTCTCCCGGCTCATCTTGCGCGGCGGCGGGTCTTGTGGGGTCTGGGCGTCAGTCATGCGGCCTCCGGTCATCGCCCCCAGACTAGCCGAAAATGCGGGCTGGAAAACAGGGGATATCTGTGGCCAAACTGCCCCACTATATTCTGATTGACAATCCAGTCAGAATCCTGCGACCCTCCCGGCAGAGGGAGCCGCCATGCCTGACCTGCCGAAACGAGACCAGAAATATGACGCGCTGATCATCGGTGCCGGTCACAACGGCCTTGTCGCCGCCTGCTACCTCGCCAAAGCCGGCATGAAGGTGCTGGTTGTTGAAAAGAACGACTGGATCGGCGGTGCCGCTGTCAGCCGTGAACTGTATCCCGGCTTCACCTATTCCAACTGCTCTTATGTGTCGTCCCTGTTCCGGCCCGAAATCATGCGCGATCTCGACCTGCCCAAACACGGCCTGCAGATCCTGCCCTATGAAGGTGGCGCGGTCTTCACCGAAACGGGCGGCTATCTTGGCATGTTCCGCGACCACGACGCCAACCGCCGCGAATTTGCCCGCCATTCCGCCCGCGATGCCGAGGCGTATGATCTCTACTCCCGCGACGTCCAGCGCTATTGCCGCTTCATCCGCCCGATGCTGCTGCGCACCCCGCCCGACCCTTCGTCATTCCGCCCGCGTGACATCATGGAACTGCTGTGGCTCGGCAAACAGATCGGTGCCCTGAGTGAACAGCAACGCGCCGAAATGGTCCGTTTCTGGACCATGTCGATTTCCGATTTTCTGGATGAGTATTTTGAAAGCCCGGTGATCAAGGGCTACCTTGCCGTCTCGGCCATCATCGGCACCGCTTTGGGCCCGATGAGCCCCGGTTCCGCCTATGTCCTCTTGCATCACTACATGGGCGATGTGGACGGCAATGTCGGCGCTTGGGGCTTTGCGCGGGGTGGGATGGGGTCGATCACCAAGGCGCTGACCGCGTCTCTGCGCGCTGCGGGCGGTGAGGTGCGCACGATGTCTCCGGTCGCGGAAATTCTGGTGCGTGGCGGCAAGGCTGTCGGCGTTGTGCTGGACAATGGTGAGGAAATCCGCGCCGCACGGGTGATTTCCAACATGGATGCCAAGCGGACGTTCCTGAAAACGGTCAACGAAGCCGACCTGCCCGCCGAGTTCGTGGCATCGGTCAGAAAGTTCAAGACCCGCGGATCGTCAGCCAAGCTGAACATCGCTTTGGACGCCGCCCCGGTGTTTACCGCCTTGCCCGAAGGTGCTGCCAACATCAAAGGCGATCTGCACTTCACCGACAGCATTGCGCGGATGGAGCGGGGCTATGACGACTGGAAATCCGGCCACTTCAGCCGCGATCCGTTTCAGGACTGCATGATCCCGACGATGATCGACCCGACGATGGTGCCGACCGGCAAGCATTTCATGTCATGTTTCGTCCAATACGCCCCGCCCAAGATTGCGGGCAATGATTGGACCGACGCCGACCGGGATGACCTGCGCGACACCTGCATGAACCAGATCGAAACCTACGCGCCCGGCTTCAAAAACAAGGTGTTGCACGTCGAAGTTCGCACGCCGCGTGAGCTTGAGGCCGAGGTTGGTCTGACCGAAGGCAACATCTTTCAGGGTGAGTTGACCTTTGATCAGTTGCTGTTCAACCGCCCCGTTCCTGGCTACGCGCAATACAAATCCCCGATCAAGGACCTGTGGATGTGCGGGTCCGCCACCCATCCCGGCGGTGGCGTGATGGGTGCGCCGGGCCGCAACGCTGCTGCCGAAATTCTGCTCGATGCCAAACTGCCCGGGGGGATGAGCGATGCCTACGCCGTCCTCTGAGGTTATCGTGATCGGTGCTGGCCCCAACGGCCTCGCCTGCGCCACAAGGCTGGCCCAAAAGGGCGCAAAAGTCACCCTGCTGGACGCTTTGCCGATGCCCGGCGGAGGTGCCACCCCCCGCGAATTTGCCCCCGGTTTCACGACCACGCTGGCCCATCTGACACGCGGCATCGACGCCCGCGTGGCCAAGGGGATGGACCTGGAACGCTACGGGCTAGGGTTTCAAACCCTGCAAACCACCCTCCTTGGCCCCAACCCGGTCACGATATCCCGTGGCAAGACCGCCTCGCAAGATGCTGATTTTGCACGGCTTCATGACAGGCTGACCCAATTCGCCCGTGTTCTTGCCCCGTTTCGCGCGATACCCGCGCCGACCTTGGGCAAAGGCAATGACTGGCTGACCCTCGCCCGGCTTGGCCTTGGCATCCGCGCCCTTGGCAAAACGGAATTCCGGGAACTGCTGCGCATGCTTTTGACCAATGCCGCCGATGTAGCAGAAGACGACCTGACCGATCAGCGCTTGCAAGGCTACATCGCGTTTGAGGCGACCTTGGGCGCATGGGCCGGACCACGGTCGCCCAACACTCTGATCTTGCTGCTGAATCACCTCGCGACCGGTCCCGACGTGCTGGCCCCGAAAGGCGGAATGCAGGCCGTCGCACAGGCGATGACCAAAGCTGCCGAGGCTGCGGGGGTGACGATCCGCCAAAACGCCCGTGTTACACGGATTGTCACAAACGGCGACACAGCGACGGGCGTTGAACTGGCGAGCGGTGAAGCGTTGGCGGGAAAAACCATCGTCTCAACCCTGCACCCCGGTCTGACCTTGCGTGATCTGGTCGGGCCAAGGGTGCTGGATGCCGGGCTTTACACCCGTGCGGGCCATATCCACAGCCGGGGTGGTACGGCAAGATTAACTTTGGCGCTTAAATCCTTGCCAAATATAGATAATCTGGAAAACCGCCTGATCATCGCGCCGTCGGTAAACGCCGTGGAAAACGCCTTCAACCCGGTGAAATACGGCCAGATCCCCGACGTCCCGGTACTGGAGGTGTTCTTTCCAACCTCGCTTGACCCGCGCCCCGACGGTCTGCACATCCTGACCGCCAATGTCCAATTCGCGCCCCACATGCCGGTTGACGGGCTTGATCAGGCACGCGCACAGATGCTGGAAAACACCCTGCGCGTGCTGGCGGCGCATATTCCCGACCTGCGCCCGCTGATCCTGCACTGTGAACTTCTGATGCCGCAGGACGTGGCTGCACTGTACGGCAACCCGGGCGGCAACTGGCATCACGCCGAACTTGCGGTTGAACAGATGCTGTTCCTGCGGCCGCTGCGAGACCTGTCGCAGTACCGCACGCCGATTGAGGGGTTGTGGCTGGCCGGGGCTGGCAGCCATCCGGGCGGTGGGATCACCGGTGCTGCGGGCTGGAATGCCGCGTTGGCGATGGAGGGTGCGCTATGACCCTGCGCTTTGACCTGACGCCCCTGTTGCCGACCGCTTTTGCCGCGCGGACCGAACCCTTGAACCGCCTGATGCGCTTTGGTCCTTGGGCCGGGTATCGGACCGCCTTGTGCTATGGCGACACAGAGATGGAATATGCCGCAATCCGCAACACGGCCATGGTCTATGACCTGTGCCCGATGACCAAATACCGCATCACCGGAGTTGAGGCGGAGGATTATCTTCAGCGCCTAACCCTGCGCAATGTAAAGAAACTTCCGGTTGATGCCGTGCACTATACCGCGTGGGTAAATGATGCGGGCAAGGTGCTGGACGACGGCACCCTGTTCCGGCTTGGACCGCAGGATTTCATGATCTGCTGTCAGGAACGCCATCTGCCGTGGCTGCTGGACTCCGCCCACGGGTTTGACATCACCGTCACCGATCAGACCGCGGACCTTGCCGGGCTGTCGCTGCAAGGGCCGTTGGCGGCGACCATTCTGGCGAAAGCCGGGCTTGATGTGGCCGCTCTGAAACCGTTCCGCCTGACCCGTTTGCCGCTTGGAAATGGACAGGTGATGATCTCTCGCACCGGGTTTACCGGCGATCTGGGGTATGAACTTTGGGTGACGCCGGACCTTGCCTTGCCGCTGTGGGACCGGTTGGAACAGGCGGGGTCGGTCTACGGATTGCGTCCAGCGGGCAATGATGCGCTAAATCTGGCACGGATCGAGGCGGGGTTTGTCATTGCGACCGTCGATTTCATCCCGGCCCATCAGGCCTTGCGGGAAGATCGGGCCCGCTCGCCGTTTGAGCTGGGGCTGGGCTGGATGGTGGATTTCGACAAGGGGCCGTTCACCGGGCGGCGGGCTTTGCTGCGCGAACGGGAAACCGGGTCGAAATGGGCGCTGGTCGGCTTGGATATCCCCGGCAATGTCGCGGCAGAGGGGGCGATTTTGTACCACGCCAAGCGGCACGAGGTCGGGCATGTCACCTCTGCCGCATGGTCGCCGATCACCAAACGGTCGATTGCGATTGCCGAAATTTCGGCGAAACATGCGAAGGGTTCCGATGTCTGGGTAGAAATCTATGCGGAACGCGAGTTGCACTATGCCAAGCTGATGCTGCCGGTCAGGGTGGTCGAACGCCCGTTCTTCAACCCGGCCCGCAAGCGCGCCACCCCGCCGGAAAGGTTCTGATGACCACCTCGCCCCTGCTGGATCATTGCCCCGAAAGCCTGCCACGCGCCGCCTATACCGCGCCGGCGTGGTTTGGCCGCGAGCAGGCGACGGTTTGGGCAGGAAATTGGGTGATGCTGGGGCGGCTTTGCGACCTGCCGATGGGGCGGATGCGCGCGGTGACGGTCGCGGGCGCGCCGGTGCTGATCTGCCGCGATGCTGCGGGTGTGGTGACCGCCTTTCACAACGTTTGCCGCCACCGTGGCGCCGAACTGTGCCGGAGTGAGCGTACGGTGGGCCGCCTGATCACCTGCCCCTATCACGCTTGGGCTTATGGGCTTGACGGGCGGCTGGTCTCGGTTGGCCATGCGACCCCGACAGCCGATTTCGACAAGGATCAGAACGGCTTGCTGGCGGTTCCTCATCTGATCTGGAACGGGTTTTTGTTCGTGAACTTGCAGGGCCAGGGTGGGTTAGACCCGGATATGGGTCTGGATGCCCTGAACAACTGGCCGATGGAGCGTTTGGTCACCGGTCACCGTTCGGAACGTCTTCTGAACTGCAACTGGAAAGTGTTCTGGGAGAATTACAACGAGTGCCTGCATTGCCCCGGCATTCACCCCGAACTGAGCGACCGTGTTCCGGTTTATGCCAAGGGGATCATGGGGTTGGAGGAGGTCTCTGATCCGACCGACTCTGGCACAAGGCTGAAATCCGGCACGCAAAGCTGGACGCCGACCGGCGCAGCTTGTGGCCCGGTGTTTGATGGGCTGACCGACCGCCAAAAGCTGACGGGTGCGAGTTTCGTGACGATCTGGCCCAGTTGCTATATCGTGGCGCATGTTGACTATGTGCGCTCTGTCCGGTTGGAACCAGTCAGCGCGAACCAAACCCGGCTGGTGGCAGAGTGGCACTTTACCCCCGAAACTCTCGCCCAACCGGACTTTGATGCCGCACAGATCGCCTCTTTTGCCCAGATTGTGCTGGATCAGGACGGCGACGCGGTTGAAATGAACCAGCGCGGCTTTGCCTCCCCTGCCTTTACGGCGGGGCGTTTGATGCCGCAGGAATATGAAATCCACCGTTTTCACAACTGGCTGCTTGCCCAGATGGAGGCCCGATGAACGACCTGCCCTTCAAAACCATCCCGGTGCCCAACGACTGGGATCGCAGCGGATTGCCGGCCTGGACCTACCACTCTGACGCGATGTTCGCGTTGGAGCGGTCAGAGATTTTCCTGAAATGCTGGCAGGTTGCGGGCCATATTTCAGACATTCCCGCCCCCGGAGACTGGCTGACCTTTGATCTGCTGGGAGAGCGGGGCTTGATCATGCGCGGGCAGGACGGCATCATCCGCGCCTTTCACAACCTGTGCCGCCATCGCGGCGCGCGGGTGGTTGACGGCGTGCAGGGCCATTGCAAGGGCGCGATGGTCTGCCCGTTTCACGGCTGGGTCTACAACACCGACGGCACGCTGCGCGGGGCATCGGCCCCCACCAGTTTCGGCACCTTGGACCGCGCCGATTTTGGCCTGAAACCGATTGAACTGGAGATTTTCCACGGGTTCCTGTTTCTGCGCTTTCAGCATGGCCCGCAGCCTGCAGTGGCTGACCTGCTGGCCCCGTACAACGCTGATTTCGCTGCCTATGATCTGGACAGCATCCTGCCGGTTCCGATGCCCGATTGGTCAACCGATCTGCCGGTCAACTGGAAATCGGTGCGCGACGTTGACAACGAGGGCTATCATGTCGCGATGGCGCATCCCGGCTTGCAGGACCTGTACGGCCGCACCTACCGCGATCTGACGCTGGACAACGGGCTGGCGGTGTCGCTGGGCACGTTCGGTGATGTGCCGGGGCGGTTGTGGTCCGTCAAGCGCTATGCCCAGATTGCCCCCGAGGCGCCGCACCTGCCGCCCCATCTGCAAAAAGCGTGGAGCTACTATGGCTTGTGGCCCAACGCCGTTTTTGCCTTCACCCCCGAGGCGGTGCAGTTCTATCAGGAAATTCCGATCTCGCCGACCCAGACTCGC
>JBBRKS010000204.1:0-6568 GCA_038231775.1 Rhodobacterales bacterium | reverse complement strand
TTCCGACCCGACGATGCCCAAAGCTGCCGCAGCGTCTTTGTCGACGCGGTGCAGATCGGGGCCGCCGGGCGGTATACGGCTGCGGAACTGGCGGAATGGGTGGGCGACCGTGCGATGCCGGACGGCTACGTGACCTTTGTTGCCGATGAGGGGCGCATCGCCGCATTTATGATGCTGGAACGGTCGGGCTGTCTGAACATGGCCTTCGTCGCACCGGACCGGATGGGTCAGGGGGTCGGCTACGCCCTTAATGCCGCCATTCTGGCCGAGGCGCGGGCACTGGCCTTGCCTGAACTGCACGTGCTTGCCAGTCGCTGTTCGCAAGGGTTCTTTCTGCGGCACGGCTGGCGGATGGCACCCGAACTGACCGACATTCCGGGGCTTGATCCAAAACAAGGCCAACACGACAACCCGGTGAACCGGCCGATGGCGGTGGCGCTGTGAAAGGCCTCGTCGCACTGTGCCTGCTGCTGGCCCAACCTGCACTGGCCGAAACGGCGGCAGATCGTTTTGCGCCCAAGCGCGGGTTTTCCACTGACATCTGGGTGGAATGGAAAAGCCTGAACGATCTTTTGCAAACTCCGGGGTTTCTGGACGTCTACCCCGATTATCCGCGCCATGTGGCACCCGGCACCTTTGCCCGCCTGCACGCGCAGGGCTTTGACACGGTGCGCATCGCGGCTGACCCCTCGCCCATGCTGGCCCTTGCCGGAACGGCGCGGCAGGGCGGCTTTTTGACCAACCTGCGCCAAAGGGTGGTTGAGGCGCAGGCGGCTGGCCTGAAGGTCATCCTTGACATGCACACCTATCCTCACACTGGCGAGGTCGGCGACATCGACCGCATTCTGACCAGACCCGCCGACTTTGACGCCTATCTTCAAATGCTGTCGCAGGTCGCAGAAATCATCGCCGACCTTGACCCCGAACGCACCGCGTTGGAGCTGATGAACGAACCGACGCAGGATTGTGCCGCGATCTATTCGGCCCCCGCAACCTCTGACTGGCCGTCAAAACTCGCCCGGCTGCACGATGTGGCGCGCAAGGCTGCCCCCGATCTGCCGCTGGTTCTGTCGGGTGCCTGCTGGGGCGGTGCCAAAGGCCTGTCGGTGCTGGACCCCAAAGCCGTGCACGACGACAACGTGATATGGAGCTTTCATTCCTACGATCCGTTCACATTCAGCCATCAGGGGGCCAACTGGAACGACAGCCCGCTGATGTTTGTGCAGGGTCTGCCCTACCCACCCGATGGTCTGACCGATGCCGGGGCGGCTGACATTGTGGCCAAAGCCAAGGTGCGTGCGGCGGTTGCGGCTGGTCCGATGGCAGAGGCGGGGGCCGCCCTGACGCTGGGCGCGATGATCGACGATTACCGCGCCGCATCGGGTGCAGAAATGACCGAGGCGATTGATGCGGCGGTGGTTTGGGCCGATGCAAACGCAATACCGCACGATCGTTTGCTATTGGGCGAATTTGGCGCGCTGTGGATTTCTGACACCGGTGAACTGCTGGACGCCGACAGCCACGCGCGCTTTTTATCCGACAAACGCCGCGCGGCAGAGGCTGCGGGCATCGGCTGGGCGGTCTGGTCATTTTCCGGATCATTCGGCATCACCGACCCACAAAGTCAGCTTTACCCGCAGGTCTGCACAGCACTCGGGTTGATGAAATGCTAAGATTTCAACGCTATACGCCGCCGATGTGCCGCCCCGCTGGGTGGATCGCACTTTGGCGGCGGCTTGGGGCGTTTGGGGTGCTGGACGGGCAAGGTGCGGTCTGATCCGCAAACCTACCCCCCCTTCAGGAGATTGCCATGACCTATGACCCCGCAGCCGACGGCGCCCAGATGTCCTTTGATGGACGGATGTCTTACGGCGACTATTTGCAGATTGACGCCATCCTTGGCGCACAAAGCCCGATCAGCCCCGCGCATGACGAACTGTTGTTCATTATCCAGCACCAGACCTCTGAACTGTGGATGAAACTGGCGGTGCATGAGTTGGATGCAGCCCGCCGGATGATCGCCAATGGCCGTGCGCGTGAGGCGTTCAAGATCCTCGCCCGGATTGCGCGGATTTTTGAACAACTGAACAACGCGTGGGACGTGCTGCGCACGATGACTCCGTCCGATTACACGACGTTTCGCGACAGCCTTGGCCAGTCTTCGGGGTTTCAGTCGTGGCAATACCGACTTATTGAATATTCGGTCGGTAACCGGAATATCGCCATGCTGCGCCCCCATGCCCACCGCCCCGACATTCTGGCGAAGCTTGAGGCGGAACTGGCCCGCCCCACCTTGTATGACGAGGCGCTGCGCCATCTGGCCCGCGCAGGGCTCGCCGTGCCCGAACACGTTCTGACCCGCGATCTGCGCGAACGTTGGGTCAGCGATCCGGGCGTTCTTGCGGTGTGGGAAGAGGTCTACCGCGACCCCCAGAAATATTGGGAGGCGTATGAGATGGCCGAAAAGCTGGTCGATTTTGAGGATTACTTTCGCCGCTGGCGCTTTAACCACCTGACCACGGTGACTCGGGTGATCGGCATGAAGCGCGGCACCGGAGGCACGTCAGGGGCGGGCTACCTCAAACGGATGCTGGAGGTCGAATTGTTCCCCGAACTTTGGCAATTGCGCACCACCTTGTGACGCGGGTGCAACAGGGCTTTGACCTTGGCGTTTGAACCAGTTAGCCCTTTGATAAGGGGCAACGGATGCCCGACTCTGCGGTGCAATCTGAAGGTGGGTGCGACGGTGATGTTTGGCAAATTGTGCGGGCTGTTCGCCCTGGGTGTGATGACAGCTTTGGCCGGATGCGACGAGGCCGGGGTGTCGATGTCAGGCACGACCCCCCTGACGCTGACCCCGCCGGAAGAGCACTACGCCGCCCTGCCGGATGAGGGGCACAAAGTGCCGCTGGTCCCCGTCGCCGAAGTGCCGCCCGAAATGCTGCGCCAAGAGGTGGACTATCCTACCACTCAGGCGGTTGGAACCATCATCATCGACCCGACCGCCAAACATCTGTATCTGATCACCGCGAAAAACCGCGCTTTGCGTTACGGCATCGCGGTCGGCCGTGCCGGCTTCGGCTGGTCGGGTGAGGCTGATATCACCGGGCGCACCACCTGGCCCACCTGGACGCCGCCGCCGGAAATGATCCGCCGCAGGCCGGAACTTGCGCGCTACAAGGACGGCCAACCGGGCGGGCTGACCAATCCCTTGGGCGCGCGCGCCTTGTATCTGCGCACCGATGGGGTCGATTACGGCTACCGCATCCACGGCACGCCGGAATGGGAAAGCATCGGGCAAAACGCCTCCTCCGGCTGCATCCGCATGATAAATCAAGACGTTATGGACCTGTATCAACGGGTGCCCGACGGCACGCATGTGGTGGTCTTGACCGAGGATGGCAAGTTGCCGACCGCCCTGTTCGTGCCGCACCCAAGCTGACCGCGCCTGACAGAACATCTCCCCCTGCCCCGGCCTGTCGATTTTAACCAAATTGGCGGCATTAACCGGTTAATCAACAGTTAAACCTTTTCTTGTGAAGCAGTGGCGATAGGTTAAAACCGTCTTAATTTCCGAAACCGGATTTTAAGGAGCCGCCATGACAACCTATCTGATCACCAACGCCGTAACCTGGATCGGTCTGACCAGCTTTCATGCCGGCGATGAGCTGATCGTGACGCCGGGGGCAGCGCTTGTGATGCCCGAGGCCAGCCTGTCGGATATCGGCGTGTCTGGGGCCACGGCGATCAACTTTGGCGGCTACGTCTATCTGCAGGCTTTGGCGGTTGATGCCAATGTGACCTTTGGCATCACGGCCAGCGGGCAGTTCATCTCTGGCAGCACGGGGTCGGCGATCACGCTGAATGGCGGGCATCTGGACACGGCAGGGCAGATCACGGCGGCAAATGGCACAGCGGTAGAGGCTTTGGGCGCGGGTGCCTCACTTTCCAATGCGGGCCGGATTTCCGGGCATCTGGGCGTGCTTTTGGGCGGCACCGGGGCGGATCTGGTGAACCTTGGCACGGTTGAGGGCGCTTCTGTCGGCGTCAGCGTGACCAGCAATCAGGCAGAGGTGACCAACCTTGGCACGATCAGCGCTGACACGGCGGTCAGCATCACTTTGGTTGCGGGCAACAGCTTTGCGCTGGTCAATTCGGGGCTGATTGGGGGCAATGTCACCTCAACCGGCGCGTCGGATGATACGGTGCGCAACGCGGGCACCATCGTAGGCACCGTCAATCTGGGGGCTGGAAATGACAGCTATGCGGGCGGCCATCTGACCGGCGACCTGTCGATGGGGCTTGGCAATGACACGGTCGATGCGCGCGGCAATGCGGTGGCCGGTGTCATCTATGATGCGGGCGGCAATGACCTTTATCTGATAGACAGCCCAATGACGCGGATCACCGACACCGGGGCTGGCCATGACATCGTGCAGTCATGGTGCAGCTTTCGGCTGTTCGACGGGCTAGAGGTTTTGAACCTGCGCGGGGCCGCAGACTTGAACGGCTTTGGCAATGATCTGGCCAACAGCATCACCGGAACGGCGGGCAAAAACCTGCTGATCGGCGGTGGCGGGGCGGATACGCTGTACGGCGCTGCGGGCGACGATACCCTGACCGGAGGGTTCGGCGCTGATGTTCTGCGCGGCGGTGTCGGCGATGACGTCTTGCGCGGGCAACAGGGCAAGGACGTTCTGACCGGGGGTCTGGGCCACGATACCTTTGTCTTTGCAGGCCTTGGCGATACCTCAACCCTTGTGGGCACCGCCGACACGATCACCGATTTCGTCACCGGGGTTGACCATATCGACCTGTCGGCGATAGACGCCAACACAACCAATGCGCTGGCCAACGATGCGTTTGACTTCATCGGCACCCAAAGCTTTGGCCATGTCGCAGGCCAGCTGCGCTATCTGACCAGCGCGCAGGATACGGTCGTTGAACTTGATGTGAACGGCGATGGGCTGGCCGATGCGGTCCTGCACCTGATCGGGGCGATTGCGCTGACCGCCGGGGATTTCGTGCTGTAAATCCGGGTCAGAACACCGACTGCAGCTTGCGCGCCACGCTAAACCCATGGCCTTGGTTGTTGACGCAGCTCATCCCGGTCTTGGCAGAGGTGCATACGATGCCGAAATAGCCAAGAGTGCTGCCGTACTCCAAAACCTGTGCCTGCGGATCGATCACGGTGTCTCCGTGGCAGACCAGAGAACCGCGCTTGGACATTTCCCCAATCGAGAAACTGTCGCCCCATTCCAGATCGCAATCGGCGGGCGGCGTGGTGAAACTGCGGTTCAGTTCGGTCAGATCGCAGCGCACCTCGGCGGAATCGCCAAGCGCGAACAGGCACGACACGTTCCCGGTGGGGGAGCGGAACGCGTGCAATTCATCCGCTGCGCCCATCTGATCGCCACTGTCGGCCTCGGTTGCAGCGGCATTCTGCGTTGTGGGGTCGCCTTCAACCGCGTCACCCAGAAACTCTGGCGCATAAAGGCCGGGCAGGTCGACCATTGGCAAGCGGTTTGCCGTGCCGGTCCCCAGCGGCCCTGTGGTCGAAACCAGCTTGATCCCGGCATCGGATACGGCGAAAAAGATCCGGCTCGTGGCGTCATCCGGGTCGATATAGGTGAAAAACTTGCCCTGCAAAGTCGCGTGGCCTGCCACATGCAGGCAATCCGTCTCGCCCTCGGGGCAGCTATAGCTGCCGTCTGATGCGCCTGCGGTCAGGCCGAAGTCAAAGCCATCGCCGGTCGCCCCTTGCACCTGAATGCTGGGGCCAACCGGGTTGCGGTAAAAGCCGTCGGTCGGGCCAGCAAAGGCGGCCGAGGGTAAAATCGCGAAAATCAGGGCAAGACGACGCATGGGATACCTCTTTCCAATGCCATCACTGTTGCCCTGATTTGCCTGCCGATCAAGCCAGAGGTTGGGCGCGTTCGACCAGCCGGGCAAAGAAAGACGCCCCCACCGGTGCCGCCTCGTCATTGAAATCGAACGCCGGGTGATGCAGGCCAGCGCCGGGTCCGGTGCCAAGGAACAGATAGGCACCGGGGCGTTCCTCCAGCATGTAGGAGAAATCCTCGGACCCCATTTCGCGGTTGGCATTGCCGTGGGCCGCGTCCGCGCCAGAGACTTCGGCGGCAACTTCGGTGGCAAAGGCGGCATTTTCGGCGGTGTTGACGGTCGCCGGATAGCCCCATTCATAATCGATGCGCGCCTGGACGTTGTAAGCCAGCGCATGGCCTTCAACAATCTCGTGGAAGCGCTTTTTCAGCAAAGCGCGCACCTCGGGTTTGAAACTGCGGATCGTGGCGCAGAACATCGCCTCTTCGGGGATGATGTTGGACGCGGTGCCGGTGTGGATCTGGGTGACCGAAATCACCGCCTCGTCCAGCGCATAGACATTGCGCGGGATGATTGTCTGGATGGCGCTTACCATGCCGACCACCGCCACAACCGGGTCGATGCAATCATGCGGGGTCGCCCCATGCCCGCCCTTTCCCGTGACATAAACATAGGCCGTATCGACCGATGCCATCAGCGCATCCGGCGTGGTGAAGAAATGGCC
>JBBRKS010000203.1:0-6636 GCA_038231775.1 Rhodobacterales bacterium | reverse complement strand
GGACCAGAAAGCCATTGGGTGCGCCTTCATGAAACCCGATCAGATTGCGGTCCCAGACCCAATGCCAGAATTCTGCATCCATGCCGCATGCCTCCTGCGCTGTCGCATGAAAAATGCGCCCGGCCACCGCCACAGGTCAAGCGCCATGTCCAAAGACCAACCCGAAAGGCACTCCGGCAACAGACAGGGCCCGGACCGCGCGTTTCGCCCGGGGAACCGTCTCCGCCCTGACAATACAAGGCCCCCCGAAACAAAGGCCACCTCGAAACCGAGGTCACCGCGATGCAACCCTGTCGCCCCGACGCCTGATGGTTCCCCAAGGCACTCCGAACCCCCTCCATCGCCGCAAAAGATCGCCCCAAAAGCAAAGGGCACCCCGAAAGGTGCCCTGCCGTCACGGTCTTGCGACCGATCAGGACGCTTTGGTGATGAAACCCACCGCATCGCCGAAGGTCTGGATGGTTTCGGCAGCGTCATCCGGAATCTCGATCCCGAACTCTTCTTCGAAAGCCATGACCAGCTCGACGGTGTCGAGGCTGTCTGCCCCCAGATCGTCGATGAACGAAGCGTTCTCGGTGACCTTGTCGGCCTCCACGCCCAGATGTTCGACGACGATCTTCTTCACACGATCAGCGATGTCGCTCATATCTTTTCCTCTGTCGTTGGGGTCGCCCCCGTTCGTTTTATGCCTCGAAAGGCGTTATCCCCGGATCGGGGCTCCGGGCTGGTGTGCCCGGGCTATTCCTGCCGCGCCTATAGCAAGGGTCGCAGCCCATGGCAAACTGTTTCCAGTTGTGCACCCAGTTCTGCCCACGGCGTCCGTCAGATCATGGCCATTCCGCCGTTCACATGCAAGGTCGCACCCGTCACATAGGCGGCCTCAACCGAGGCGAGGTACAACACCGCCGCCGCAATTTCAGACGGTTCGCCCATTCTTCCAGCAGGGATCTGACCCAGAATGTGGCCCTTCTGGTCCTCGTTCAACTTGTCGGTCATCGCGGTCGCAATAAATCCTGGTGCGACACAGTTGACCGTGATGTTGCGGCTGGCCACCTCGGCGGCCAAGGATTTCGACAACCCGACCATCCCGGCTTTTGAGGCGGCATAGTTCGCCTGCCCCGGATTGCCCGTGGCCCCGACAACAGAAGAGATGTTGACGATCCGCCCCCAGCGCGCCTTCATCATGCCGCGCAACACCCCCCGGCACAGCCGGAAGGTCGAGGTCAGGTTGATATCCAGCACGCTTGCCCATTCGTCATCCGACATGCGCATGAACAGGTTGTCCTTGGTGACGCCGGCATTGTTGACCAGAATGTCCACCGCCCCCATCGCCGCAATCGCCGCCTTCGGCAAAGCCTCCACCGCGACCGCATCGCCAAGGTTGCACGCCAGCACATGGGCGCGCACGCCAAGTTCGGCGGCCAAAGCCTCCAACGGCTCCACCCGGGTGCCCGACAGCGCGACAGTGGCCCCAGCGCCATGCAAAACCCGCGCAATCTCGGCGCCAATCCCACCCGAAGCGCCTGTGATCAGCGCCGATTTCCCCGTCAAGTCGAACATCCCACTTCTCCCAAAGGTGCCCGCAGCCCCTATTTCATTGGTCTATAAATATCCCACGGGGGTCCGGGGGTGTGAAACCCCCGGCTTCGTGTGGGTCCGAGGGCGTGAACTCCCCGGCTGGCACCATCAGCGCAGCGTCACCCCTTGGCAGAAACGACATCATCTGGCGTTCCCACCGCCCGCGTCACGGCCCCGGCAGCAGTCCGCTTGATCATCCCCGACAAAGCCTTGCCCGCGCCAATCTCCCAGTATTCGGTAACGCCTGCTGCTTCCATCCACAGCACCGATTCCCGCCAGCGGACCGACCCCGTGACCTGTTCCACCAACAGTTTGCGGATCATATCCGGGTCGCTGACAGCTTGCGCCCGCACATTGGCCACCACCGGCACAACAGGCACCGAAATCGTGACCGCTGCCAAAGCCCGCGCCATCACCGCACCGGCAGGTCCCATCAGCGCGCAATGAAACGGGGCTGACACCGGCAACAGGATCGCCCGCTTGGCCCCCTTGGCCTTGGCAATCTCCAGCGCCCGCTCCACCGCGCCCCGATGACCCGACACCACCACCTGAGCCGGATCGTTGTCATTGGCCGCCTGACACACCTCACCCTGTGCCGCCTCAGCCGCGACCTCAGTCGCCTTGGCGAAATCGAGCCCCAGCAGCGCCGCCATCGCCCCGACACCGACCGGCACCGCCTCTTGCATCGCCCGCCCGCGTATCCGCAACAGCCGCGCGGTATCCGCCAACCCCAAAGCCCCCGCCGCACAAAGGGCGGAATATTCCCCCAATGAATGCCCCGCGACAAAGGCCGCGTTGGAAATCCCCAACCCCTCACCCTCCAACGCCCGCAAAGCGGCAATCGAGGTCGCCATAAGCGCAGGCTGTGCATTGGTCGTCAGGGTCAACGTCTCGATATCGCCCTCCCAGATCAGGGCCGACAGGTTCTGACCCAAAGCCTCGTCAACCTCGTCAAACACGGCCCGAGCCGCAGGATAAGCCTCGGCCAAAGCCTTGCCCATCCCGATCGCTTGGGCACCCTGCCCCGGAAACACATATGCGCGGCTCATCTGGCCCTCCGTTGTTTTGACTGGCTTAGCCTGCCCGACCTCAGCACGCAACCATGGCAGCGAACTGCCGCGCCACACCTGAATTTCCCGTAAAGATGCCCTTGTGAAGGCAAAACCGCTGATCTAGCAAGGGCGGTGTTAAATATGACATGGCCCTTGGTGATTTGGGATCAGACCATTGCTCGGTTTTATTCGGTCCGCTCAGCCCGGGAATGCGCGACCCGCCCTTCGCCCCACCTACCGCGTGGCACCCGAGGTTCTGAACGTCAGCGTCGTCTGCTTCATGATGCTGGTCCACAATCAGACGATGTTTGAGCGGCTGTCAAAACTTGCACCGACGGGTGGCGCATTTATCCTCGTAGGGCTGATGGCCTTTGGCGTGACGCTGGCCTTTGTGACCCTGTTGTCGTTCTTCCCAGTTCCACTGTTTCAAAAAGTGGTCCTTGGCCTGTTGCTGATCCTGTCGTCCATCACCGCACATTTTACCGACCATCTTGGCGCTGTGTTCGACGATGAGTTGGTGAACAACATCTTCCATACCGATTTTGGTGAAGGGTCTGCGTTGGTCAGCAGTAGCCTTGTCTTTTACATCATTCTGACCGGGGTCCTGCCTGCGCTGGTGGTTTTTCTGCTGCCGGTCAGACGGCGCAGCTTTGGCAAGAACACCCTGATCTGGGTCGGGACACTTTTGGCGTCGCTTGTCGTGTTCTATGGCGCGCGAATGGCAGATCACGACGCCAAGGCGCAGATCACGCGCGGTCAGATGTATTCCATAACCTACGCCCTGCAACCCGGCGCGTTTCTGGTCGCCTCGACCAACCTGCTGATAGATCAGGCGCGCATTCTGGGCGTGCCGTTCACCCGCATCGGGCTGGACGCAAAGCCCGGCCCGCTTGCCACGCAGTCGCCAAAACCCGTGGTGGTGTTTTTGGTGATGGGTGAGGCGGCACGGGCGATGAACCACCAGATTGACGGCTATGACCGCGCCACAAACCCGCTGCTCAGCCAGACCGACATCGTCAATCTTGGTTCTGCCTCCAGCTGCGATACCTCGACGATCCCATCCCTGCGCTGCATGTTTTCGCGCTTTACCCAAGCCCAGATCAGCTTTGTACGGTTTGCCACCTACGAAAACCTGCTGGATGTGGTGGCCCATGCCGGCATGGGTGTCGAATGGTATGACAATGACTGGACACCATCGGGTGCCGGTGTGGCCGCACGCATCAAGGTCACCAAGCTTTTTCAAAGCATTGACATGCCCGAATGCAGCCAAGGCGAATGTACCGACAACATCTTTTTCAAGGTCCTTGATCAGGTGATCGCCAAAGCGGACGGCCCCAAACTTGTTGTCCTTCACCTCGCCGGCAGCCACTTTCCCTATTCCCGACGCTACCCGCCCGAGTTTGAGGTCTTCAAGCCGTTTTGCGCCGGGTCTGTGGTTGGCGGCTGCACGATCGAAGAACTGGTGAACGCCTACGACAACTCGCTGCTTTATACCGATTTCGTGCTGCATCATCTGATCGACACCCTGTCTCATCAGGACAAGATCGCAGCCAGCGTGATCTACACCTCTGATCACGGGGAATCGCTGGGCGAAAACGGTATTTTCATGCACAGCGCCCCCCTGATGGTGGCCCCCAAGGAACAGACTACGGTGCCGTTCTTTTTGTGGTTCTCGCCCGCCTATACGGCCGCGTTCCATGTCAAAGCCGACTGTATCCGCGCCAAAAGTGCTGGTCACATCAGCCATGACAACGTGTTCAGCACCGTGCTTGGCATGCTTGACATTCAGACCAGCGAAACCGACCCGGCGCTGAACCTGATGCAAGGTTGCGACTAAGCCTGACCCCGGACATGCATATGCGTTGCCCATCTGGCCGTGCCTTGTTTCCCCAGGCATTTACCCACAGCCAGACTTGCGCGCAGCGCGCCCCCGTGCGTTCTGCACCAAACCACCGGCCCTCAACGCCAAAGCCCCACAATTCACACCCAAAACGCCTGCATTCTGAGTTACGTTCTGCACCAGACTGAAAGCCGAAATGCGCCCGATCCTGCGAAAAATCCTTTACGCCGTGACGTTCGAAGCTGGAGGTATCCTGCTCAGTGGTCTTCTTTTGCACCTGATGTCGCAGGCCCCGGTCGACCGCTCTCTCGCCCTCAGCGCCTTCAACGCCACAATCGCCCTCGTCTGGTCCCTGCTGTTCAACACCGGGTTTGAGGCGTGGGAGGCGCGCCAGACCCAAAAGGGTCGCTCCTTCATGCGCCGCACCGCGCACGCCGCCCTGTTTGAAGGCGGGCTGACCCTGATCCTTGTGCCCGCCACTGCCTGGTGGCTGAACACGATCTGGACCACCGCCCTCGCCTACGAAACAACGCTGATCGTATTCTTCCTTCTGTACACCGCCGCCTTCACCTGGGCCTTCGACACGATCTTCGGCCTGCCGCCCTCGGCCCGCTGACCTTTTCATATTGGTCCAGATCTTCGACGGAAGGTCCAAAGGGTGGGAAACCCTCCGGTGCTGGCCACGATCAGATGCCCTCAGGCGCTTGCATCCGGCCCAGAACCCACTATAAGGCCCCATCTTTCCGCATTCCCATGAACCGGCGTAGCCTCTCGTGGACGGGCCGCGGAAAGTCTTAGCCCGTCCTATGAAATGCGCCTTGAAAAATTGGAGCTTACATGCCGCTTTACGAGCATGTCTTCATTGCGCGTCAGGATTTGTCCTCCGCACAAGCCGAAGGGCTGATCGAGCATTTCGCGACAGTCGTCGCCGACAACGGTGGTGCCATCGTTGAACGCGAATACTGGGGCGTCAAGACGATGGCCTACAAGATCAACAAGAACCGCAAGGGCCACTACGCCTTTCTGAAATCCAACGCCCCCTCGGCTGCGATTCAGGAGATGGAGCGTCTGATGGGCCTGCATGATGACGTCATGCGCGTTCTGACCATCAAGGTTGACGCCCATGTCGAGGGCGTTTCCGTCCAGATGCAAAAGCGTGACGAGCGTGAACGCGGTGACCGTCCCGAGGGTGGTTTCGGCGGCGGTGAACGTCGTGAGCGTTCGTTCGGCGGCGACCGTGAGCGGTCTGGCGGCGGCGGCTTCGGCGGCGACCGGGGCGGCGAGCGTTCGGGCGGCGGCGGCTTTGGTGGTGACCGGGGCGGTGACCGCTCTGCACCGCCGCGTCGTTGATCTCAGGCATCAGGAAAGGACGCTAAATCATGGCGAACAAACCATTTTTCCGTCGCCGCAAGGTCTGCCCCTTCTCGGGCGACAATGCTCCGGCAATCGACTACAAAGACACACGTCTGCTGCAACGCTACATATCAGAGCGTGGCAAGATCGTGCCCTCGCGCATCACCGCCGTCTCGGCCAAGAAGCAACGCGAACTGGCCACGGCCATCAAGCGCGCCCGCTTCCTTGCCCTGCTGCCCTATGCCGTGAAGTGAGGAGATAGACATGCAAGTTATCCTCCTTCAACGCGTGGCCAAGCTGGGCCAGATGGGCGAAGTCGTCACCGTCAAGGACGGCTTTGCGCGCAACTTCCTTTTGCCGCAAGGCAAGGCGCTGCGGGCTTCGGCTGCGAACGTGAAAACCTTCGAGTCCAAGAAAGCCCAGCTTGAGGTCACCAACCTCGAAACCAGAACCGAAGCCGAAGCCGCTGGCGCCAAGCTGGATGGCCAGATCTTCACCGTGATCCGCTCGGCTTCCGATGCGGGCGCGCTGTACGGTTCAGTCACCACCCGTGACGCGGCCGAGGCTGCAACCGATGCAGGCTTTACCGTGAACCGGGGTCAGGTCGTTCTGGACCGTCCGATCAAGGATCTGGGCATGCACACCGTTTCGGTGACGCTGCACCCAGAGGTGATCGTCAAGGTCAAGCTGAACGTCGCCCGTTCGCTGGAAGAGGCCACGCTGCAAGCGGCTGGCAAGTCGATCCAGGAACTGGCCGCCGAAGCCGAAGCCGCTGCGGAGTTTGAAATCGCCGAGCTGTTCGACGACATCGGC
>JBBRKS010000202.1:0-6707 GCA_038231775.1 Rhodobacterales bacterium | reverse complement strand
TGATACGCTGGAAATCCGCGCCGAGAATGCTGCCGATATTGTTGCCAACCCGCTGATCAAGGAATTGTCCTTGTCTTGGCAGCACCTGCGCGAAGGTACGGTGAATGCGGCGCGTCAGTTGGCATCGCTGAACCGCAAGGCGCCCTATGGCTTGAGCTTTTCCGGCCTTTTTTCCAGCTTTTATGACGCGGTGCGGACCGGTGCCACGATTGATGCGCGCTTTTCGATGACCTCGGCCACCGGGGTCATGCAGGCGATTGACCACACGCTGGCCTTGATGCCCACTGCACCGCTGCCCGCGCCCCCCTCGGGGCGGGTGCCGCAGCCCAGCGTTATGGTCATCGGCGGCACCGGCTTCATTGGGCGGCATCTGACGCGCAGCCTGGTCGCCGCAGGGCGTGATGTCAGGGTATTAAGTCGTGGCAAGGACGGCCCCTTTGCCGATCTGGCCGATCACGTGGAAACGGTTTCCGTCTCGCTGCGCGACGCAGAGGGTCTGCGCCGGGCGATGTCAGGCATCGAGGTCGTCTATAACCTTGCCAAATCCGCCGACCGGACTTGGGAGGGTGCCCTGAAGAATGATGTGGCCGTTGCGATCGGCGTAGCCGAAGCGGCCCTTGAAGCTGGGGTCAAGCGGCTGATCTACACCGGCACCATCGCCTCTTACGACATGTCCGACCCCACCCGCCCGATCACGGAGGACACCGGCTTTGGCGACGACATGACGGCACGCAACATCTATGCCCGCTCCAAGGCTGAATGCGAGGCACGACTTATAGCCATGCACCGCGGAAAAGGCCTGCCTCTGATCATCGCCCGCCCCGGCATCGTGGTGGGCCCGGGCGGCCCCTTGCAGCACTGGGGCCTTGGTCGCTGGCACGGCGCGGGGGCGGTGCGGATCTGGGGGGATGGCCGCAACATCCTGCCCTTCGTGCTGATCGAGGATGTCTCGGACGCGCTGGTCAGGATGATCGACGCGCCTGACGTGGTCGGGCAATCCTTCAACCTGATCGGCGAGCCGATGTTTTCGGCCCGTGACTATTTCGACGCCATCCATGCCCGGCTGGGCGCACGCATTACCGTCAAGCCTGGCGCACTTTACGGATTCTTTCTGATGGACCGTGCCAAATACATCCTCAAACGCTATGCTTTGGGTAAGAAAAACGCATCTTTCGCCTCGCTGCAGGATTGGCGTTCGCGGGCGCACCTGTCGCCCTTCGTGAATGCCCGGACCAAGGAAAAGCTTGGCTGGCGGCCCGAAGGCGACCGCAAGGCCTTTGTCGAAAAGGCGATCGGTAGCGCCAATCTGTTAGGCTTCTGATCTCGGAGCGGGACGAACCCCCGGCCCCGCCCCTGCAAACAACTGGTGCAGCCAGGCCACCTCTGCCCTTATATCATGCTCCGTCAGCACCTTTTGCCGGCCGGCTTCTCCCATCCGGTGGCACATGTCCGGGTCAGAGAGCAGGTCTTCCAGCCGTCTCGTCAGGCTTTCCACATCGCCCGGCGGCACGATGAAACCGCTGATTCCGTTCTCCACCAGTTCCGGTACGCCGGCCACCTGGGTGGCGATCACCGGGATACGGCTGGCCATGGCTTCCATCAGGACCACGGGCAGGCCCTCGGCGAAGCTGGGCAGGACCAGCATGTCGGCTTCTGCCAGCAGGGCGGCCACGGCGGCCTCGTCAAGGTAGCCGGTGAAGCGGACGGCGGGGGTTATGCCGAGGGTTGCGGCTTGCGCCTCCAGGGCCGTGCGTGCGGGGCCGTCTCCGGCGATGGTCAGACGCGCCTGCGGGTGGTGGAGACGGGCTGTCGCAAAGGCCTCCAGCAGCAAAGGCACGCCTTTGACCGCATCCAAGCGGCCAACAAAGGCCACATGGCCTGAGAACGGTGGCCGGGGGTGGGTGCCATAAGCTCCGGTCGTTACGCCGCAATGCACGATGCGCAGCTTGGGCCAATCCTTCTGGTCACTGAACAGCATGGCCTGACTGCGGCAGAAATGGCTGATGCAGGCGATGAAGGACGCGCGGGCGACCTTGGCGTCAATCCGCCACAAATGCATCTCGAAGAATATCGTTGGTCCATGGAGCGTGATCGAGAAAGGGATGCCGGACATCTCGCTGGCGATCATGGTCAACGAGCCGCTGGAGTCGCCAAAATGGTTGTGAATATGCGCTACACCTCGGGGAAGTAGGTAGTCCGAAAGAATGCCAGCTTCGAGAAAATAGAACAGTTGCCAGAGCAGTGCTCGAGTACCTGGAGGCCGAATCCTCCAAGCCAGCCGCAGCGCGGAGAACCAGCGGCTAGGGTTGCGTCGCACCATGTGGGCATGGGCGGTGATCAATCGGAAAGGACTCTTCGCTGCGTCCAAGATGCCAAAAGTGCGTGCGGCCTCTTGCGCCTGACAAGGGCCTATTACCACATTTTGGGGTGGGCGGCGGACCGAGCAAGTCAATACTTCAACGCCAAGCGTACGCAGCCCTTCGACCTCACGCTGAATGAAAGTATGCGAGACGCTAGGGTATTGACCAGTCACGTAGGCGATCGGGCCGATCTTGGGGTTTAGTTCGTTCATCAGTCCTTACTCAATTCAAAAACGTAGGTGCAACTCTGCCGGAGCAAGGCAGAGCAGATTGCGGGTCACGTCCAAAACCCCAAACATATTCGAAAATCCGGGGCCCTGATCTGCTCCGCTTTAAAAGGTGCTGGGACGTCCGCCTCTGATGCCAGTTCGTCAAAAAATTGGACATAAAGGAAAAAACTGGGTGATGGATCTTCCCACGGCCCAAATCGATCTTGTCTAACTGCACCACATTTTTGGTCACACCCACCAGAACACCTTGCCGAGCCCTCCGGCCAGCCTCGCACTGAACGCAGAAGAACGCAGCCGGTCTATCGGCAAACAAACCAGCGCTCCCGTACCATATATTGCCGTCTGAGCGAGACCCGCAGTCATCCAGAATGCGGTTGCTCCCCAGTTTCGCCCACCCGCTTCAACCAGACAACGCAGTTGGCCGTTACGGAATCTGCGGCCGCGGATATAGGCGGCGGTCATTCGTGTGGCAGGTACAAACTCGCGAACGGCTGCTTCAGCCGACCAGATCAAGCGCAAATCACGGTCCTGAACGAGTTCACGCAGAAACCAGATGTCCTCTCCCCCGTGATTGAAGCGCGGGTTAAAGGGTTCATCGCGTACAATACATCTCTTGCGCTCGAACATCGAATTCCCGGTGCCCATATAGGCACGCTGAGCGGTAATGTCAGTCCCGGTCGGAACCTTCACATTCCGACTGAAAAGTCCCTCCAAGAGAGACCTTAAGTGCGGGGAGGGCAAATCCTCAAACTCTGGCATCACCGGCCCGAAGCAAGCGGCATGGCCAAGAAGGGCAAAGGCATGATAGTTTGCCAACCAGCCACTCATGGGCATCTGGTCATCATCGATGAAGACAAGATATTGCCCTCGTGCTTGGCGGGCCCCGGTATTACGAGCATGGGCAACGCCGGGACGTGTCTCCGAGATATAGACCGCTCGAGGGGCTCGACTTACCACCATTGCCTTAGCCGAACGATCGGGGCAGTTGTCAATGACGATTAGTTCAGCCTCTTCTGGCTCCAGCGCCGAAATCTGGGCACAGAGTTCGGTGAGCAAAGGAGCCAAGATAGCCAGGCGGCGATAGGTCGGGACGATGATGGACAGCAACATGGACTAATCGCTTAGCTTGGACAATCGTGGTAGACACTGCACAAAGTCGTGCCCGATTGTAAGGCGTGGGTGTCGATGCGCATGATAACGACGCACGGCTGTGGCCACATCGTAACGGTACCATGCGCTGCTCTAAAACTATGTCTCGGTAGACCACGCTTCAAGACTGTGGCAAAACAGGTGGTATCCGTTCGGAATGCGGCGCGGATTATAGAGTTTCTCTGCGATACTGTATAGGAAGGGATTGATTGGAACGGAAACCTCTTTCCGCTTGGCGGACTTGAGCAGGACGTCAGGAGAGGCTGCTTGAACACGGAGATGTCTTTCCGAACTCTCTCCGAACAGCCTGCGGCGCAGGCTGTCTGCATCACCACCCCCACCCGTGCTGCGCTTTTGGCCGAGGTCGAGGCTTTGCTGCGCGCCGGCAAAGGCTTTGCGCTGGCGACGTTGAACCTTGATCATCTTGTCAAGCTTGGCCGTCTGCCCGCCTTTCGCACCGCCTATTTGCGCCAAAGCCATGTGGTGGCGGATGGCAATCCGGTGGTTTGGTTGCAACGCCTCGCAGGCCGTCCGGTGGATCTGATGCCGGGGTCGGAACTGATCCTGCCCTTGGCCACCCTGGCCGGACGTCTGGCGGTGCCGGTGGCCTTGCTGGGGTCAAATGCGGCCACGCTGGCCCTGGCCGCCGCCCGGCTTGAGGCCACCTGCCCCGGCCTGACCGTGGTGGCCCGGATTGCGCCGCTCCAAGGCTATGATCCGGAAAGTGCCGTTGCAGAGACTGATTTGCGCCAGATCGCTGCCTCAGGCGCGCGGCTTTGCTTTCTGGCATTGGGCGCACCCAAGCAAGAGATGCTCGCCGCACGCGGTCATGTGATGCTGCCAGAGGTGGGCTTCGTCTCGATAGGGGCGGGTCTGGATTTCATCGCAGGCAGCCAGACCCGCGCTCCGGCTTGGGTGCGGCGGCTGGCGCTGGAATGGGCGTGGCGGATGATGCTGAACCCCAGACGGCTGGCCCGGCGCTATGCCGATTGCGCGCTGATCCTGCCGGGATTGGCGTTAAGCGCCTGGCGCGCGCGCGCCTGATCCCTTGCCCTTGCAGGCCACAGATCAGGCGGCAGGGCTATCTCAGTAAATAAGGAAATCCGCCGCACTCAGGGTTGGATGGCCGCTGAGCGTGGCGATCTGGATGGCGGTGGCAAATCCGCTGCCGTCGGGGTCGTAGTACAGCGCGCCGGTGGCCGTGTTGTAGATCAGGCGGTCACTGGTATCATGGCCCTTCACGACACCGTCCCCCGACCAGAACGCATCAGCTCCAAGCGGGCCAAGCGGGCCGAGGGCTGCCATCACGGCCTTTGACAGGGCGATCTGATCGGTGCCCGAGGTAAAGTCGGTGATCGTGTCCACCCCGGCCAGGAAATTGGCTGCGGTGTTGAAGACGAAGACATCCGCCCCCGCCCCCCCGGTCAGGATATCCGTACCGCCGCCGCCGGTAATCTTGTCACCAAAGGCCGTGCCGATCAGAATGTTGGCCCCGGCATTGCCCGTAAGGGTCAGCCCGTTAGAGCCAAGATGTGCGTCGATATTGGCGGTGATCGTGCCGGTCAGGTCGGCGGCAAGGGCTTTGCCGGTGCCGATGGTGACACGCTCCAGCCCGGTATCCCCCGCATAGACGGTCAGGGTTCCCCCCGGCAGAAGCGGTGCAAAGCGCATCTCATCCGCGCCGCCGATACCGGTATCGGTCACCTCGGCTGCAGTATGTTCAGCCGCACTCGCCACAAAGTAAATGTCATCGCCGTCCCCGCCCAAAAGCGTGTCAACACCGGCGCCACCGACCAGAACATCATTGCCCGCCCCACCGGTCAGCACGTTGGCATTGGCGTCGCCAGTCAGGATATCGTTGAAATTCGAACCGGTCAGGTTCTCGAACCCGGTCAGGATATCTGTCCCGCTGCCGCCGGTAAGCTGCGCCAGGGTGGTGGACAAAGTGACCGTCACGCCAGAGCCAGCACTGGCATAGCTGGCCGTGTCACGTCCATCGCCACCGATCAGCGTGTCGTTGCCAGCCCCACCGTCCAGCGTGTCATTGCCAAGACCGCCGACAAGCACGTTGGCATTGGCGTCGCCCGTCAGGCTGTCATTGCCAGAGCCTGTGGTCAGGTTCTCGATCCCGATGAAGGTGTCGACCCCGAAACTGCCCGCCGACTGGCCGGTCGTTACGGCAAGGCTCAGGGTCAGGCTTTCGGTGGCGGTGGCATAACTGACAGTGTCACGGCCAAGATTGCCGTTCAGAATGTCGTTCCCCGCCCCACCCATCAGCATGTCATTGCCTGCGCCGCCATCCAGAACGTCGTCGAAGGCAGAGCCGGTCAGAATGTTGGCCCCGGCATTGCCCGTCAGGGTCAGGCCATTGGCGGCAAGGCTGGCATTGATGTTAAGCGAGGTTGTCCCGGTTGTGACCGCGGTCAGGCCGGTGCCGGTGCCGATGGTGACACGGTCCAGCCCGGTATCCCCCGCATAGACGGTCAGGGTGGACCCCGAGAAAATCGAGGTAAAGCGCAACTCATCCGTGCCGCTGGTGTCGGTCACCTCGGCTGCAAGGTGGTCTGTGGCGCTGGCCACAAAGTAAATGTCATCGCCGTCCCCGCCCAAAAGCGTGTCAACACCGGCGCCACCGACCAGAACATCATTGCCCGCCCCACCGGTCAGCACGTTGGCATAGGAATTGCCGGTCAGGATGTCGTTGAAATCCGAGCCGGTCAGGTTCTCGATGCCCACCAAAGTGTCGGTCCCCGCCCCCCCGGTGATCTGGCCCGAGATCAGCGCCAGGTTGACCGAAACGCCCGACGTGGCCGTGGCATAGCTGGCAGTGTCCGTCCCAAGGCCGCCGTTCAGCGTGTCGTTGCCAGCCCCACCGTCCAGCGTGTCATTGCCAAGACCGCCGACAAGCACGTTGGCATTGGCGTCGCCCGTCAGGCTGTCATTGCCAGAGCCTGTGGTCAGGTTCTCG
>JBBRKS010000201.1:0-6723 GCA_038231775.1 Rhodobacterales bacterium | reverse complement strand
GATCGTCGATGACGCCATGTTCATCACTGCATTTCACATATTTTACATCCGACCGCCCAAAGACGACCGGCAGGCCGCTGTCAACCGATTGCGCCTTGAGGCCGGCATCGACAATGGCCTTGTCAGCCTTCGAATGGCTCATGACGCTGGTCAGGATGAACAGCGCATTTTCCCATTCACCCTGGTCGATCCGGCGTCCGTCCTTGTCAAGTATCCGACCATAATCCGCGTCCATGAACGCGTAAGAACCGCATTGAAGTTCATTGTAAACGCCTGATTTTCCTTCAAAATAGTACGAACCGGTGCCGCCTCCGCCGACGATGTCGCAACTTATGCCGTCGGCCTTCAGCGCATCGACCGCGTCTTTCACCTGTGCCGCCGCAATCTCGATCTTGGCCTTGCGGTCCTCGTATTTGTCCAAGTGCTGCATGGCACCCTGATAGGCCTGAATGCCCGAGAATTTCAAACCGGGCGCCTTGACGATGGCGTGCGCAATGGCAAGCACGTCTGCCGTGGTCTTTACGCCGCAGCGTCCCGCGCCACAGTCGATCTCGATCAGGCATTCGAGGGTGGTGCCATGTTTCATCGCCGCCGCCGACAGGTCGGCCACATTGGCGATGTCATCGACGCAGACGATCGTGCGGGCCCCGCGCTTGGGCAAACGTGCCAGACGGTCGATCTTGGCCGGATCGCGCACCTGATTGCTGATCAGCACATCCTTGATCCCGCCGCGCACAAAGGCCTCTGCCTCGCTGACTTTCTGGCAGCAGATGCCGCACGATCCGCCCAGTTTTTCTTGCAACAGCGCCACATCGACCGACTTGTGCATCTTACCATGAATGCGGTGGCGGACGCCCATCTCCTTGGCGATCTTGCCCATTTTGACGATATTGCGCTCCAGCGCGTCAAGGTCCAACACGAGGCAGGGCGTCTGGATGTCGGCCTCGCTCATCCCCGGTTTGGCCGGAATATCATAGCCGACTTCCAGGTCGGCGAAGTTCACGGGTGCGTTCATGGGTTGCTCCTTTTTGGTGCGGCGGGGTCGGGCGCCGTCTTGGGTTACATCCAGGGAAGTTTGTCCAGATCGACATTGCCGCCGGTGATGATGACGCCGACACGTTTGCCGCGAAACACGTCCGGGTTCTTCAGGATTGTCGCAATCGGCACCGCCGAGGATGGCTCGATCACGATCTTCATCCGCTTCCAGACCAACTTCATCGCCTCGATGATCTCGTCCTCGTCAGCGGTCAGAATATCGGTCACGTGTTTCTGCACGAAATGCCAGGTCAACTCTTTCAGCGGCACTTTCAGCCCGTCCGCGACCGTTTGAGGTGCATCATCGGCGATGATATGGCCAGCCCGAAAACTGCGGGCGGCATCGTCGGCCTGGGTGGGTTCGGCCGCGTAGATCTTGACCCCCGGTGCGATGGCCGACAATATCAGGCAAGTGCCTGAAATCATGCCCCCTCCACCGATCGGGGCGATCACGGCGTCCAGCCTTTCGACTTGTTCGTTCAGTTCACGCGAACAGGTGGCCTGCCCGGCAATGACGCGGGGATCGTTGTAGGGATGGACGAACTCGGCTCCGCTTTCGGCCACCACCTCGGCAAAGACCGCTTCACGGCTGCTGGTGGACGGCTCGCATTCAATGACCCGCCCGCCATAGCCCTTGACGGCATCCTTCTTGGCCTGCGGGGCGGTGCGCGGCATGACGACGGTGCAAGGAATGCCGCGCCGGCCTGCGGCATAACTCAGGCACAGGCCGTGGTTGCCCGAGGAATGGGTTGCCACCCCCTTGGCCGCCTGGGCATCCGTCAGACCGAACACAGCATTCGACGCCCCACGTGCCTTGAAGGCGGCGGCCTTCTGGAAGTTCTCGCACTTGAAGAACAACTCCGCTCCGGCCAATCCATTTAGAAAGGTCGAGGTCAGGACAGGTGTGCGGTGGATGAAAGGCTTGATCCGCTCGTGCGCGGCGATCACGTCGTCGTAGGTTGGGATATACATGGCGTCCTCAGGCAGCTGCTTTGGCGGCGGCATGGCCGTTTTTGCGGTAGTAGTCTTGGGCGGCAGCCACACCCGAGCCGAGCGTGACAGGCCAGCCCAGATCAGCCATGCACATTTCGGCCACGGCCAGGCCCGACAGCATCATCGCATCGGTCAGACTGCCCAGATGGCCAATGCGGAACACTTTGCCCGCCACTTCGCCCAAGCCGACGCCAAAGGCGACGCTGTATTTTTCAGCCGACAGTGTCACCAGATCGGTGCCATTGCAGCCGTCCGGCACCACGACCGCCGTCACCGTATCGGAGTAAAGCTCTGGTGTGGCGGCGCAGGGCCGCAACCCCCAACCCGCAATCGCCCGGCGCACGCCTTCTGCAATCCTGTGGTGGCGCGCCCAGACATTGTCCAGCCCCTCGTCAAGCAAGAGGTCACAGGCGATGTTCAGCCCGTTCAGCAGCCCTACCGCGGGGGTATAGGGATAGCCCCCGGCAGCATAGGCTTTGCGCATATCGCGAAAATCGAAAAATGTGCGGGACAGGCGCGCGGTTTGCATGGCCGCCTGCGCCTTGGGACTGATCCCCAGGATCGCCAGGCCCACGGGCAACATGAATCCCTTCTGACTGCCCGTCACCGCGATATCGATGCCCCAGGCGTCCATGCGGAACTCCATCGAGCCGACCGAAGACACACCGTCGACGAACAACATCGCAGGGTGTTTGGCGTTGTCGATTGCGCGACGGATGCCCGCGATGTCTGATCGCACCCCAGTCGCCGTTTCATTGTGGGTCGCCAGAACCACCTTGATCGTGTGATCCCGGTCGGCCTTCAGCGCCATCTCGATCTTGGCAAGCGGTGCGCCTTGGCCCCAAGGCGTCTCGATGACCTGCACGTTCAGGTGGTGCCGCTGGCACATGTCAATCCAACGGTGGCTGAACATCCCGAACCGCGCCGCCAGAACCGTATCACCGGGTGAAAGCGTGTTCGTGATGGCCGCCTCCCAGCCGCCCGTGCCGGTCGACGGAAAGACAAAAACCTCTCCGGTCGTCGTGCTGAGGATCTTCTTCACACCTGCCATGGCTGGCGCGAAAATCCGCCCGAACGCTGCCGAGCGGTGATCGAGCGTTGCCATGTCACAGGCCTTGCGGATCACATCGGGGATATTGGTGGGGCCGGGGATGAAGACCGGGTTCTGGTTGTACATAGCACTCTCCCGTTTTCTGTTCCTTGCCAGGCTAGGCACACGGGCCGTTTGATGCAATTTTTTCAAAAAAAATTTTCACTGTACGAAAAATAGCATTTTCCTATTGCAAAAAGAATGGGTTCCAGTTTTTCATGGATTGAAATCGTTTTACAGAGGTTGTGAAATGGCAAACCCCCGCCCGCGTGGACGTCCCAAAAGCTTCGATGACAAGACCGAACAGAACACCATCCAGTCGCTGGACCGGGCCTTGATGATTCTGCGTACCGTCAGCGAGGCCAGCGGCCTGACGCTGTCTGAGCTGGCAAGCCGCACCGACAATTCTGCGCCGACAGTCTACCGGGTGCTGACGACGCTGCAGTCGCACGGCTTTGTCGAGATGGAAGAGGCCGGTCAGGTCTGGCATGTCGGCAGCGGGGCTTTCCGGGTGGGCTCTGGCTTTTTGCGGCGCACCAATGTGATTGAACGCGCACGCCAGCCCATGCAACGCCTGATGCGCATCACCGGCGAAACCGCGAACCTTGGTGTCGAACATCGCGATCAGGTTCTGTTCTTGGCGCAGGCCGAGACGCAAGAGGTGATCCGCGCCTTTTTCCCGCCCGGCACCCTTGGCGCAATGCATGTCTCGGGGATCGGAAAGGCGTTGCTGGCGTGGCTGCCGCAGGCGCGCCTTGAACAGATCATCACAGACAGCGGGCTTGCCCGGTTCACTCCGCACTCCCACACCGATATCGCCTCTTTGTCGGTCGATCTGACCGAAACCCGGATACGCGGCTATGCCGTCGACGATCAGGAACGTGCCGAAGGCATGCGGTGCATCGCGGCGCCGATCTTTAACGCATACGGTGAACCGGTGGCCGGACTGTCGATCTCGGGCCCGGCCTTCCGCATCGACCTTTCTGATGCTGGCCGCATTGGCGCTTTGGTCAAGGCAGCCGCAGACGAGGTGACCGAGGCAACCGGCGGACGGGTTCCCGGCTAGGCAAGCCGTGCAGTGGCCCGCGCCAGCACGTCCCGCGTCATCGCCTCGGCCTGCGCCGAATCCTGCACCTCGGCTTGGCAGCGCAGTTCCAACGGATTGCCCGACGGGTGCAGATTGAGGATCAGTGCGCCGACGAAACTCACACCCAGCCTGTAGGTCGGCTCTGTTGATGGTGTGGATGGCCCCACCGACGGCATCGAACGGCAGGCCACCGCGATCATTCCGATCCGTCGGAACGGTCGACCGTGGAATGAAGACTGCCCGGCGGCACGGGCCCGAAACGAAACCCCGCGGGCAACCCGACATTATGGACGGGCGTTCTGGAAGAGGTGAGCCGGATACCACGAGCGAAGTCGGATCGAGGCTAAGAAGCACTGCTTCAAGGCGTTTGGCGAGCGCATCAGCGCCATAGACCCAGACCGCCAAACTACCTAAATCCACATCCGCATCGCACTCAAGAACTGCTTCTCGGCCTTCGGCCCCGCCGAGATCGTTCGCGTGGCCTAACGCCAAAGGGGAATGGGGGAGTCACGCCTAAAGCACGAGATGTGCAACAACGCCCACCTGATAGGTGGCCTGCAAGCGCGCCTTCCATGACAAAGGACTGTAGGGCCCGTTCTGATTGGGTTCAGCCATTGGCAGAAAGGCGCGACCTCCCGCCTTTCCGCCAGTTCTTACGCGCGGCGGCGACCTTTGCACACGCCGCTTCGACGATCAGACCCCGACCGAGGTCTATGCGACCGTGCGTGATGAAGGCGTCTAACCGCGCAGGGGGCGATGGGCGTGACGGCGGCTGCACCCGGTGCCACCGGCGGCTGTGGCGGCGCAGATCGCTGCCGCCGGACCGGTTCGGGCGATCAAGTCCGGCATGCTGGCCAACGCTGGCATCGTGCGGGCGGTGGCCCGGGCACTGCCGCCCGGCATTCCTTTTGTCCTCGATCCGGTGCTGGCGGCAAGTTCGGGGGCCGACCCGCTGGATGCGGCCTTGCTGCAGCACCTGCTGGCACGCGCCACGCTCATCACGCCGAACCTGCCGGAAGCCTCCCAACTGACCGGCCTGCCAGAGGCGATGGACGACGCCACCCGACACGCCACGGCTGCGGCCTTGTTCGCCATGGGGGTGCAGGCGGCACTGCTGAAGGGTGGGCATGGCCTCGGGCCGCTGGCCGTTGATTGGCTGCTGCGCCCCGGTCAGCCGCCCTTGGCCTTTTCCGCCCCGCTGCGCGTCTGCGCCTGCCCAATGGAAAACGCGGCACCGGCTGCACTTTGGCAACCGCATTGACAGTGGCGCTGGCACGGGGGGCCGACCTGCCCGAGGCCTGCGCCGTCGCCCGCGAATATCTGCTGCGCTGGCTCGGAGTGGTATACGGAGCCCGTACTCCACAATCATCGGTGCTTTGATTTGCTTCCAGCAAACGTGGGGATCGCCCGAAAGTATTGGGCGTGCTCTACCCCCAGGCGCAAGCGATGGAGCTATAGCTGAAAGTTGGTGACGGGGGGATTGGGTGGCATATCAAGGCGTTGTTCACGCGCCGCAATTCTCGTAGAGAGTGAGCCATGTCTCGCCACTGGTCCGAGAGACCATGGCGAACGATATGCCACATGACGAAGGATACGGTTGTCGCGTTTCGCGCGCCAGAAGAATTTTCGCCTGACCCGCTCACAGATTTGCTGCGGCAAGGCGCGCGGGAGTTGATCGCGCAGGCGGTCGAGGCGGAACTGAACGCGTTTCTGGCCAGCCATGCCGACCAGACCGATGCCGCTGGCCGCAGGCGGTTGGTCCGGCATGGCCACCTGCCCGAGCGCGAGGTGCAGACCGGGATCGGCGCAGTGCCGGTGAAGGTGCCCCGGGTGCGGGATCGGGCGCCCGAAGGCGGACGGCTGAAGTTCACCTCAACGATCCTGCCGCCTTATCTGCGGCGCGCCAAGTCGATCGAGGAATTGCTGCCATGGCTTTACCTGAAGGGCATTTCGACCGGCGATTTCTCCGAGGCCTTGGCCGCACTTTTGGGCCCGGATGCCCCCGGCCTGTCGGCCAGCACCATCACCCGGCTGAAGGCGGACTGGTGGGACGATTATGAACGCTGGTCCAAACGGGATCTGTCGGCACGGCGCTATGTGTATTTCTGGGCAGACGGCGTCTACTTCAGCCCGCGCATGGACGAGGATCGTCAATGTATGCTGGTGATTATCGGTGCAGACGAATGGGGCAACAAGGATGTGCTGGGCCTGATCGACGGCTTTCGTGAAAGCACCCAAATCTGGCGGGAGTTGCTTTTGGACCTGAAGCGTCGGGGCCTGGAGGCCGCGCCAAAGCTGGCTGTCGGGGACGGAGCCATGGGGTTCTGGGCAGCCCTGCATGAAGTTTACGGTAAGACCCGGATGCAGCGCTGCTGGGTCGGTAATCCCCCCCGAAAGTAGGGGGCTGTATAAGTAGAATTTTCTCGGCAAGATGCATGAGGAGATTCAGATGAAGACGAGCAGATACACGGAACCTCAGATTCTCGCGATCCTGCGCCAAGCCGAAGGCGGTGTGCCG
>JBBRKS010000200.1:0-6749 GCA_038231775.1 Rhodobacterales bacterium | reverse complement strand
TCGAGGGCACCATCGGCGATGCCATCTTTGCGGTCCTGTGTGGCTGCGGTCACAACATCCGCAAAATCCTCGCCCACCTGCGGGCGCTCATCACCATGATCCTGGCGAGCATGGTCGGGGCCATCGAGGCCATTGGGGCCATTGGGGCCATTGGGGCCAAAATCTACCGGTCCAACGTTCCTAACATCGCCTGAAATCGTTGTTCAGATGCGACTATCCTAGGTGCGCGTTCCCAAAATTGAGCGCACCACTCCCTCATCCTCAAACCAGATTGGTCTTGAAGAACGCCAGCGTCCGCGACCACGCCAACTCTGCCGCCGCAGCGTCATAGCGCGGGGTTGTGTCGTTGTGAAAGCCGTGGTTGGCACCTTCATAAATGAAGACCTGATAGGTCTTGCCATTGGCCTTCAGCGCGGCCTCGAACGGGGGCCAGCCGGCGTTCACCCGGGTGTCAAGGGCGCCGTAATGCAGCAAAAGAGGCGCCTTGATCCTGGCCGTCTCGTCCGGGCTGGGTTGCAGGCCGTAGAACGGCACTGCTCCGGCCAGTTCGGGAAAGGCCACCGCCGCCGCATTGGCCACACCACCGCCATAGCAAAAGCCGGTGATCGCAACTTTGCCGGTCGTCGCATCATGCGTCAACAACCACTCCACCGCCGCGAAAAAGTCGTTCATCAGCTTGGTCGGATCGACGGTCGCCTGCAATTCCTTGCCCTTTTCGTCATTGCCCGGATAGCCGCCGACCGAGGTCAGACCGTCAGGCGCCAGCGCCAGATAGCCCGCCTTGGCGACCCGCCGGGCGACATCTTCGATATAGGGATTCAGCCCGCGGTTTTCGTGCACCACCACAACCGCTGGCAGTTTGCCGGTCGCAGCTGCCGGACGCACCATGTAACCGCGCACCTCACCGTGGCCGTCGGGTGAGGGGTAGGTGATATATTCGGCCACAATATCGGGGTCGGTGAAGCTGACCTGTTCAGCCAGCGCGTAGTCCGGGCTCATCAGCCCCAGGATCGCCGCCGCCGTCAGACCACCCACCGCGAATTTTCCGGCGCGCTCGAGAAAGTCACGCTTGGTGATCTGGCCATGGGCATAAAAATCATACAGTTCCAGCAGTTCTGGGGCAAAGTCCTTTGCGGTCAGTCGTGTCATCGCGGCTCTCCATTTGGGTCAGGGGCCAATGGTATCCAAAGGATCGATTCCCCCCGCTTCACGATCACGTCAGACAGGCGTGAGTCCGCTTGGCCACACCTGTGCCCCCATATGTTGCGCCCCCATATTCCCCCTAGCCGAACCGTGCCCCAGACCCCTATGGTTAGCCGCAATATGGGGGATAAGCCCCCAAACGGACCCGAGGCAGGTTAACAACAACAAAGGTGCAAGCCCATGCGCTGCCCATTTTGCGGAAATATCGACACCCAAGTGAAAGACTCCCGCCCGGCCGAGGATCACGTTTCGATCCGGCGCAGGCGGTTTTGTCAGGCCTGCGGCGGCCGCTTTACAACCTATGAACGCGTGCAGTTGCGCGATCTGGTGGTGATCAAATCCTCTGGCAAGCGTGAGGATTTTGACCGTACCAAGCTGGAACGTTCGATCCGCATCGCAATGCAGAAACGCCCGATTGATCCGGACCGGATTGACCAGATGATCTCTGGCATCGTGCGGCGGCTGGAAAGTCTGGGTGACACCGACATCCCCTCCAAAACGATAGGAGAGATTGTGATGGAAAGTCTGGCCCGGATCGACACGGTCGCCTATGTGCGGTTTGCCAGCGTTTACAAGAACTTCCAGGCGGCGGATGACTTTGACCGCTTTGTATCTGAACTGCGCCCGGTGTCCGGCGCGGATGAATGACGACGACCATATGGCCCATGCCCTGCGCCTTGGTGCGCGGGGCATGGGGTCCACCTGGCCGAATCCCGCCGTCGGCTGTGTGATCGTCAATGGGCCTGTTATGGGCCGTGGCTGGACCCAGCAAGGCGGCCGCCCCCACGCCGAAACGATGGCCTTGGCGCAGGCCGGGGCGCTTGCCCGGGGGGGCACCGCCTATGTGACGTTGGAGCCTTGCGCCCATCACGGCAAGACCCCGCCCTGTGCCGAGGCGCTGATTGCCGCAGGCATCGCCCGCGTCGTCACCGCCCTGACCGACCCTGATCCCCGCGTCGCCGGTCGCGGCCACGCGATGCTGCGCGCCGCAGGCATTGCGGTGACCGAATGCGTCCTGCAAGACGCGGCCCGCACCGCCCATGCCGGTTTTCTAAAGCGCGTGACCCAGAACCTGCCCTTCGTCACGCTCAAAATGGCCGCCACGCTTGATGGCCGCACCGCGACAGCCTCGGGCGAAAGCCGCTGGATCACCGGACCACAGGCCCGCCGCGCCGTGCACGCCCTACGCCTGACCCATGACGGCGTGCTGATCGGCTCTGGCACAGCGCGCGCCGATGACCCCGATCTAACGGTCCGCGACCTTGGTGCGCAACACCAACCCCTGCGTGTCGTGCTGGACAGCGCCCTGTCGCACAGCCCCGACAGCAAACTTGGCCGCACCGCCCGCCTTTCGCCGGTCTGGCTGCTGCACGGCCCCGCAGCGCCACAGGAAGCCCGCAGCGCATGGACAGCGACGGGTGCGCACCTGATTGAACTGCCCACGTCTACAAGCCCCGGCACTCCAGCCGCCCCCCCTCAAAGTTTTGACTCCTCAAGCCCCACTGCCCACATCGCCCCTCGCGCCGCCCTGCAAGCGCTCGCCGCGCAGGGCCTGACCCGCATCCTGTGTGAAGGCGGTGCCACCCTTGCCGCCCACCTTATCGCCGATGACCTGATCGACTGCCTGGTTCTGCACAGCGCAGGTGCCCTGATCGGCGCGGAAGGCAGGCCGGTCCTCGGCCCCCTCCACCTCAGCCACCTGTCAGACGCCCCCCGCTGGCACCGCAGTGCCCTGCGCAGCCTCGGCCCGGATGTGGAAACCGTCTGGCACCGCGTCTGACGCTATCGTTTTCCTGACATTCTAGTCCTTAAAACCCTATGAACCCCGCCCAAACCAGCACTTCCGCTACCTTTCCCCTTTATTCAGGTTCGAATATCCACATGAACCCAAAGCCCACACACCGCTGCGCCTCCCCCTTGCCGCCAACCGCCCCATAAGTCATCCTTCCCCAAAACAGGGGGCCACCATGCATATTCTCATCCTCGGTGCGGCTGGCATGATCGGCCGCAAACTCGCCCAATCGCTGGCCAACGACGGCCACCGCCTGACGCTGGCCGATGTCGTAGCCCCCCCCGACCTGCCCAACGCCACCGCCCTGACGCTTGACCTGACAGCAGGTGCAGCACAAACCCTGATCGCAGGCCGCCCCGATGCCATCATCCACCTCGCCGCCATCGTCTCTGGTGAGGCAGAGGCTGATTTTAACAAAGGTTATGCCACCAACCTCGACGCCCCCCGCGCCCTGCTGGAGGCGATCCGCGCCACTCAAGGCTACTGCCCCAAACTGATCTTCGCCTCGTCCATCGCTGTTTTCGGCGCGCCGTTCCCGGCCCAAATTCCCGACGATTTCTTTCTGACACCCCGCTCGTCCTACGGCACCCAAAAGGCCATAGCCGAGCTTTTGATCTCGGATTACTCCCGCCGCGGCTTCATTGACGGCGTCTCGATCCGCCTGCCAACGATCTGCGTGCGCCCCGGCCTGCCCAACAAGGCGGCCTCAAGCTTTTTCTCAAACATCATCCGAGATCCTTTGGTCGGCAAGCCCGCAATCCTGCCGGTCGCCGACACGACGCGCCATTGGTTCGCAAGCCCCGGTGCCGCGGTCGGCTTTTTCCGCCATGCCCTGACCCTTGACCTGACCCGCCTTGGCGACCGCCGCGCCTTGTCGATGCCCGGCCTGTCCGCCACCGTCGCCGAACAGATTGAGGCGCTGCGCAAGGTCGCGGGCCAAAAAGCCGTCGACCTGATCACACTGCGCCCCGATGCAACCATTGAAAAGATCGTCTCAACCTGGCCGTCAGATTTTCAAACCACCCGTGCTGATGCCTTGGGGTTCAAAGCCGAAACGAGCTTTGATCAGATCATCGCCGCCCATCTGAAAGACGCCTGATGCCGCGTCCGCTGCACCCGACCGCACTGGTGACCGGCGGCAATCGCGGCATCGGTTACGCCATCGCCAAAGCGCTGATCGCCAAAGGCGTGATCGTCACCCTGACCGCCCGCACCGAAACCGACGCCCGCACCGCCGCCGATAGCTTGTCGTGTCGGCACACCAAAATTGACCTGCAAGACCCCGACAGTTATTTCGACGCCTGTGCCCGTTCGAGCGGCTGGGACATCCTGATCAACAATGCGGGCGTCCTGAAAGACGTCTCCCTCCTCGAAAAGGGCTCGGATTTTGACGAGGCGATGGAGGTGATGGTCGCAGCCCCGCTTGACCTGATCCGCCTGAACACCGCGCATTGGCGCAAAACCGGCTGGGGCCGCATCGTCAATATGTCGTCGGGCTTAGGCTCTCACGCACGCGGCCTGAACGGACCCGGCGCATATTCCGTCGCCAAAGCGTCGCTGAACGCGCTGACCCGTGCCTTGGTCCGCGACCTGCCGAACGGCGTTAAAATCAATGCCTGCGATCCCGGCTGGGTCGCCACCCGCATGGGCGGTGCCACGGCCCCGCTGACGGTTGAAGAGGGGGCCGATACCCCGGTCTGGCTGGCGCTTTTGCCCGAAGACGGCCCGACCGGAGGCTTTTTCCACAAGCGCCAACCCGCCGAATGGTAACCCGGACCGCTGCTGACACCGCTGGAGGGTTTCACACCCTCCAGACCTCCTGTGGAGTATTTGACAAAGAGCAAATGCAAGACCACTCCCTTCGATTTGCTCTTCATCCAAATACTCCCCGCAGGGCGACCCTGTCAGCCCTCGACCTGCACCGAGTCAGGACAAAGTCCGACTTCGGCCGATAGCTGTCATACAGACGGCGCCCGGCATAGTTGAATTCCTGCGTCAGCCAGCGCACCTGACGTCAAGCGCTTGCGGTTCCCTGCCGCCTTCGGGCATGGTCGCCGCTGCAACAAAGGGGGCGCGCATGATTCCGGTCATTGGCTACAAGGGGCACAAGGTTGCCGTGCTGGGATTGGGTCGTTCAGGCCTGGCCGCCGCCGCCGCCCTGACCGAAGGCGGTGCCGAAGTTCTGCTGTGGGACGACGCCCCCGAGGCCCGTGCGAAGGCCGAGGCGCAGGGCCACACCTGCACCGACCTGTCGCGCGCCAACGCACTTGACGGTGTGGCCGCCCTGATCACCTCACCCGGCATCGCGCACCTGTACCCGCATCCCCACAAGATCATCGCCCGCGCGATGGAGCTGGGTATCCCGGTTGACAACGACATCGGCCTGTTTTTCCGCAGCTATGCCACCGAACAATGGGACAGTTTTGAGGTGGCGCCCCGGGTCATCGCCGTCACCGGATCAAACGGCAAATCCACCACCACCGCCCTGATCCACCATATCTTGCAGGAATCCGGCCGTCCGACCCAGATGGGCGGCAACATCGGGCGCGGTGTGATGGACCTTGACCCGGCAGAGGATGGCCAGGTTGTCGTGCTTGAACTGTCGTCTTACCAGACCGACCTTGCCCGCTGTCTGACCCCGGATGTTGCCATCTTCACCAACCTGTCGCCCGATCACCTTGACCGCCACAACGGCATGGGTGGCTATTTCGCCGCCAAACGCCGCCTGTTTGCCGAGGGTGGGCCTGACCGCGCCATCATCGGCGTGGATGAGCCTGAGGGGCGCTATCTGGCCAACCAGATGTCCGAAGGCCCGACCGACGACCGTGTCATCCGCATCTCGTCCGGCCAAAAGCTGGACGGGTTTGGCTGGACCGTGTTTGCCCGCAAAGGGTTCCTGACCGAATGGCGGCGCGGCAAACAGACCGCCTCGATTGACCTGCGCGAGGTCAAAGGCCTGCCCGGCGCGCACAACCACCAGAACGCCGCTTGCGCCTATGCCGCCTGCCGCACCCTTGGCCTTGCGCCCAAACTGATTGAGGCGGCACTGCATTCCTTCGCTGGCCTGCCGCACCGCAGCCAACTGGTCGGTGAACGCAACGGCGTGCGTTTCATCAACGATTCCAAGGCCACCAATGTCGATAGCGCGGCCAAAGCCCTGCAAGCCTTCCCTAAAATTCGCTGGATCGCGGGCGGTTTGGGCAAAGACGGCGGCATTCAAGGTTTGCTGCTCTTTATCGGATCGGTGCAGAAGGCCTACCTGATCGGCCACTCTGCCCGCGACTTTGCCCTGCAACTGGGCGACACCCCGCATCAGATTTGCCAAACCATGCAGGCCGCCGTCAGCGCCGCGGCAGCCGATGCCCAACCCGGTGAGGTTGTCCTTCTCGCCCCCGCCGCCGCCAGTTTTGACCAATACCCCGACTTCGAAAAGCGTGGCGACGATTTCGTGGCGTGCGTAAAATCCCTGATCGGAACCTGACATGAACGGACACTGCACCTGTCACGCCGTCACGTACCGCCTGACCCAAACCCCGCTTTTCGTCCATTGCTGCCACTGCACGTGGTGCCAGCGTGAGACGGGCTCGGCTTTCGCCCTGAACGCGATGATCGAAACCGAATGCCTTGAGGTGACCGGCGCGGTCGAGGAAACCACGATCCCCTCAAACTCCGGACAAGGCCAGATCATCGCCCGCTGCCCGACCTGCAAAGTGGCGCTTTACAGCCACTACGCCGGGGCAGGGCGCGTGATGGC
>JBBRKS010000199.1:0-6787 GCA_038231775.1 Rhodobacterales bacterium | reverse complement strand
TCACAAGATCGAGAACATGTTCGGGCGTCTGAAGGATTGGCGCAGGGTGGCCATGCGCTTTGACAGGCGCGCTGACATCTTCCTGTCTGCCTGCGCCCTCGCCGCAATCGTCATGTTCTGGCTATGAGTCCTGAGCGTAGGGATTTCTACTAATTCACCAACACTTTGGACAGCATAGCAGCCAAGGCGGGCGTCAGCTTCCGCTATGGCGTCGCGGTTTTTGACCTCGGCCGTGAGGACGACCGGATAGCATCGGCGCATCGCCGCAGATGAGCTTGTTGTCGCACTTGGCTTCTATTGCCCAGCCGTTGTCAAACCGTCGGGCATGAAGCTCCCAGTCTGCCCGGTGACGGGCAGTTCGATCAGTGTTCCGATTGTGGATGCGGACCGGGCGCCGGTTTCCACCGTCGTGGACGAAACCTACAAGATCGCAATAGCCCGTTTGGGCGACCGAAACTGCGTGAGGGGGACGGCCGCAACTTCGTTCTTTGCCAACATCTTGCGGGCTCGTCGGCGGGAAACATTGACCCTTTCGGTGGTAGATTTGTTTGGTGGTGCCCCCGACCTTTCCAAAGCTACTTACTGGAATTGTCTGGGTCCGAAGACACCTGTTGGCACCCTGGTTCTGTGCGCCACTTCGCTCTCAATTCTGCGGCTCAACGCCGTTAGCGGCACCATAGGTCGGACCATGTCGACGGGCTCTACCGGGGTTTTAGCGGCGCTCATTTCAGGTCGCGCGGCGGAAATTAATACCTCTGACCCTGGCATTGCCCTTTGTTCCCACCGAATGGCAAGTTCGTAAGGGAAGCTGCTGAAAGCCGGTTCGCTTGGGCTTGACAGCACGGCCAAGCACCTGTTGAACCTTGCCTGAAATGACAAGGGGGGAGCCATGTATCTTGACGCCGTACGCGAACTCCTCCGTAAGCAAAAACTGGTCGAAGGCGTTGTGAAAGCGCAGGCCGGACCCCACCCGGCCTTGGTTGATTCCGTCACCGAAAAACAGCATGTTGCGGAGTTGGAGAATTTCCTGTCCAAACTTGCCGTCGCTGATATCGTTGAAATCCTTGAAGCATTGCCCCAAGACGAGGCCTCAATGCTTTGGCCACGGGTCCCATCCGGCCGTTCGACCGACGTGCTCTGGGAGGTGTCGGATGACCTGAGAGAGCGATTGGAGGAGGTAACCGGTCCGCGCTTGTCCGAAAACCGGGTGACGGTTTATGAGCTTGCCGGAGGCCGGATCCGCCAAAACCCAATCAAGGGCCGCAAGGATCTTGAGGGTAAGAAGCCGCTTTGGATCGACCTCCTCAACGCCTCACCGACCCAACGTGCCTATATTGGTGAGTTTTACAAACTGGACCTGCCCGATCCCGGCGACGAAACCGATCTGGAGGTCTCCAATCGCTTCCATATCGAAGAAAGCGGGGCGCTTAATCTGCATTCCAACTTTCTATTGGACCGTGGCGGCAAAAGCCGCTCGATCCCGGTGGCCTTCATACTGCACAAGGACATCCTGTTTTCCCTGCGCAACGAGGATTTGCCGGTTTTTCGTCTGCAACGGCGCCGCGCCGAAACCGTTGCGGGTTATGCCACTGATTGCTTCGATCTTTTGCTGAACTTGTACGGCTCTGACGTAGAATATTCTGCTGACAGCCTGGAGGACATCTACAAGACGCTTTCGCGCGTCGGCAAACACGTCCTGTCCGAGACGATGACGGACGAAGAAGCCGCCTCGGTCCTTGCCGACATCGCCGAGGAAGAGGATCTCAACGGGCGTATTCGCGCCAACATAATGGACACACAGCGCGCCATCGTCTTTCTGATGCAGTCGCGTGTGCTGGCCGATGCTAACACGCAGGACGCAAAACAGGTGCTTCGCAATATCGAGTCGCTGAACAGCCACACAGCGTTCTTGTTCGACAAGATCAACTTCCTGATGGACGCGACCATCGGTTTCATCAACATCAACCAGAACCGCAGGGTTACGCAGTTGACGATCCTCAGCGTTGTGTTCATGCCGATGAACTTGCTGGCCGGCATCGGCGGTATGTCGGAATATTCCGCCGTAACCGCAGGAGTTCCCATGGTCGTTGCCTATGCAGCTTTTGCGGTGGGTTCGATGGCGATCGGTTATGGAACTTACCGTTTCGTTCGCCGCGCCGATCAGAAAAAGGCGCGGCGGCCACAGGGGAAATAGCTGCTACCTCGGCGCTTTGGCAAAGCGCAGGTAGGGCAGCTTGATGTCAAGCGCGCCAAACCGCTCCGTCGCCTGTTCGTTGTTCAGCGCCAAGGCCACGATCACGTCCTGACCAACCTGCCAGTTGGCCGGCGTCGCCAAAGGTTTGCCGTCTGTCATCTGCACCGCATCCAACGCCCGCATGATCTCGGCGAAATTCCGGCCCACCGACATTGGGTAGGTCATCGTCAGCTTCACCTTTTTATCCGGCCCGATGATATACACGGTCCGCACGGTCGCAGAGTTCGCCGGGGTTCGCCCCTCGGTCGGCAGGTAAAAGTCCGCTGGCAGCATGTCATAGGCTTTGGCCACGGTCAGGCTGGTGTCGTCGATAATGGGGAAATCGGCTGGTGCGCCGCCAAATGCCTCGATATCCCGCTTCCATTTTTCATGGTCTTGAACCGAATCGACCGAAACGCCGATGACCTTGGTATTGCGTTTTGCAAACTCCGGCACCAGCTGGGCGACCGCACCAAATTCGGTCGTGCAAACCGGCGTGAAGTCGCGCGGGTGACTGAAAATTATGCCATAGCTGCTGCCCAGCCAATCATGGAATTTGATTTCCCCGGCAGTTGAGTTGGCGGTGAAATCGGGTGCGATGTCGTTGATGCGAAGGCCCATGGTCATCCTCATGTAGGCTTATGATGCGCTTGACATAGATGGATCGGAACGAAATTTCACCCCCAATGGTCTGTATCGGGGCAACAAAGAATAGCATTCCGCCAAGATAGTCGGTTCCGGATCATCTTTTCGCCATAGCAACAACGCCGGAATTTGATCAAAGAGTCGCCGCTGAGCCTTGCCGCTCCGCGCATCCGGTGACACGATACTGACAAAAGAGGAGGCTGCCATGATTATCCGCCGCGACTTTTACATCAACGGCGCTTGGGTGGCCCCGGCCACTTCGCGCGATTGCAACGTGATTGACCCATCAACCGAGGAGCCCTGCGCCGTGATCTCGCTGGGGTCACAAAGCGATACAGACGCCGCAGTGGCCGCAGCCAAAGCCGCCTTCCCCGGCTGGGCCGCCACTTCACCCGCCACACGTCGCGCCGCCGTCGTTCGAATTCTTGACCAATATGAACGCCGGATCGAGGACTTAAGTGCCGCCATCTCTATGGAGATGGGCTCGCCCATCGACCACGCCCGCGCATCGCAATCGCCCTGCCTGCCTTGGCACCTTACGAATTTTCTGACCGCCTTTGATACGCTGGAATGGCTTCGCCCACTTGGTCCGCACGCCCCGGATACCATGATCGCCCTGGAACCGATTGGCGTGGTTGGCTTGATCACCCCATGGAATTGGCCGATGAACCAGATCGCGTTGAAAGCCATTCCTGCCATTTTGTCGGGCTGTTGCTGCGTGCTGAAACCTTCTGAAGAATCCCCCCTCAACGCGATGATCTTTGCGGAGTTCTGCCACGATGCCGGTCTGCCGCCCGGGGTATTCAATCTGGTCAACGGCGACGGCATAGGGGTTGGAACGCAACTTTCGACCCACCCCGATGTCGAAATGATCTCGTTCACCGGATCCACCGGAGCGGGCAAAGCCATCACAAAAGCCGCCGCCGACACGTTGAAACGCGTCACGCTGGAACTTGGCGGCAAAGGTGCCAATGTGATCTTTGCCGATGCTGACGACATGGCCGTTGAGCGTGGCGTCCGTCACATGATGGACAACTCCGGCCAGTCCTGCAACGCGCCGTCGCGCATGTTCGTTGAACGTACCGCCTATGACCGCGCGGTCATCATCGCGGCGGAGGTGGCCAATTCGATCAAAGTCGACAGCGCGCACTTGCCCGGCGATCACATTGGCCCGGTTGTCAACAAACGCCAGTGGACCCAAATCCAAAGTTACATTCAGAAGGGCATCGACGAAGGCGCCCGGCTTGTGGCCGGTGGCCCAGGACTGCCCGAGGATAAGAACCGTGGCTTTTACGTCAAACCAACCGTGTTTGCCGATGTGAAACCCGGTATGGCCATTGAACGCGAGGAAATCTTTGGGCCGGTTTTGTGTATGATCCCTTTTGATACCGAAAGTGATGCGGTTCGTTTGGTCAACGATACGCCCTACGGGTTGACAAATTATGTGCAAACGCAGGACGGTGACAAACGCAACCGTATGGCGCTTGCCGTGAAGTCCGGGATGGTCCAGACCAATGGACGTTCACGTGGAGCGGGGGCGTTTTTCGGCGGTGTGAAGGCATCGGGCCGAGCGCGTGAGGGTGGCGTCTGGGGCTTGGAAGAGTTCCTCGAATCCAAGGCCATTTCGGGATGGGACGTAACCCGGCAGGAAACAAAGTAACCTCGCGTTGGTTTTCACGGGATTTCGCCGCTTTGCAGAAAGTCGCGTGAAAACAAAGGGAACACGACGCCATGACCCAGTACCGCCACCTGCTTTCGCCTCTGCAACTGCGTGGCCTGACGCTGCGAAATCGCATCGTTTTCGGTGCCCACACCGCCAACATGTCCGACAATGGCCTTCCTGGCGCGCGGGCTCATGGCTACTTGTTGGAGCGCGCTTTGGGCGGTGCCGGAATGATTGTCTCCGAACCCGTGCCCGTTCACCGGACCGGCGTGCTAACACGTGGAAATTATTTGCATTCTTCGGACGAAGTGATCCCCCATTTTCGCAAGATCACTGACGACGTGAAGGCCGCCGGCGCGGTCATTCTGCAGCAACTTTATCACATCGGCGCGCATGGTGACAGCGACCTGAGCTTTGCCCCGCATTGGAGCCCTTCCGGCCTGCCCAGTTACCACGATTCCGACGGCTCGCACGCCATGACCGAAGCGGAAATTGAGGAGTTGCTTGACGCACACGCCGCCGCTGCGTTGCGTTCAAAACACGCGGGCTTTCAAGGAGTTGAGGTTTGGGCCGCCTATCATTCGCTTCTGGATCAATTTTGGACTCCCTGGTCCAATAGGCGAACGGACAAATGGGGTGGCACCCTTGAAAACCGCACCAGATTTTCCCGCACCTTGATTGAACGTATCCGCAGAACGTGCGGGGAGGAGTTCATCATTGGCCTCGCAATCAGCTATTCCCCGGCCTATCCGGTCATGCTTTCGGACGATGAGATGTGTGAAATCATAGCCTTGCACGATGCAACGGGGCATGTGGACTATGTGACCTGCGGCTATGGCAGCTACCTGGATTTTGAGGGCATCATCCCGGCTTTTACACTTGGTGAGAAACTGTCGACGCCTCTGACCGCACAGCTGAAACGAATTGTTAAGCATGCCGTCATAACCTCCGAAGCTGGAATCAGAACACCGGAGAATGCCGAAACCATCCTTGCCAGTGGTGAGGCTGACCTCGTCTCCATCGTGCGCGGTCAAATTGCCGATCCACATTTGGCGCGCAAAACGGCTGAAGGTCGGGTGGAGGATATTCGTGGCTGCATTTCCTGCAATCAGATGTGCTGGGGGCGGCGCAGCAGGGACTACTGGATTTCTTGCCTGATCAACCCGTCGGCCGGACGAGAGTTTGAGTGGGGCGGCGACAGGTTTGCCAAGACATCGGATAAACGCTCGATTTTGGTGGTGGGCGCCGGGCCCGCCGGACTGGAGGCCGCACGTGCAGCGGCTGAAAGCGGTCATGACGTTGAAATTGTTGAGGCTTTGCCAGTGGTTGGCGGGCAGTTCCGGCTGGCGGGTATGCAACCGAGGCGGGCGCAGATCCTCGACCTCTTGGATTGGTACGAACGGCAGTTCACTAAGCTTGGCGTGAAACTTCGTTTGAACACCTACCTCGATGCTGACGAGGTCGCGAACAATCCGGCGGACGTCGTCATCCTTGCCAGCGGTTCATTGCCCGACGAAAACGGCTTTCAGCGTTGGCTGCCGGGTGAAACGCAACTTCCCGGCATCGACCTTGGTGGTGTCTGGTCGCCAGAGGCAGTTCTCCGGCGTGAAGCGCAACTGGGGGACGCCGTGGTTTTGTATGACGAAGGCTCCAACTGGCGCGGAGTTGGCACGGCCTGGGCAATGGCGGAACAGGGCAAAGAAGTGGTTCTGGTGACGCCGGAGGCCTTCGTTGGCAAAGAGATTGCCCGTTCCGCCGCCGATATGGCCGCCCGACGAAGGATGGCGCAGTTGGGCGTTGTGTTTATGACCGAGCATATCCTCAGCCGCTGGCACGGCAACGGGGTTACGATCCGCAGTCTGTTGACCGGGAAAGAAGTTAGCATTGCAGCTTCGGCCTTGGTTATGTCCACCACCAACCGTGCCTTCGACCCTTTCCCGGAAGTCTTCGCGGGCAAAGAGGTTCACCGCATCGGCGATTGCACGGCCCCTCGTCTGGCAGCCTATGCCTTCCACGAAGGGCGCAAAGTGGCGCTTGGGCTCTAACTGTGTATGGAAAATTCCAGAGTGGGGCTATCCGGGAGTAGAAATTCATAACGATGACACTGACCTGCCCCCCGGTCGTCCCTCAGTCATAACGAGAGTCCTTGGGGTTGATAGTCGTCGGTTTCGGGTGTGGCAAGCGCGTCGGGCGCGTTGCCATCCCATAGCTCAAGCGCTCGGCGCGCTTCTGCGGGTGTCTTGTTG
>JBBRKS010000198.1:0-6833 GCA_038231775.1 Rhodobacterales bacterium | reverse complement strand
GGTGCTGCGCGGGGCGTTCCGCGATGCGACCGACAGGTTTGGTCCGGGCGACGTCGAGATTGCCGGTGAGGATCTGGAGCATACTCCGGTTGCCGAGGCCGGTGAGGATTGCATCTGTCTGGCCGCCACCGACGCGCCCTTGCGGTTCGTCGGACTGATGCCGCGGCTGCTGCAGCCTTTGTTCCGGATATGAACCGTAAGAAGTGTTGAACGACAGAAAGTTGGGGTTTCACACCCCAGCGCCCAACGTCAAAAGCGGGAGTTTCACGCCCCCGCACCCCTTTGGAATATTTGGACCAGAATGAAAGGGGGAAGGGTCGGTCAAAGGACCAGGATACCGCTGTGTTTGGCCTTGAACTCGGGTTCGACATGGATGGTGACCACACAGCCTTCGACCACCTTTTTAAGGCCAGCTTCGACCTGATCGCACAGGTCATGTGCCTCGGCCACGGTCAGGGTGCCGGGGACCACAAGGTGAAACTCGATGAAGGTGGCAGCCCCGGCAGTTCGGGTGCGCAGATCATGTGCCTCGACAGCGCCGACACCTTCGGTGGCGATGACGCGGCGCACTTCGGTCAGGACATCATCCGACAAGGACTCGTCCAACAGGCCCGACAGGCTTTCCTGCATGACGCGCCACCCGGAATACAGGATGTTGACCGCGACAACGGCGGCCAGCGCCGGGTCAAGCCAGGACCAGCCGGTCTCTATCGCCAAAAGCACGCCAAGGGTCACGACGACCGAGGACACCACATCAAGGAACAAATGCTTTCCGTCAGCCACCAAAGCAGGTGAGCGGGCGCGGCGGCCATGGTGGATCAGCACCCACGACCACACCGCATTCAGAACAGAGGCCAGCGCGTTGACCAACAGGCCCTGCAGAGGCGCGTGCAGTGTCTGGGGATTGTTAAAGCCGCCCCATGCCTGATGCAGGATGGCCAGCGCCGCCACGATGATCATCACACCTTCAAGGATCGCCGAAAACAGCTCCGCCTTGTGGTGGCCGTAAGGATGGTTGGCGTCGGCAGGAACCGCCGCCACACGGATCGCCAAAAGGGCGGCCACCGCCGTCACCACGTTGACCGTATTTTCCAGCGCATCCGACAGCAGGGCCACCGACCCGGTCATCCACCACGCCACCAGTTTCAGACCCAGCACCAGAAGGCCCAGAAAGATGCTGCCAATCCCGAGTTTGACGACTTTGGTCATGGCTTGCCCCAGTTGGATGCAGCGCGCCCTGCGGCACTCGACGGAAAAGCGAAACGCCCCTTAGCAACGCGTGGCTTCTGGATCAAGGTTTTTCATGGCAAACCGCGCCCTGCCCCCGACCAACGCCCCTACTTTCCGCTTGAACCGCGCCAAATTCAGGCGCATATCGCCGCCACGCCTGCGCCCCCTTCGGACGTGGGCCAACCCTATTTGGAGAGACCATGGCCAAGGAAGAGCTTCTCGAATTCCCCGGTGTCGTGAAAGAACTCTTGCCGAACGCGACATTCAAGGTTGAACTCGACAATGGCCATGAATTGATTGCGGTGATGGCAGGCAAGATGCGCAAGAACCGCATCCGTGTTCTGGCGGGCGACAAGGTGCAGGTGGAAATGACCCCCTACGACCTGTCGAAAGGCCGTATCAACTATCGGTTCAAGTGAAAACGTGCTGACCGGCGTCCCGCCTGCAGGCCCGTGTTGCGGCTGATTCTGGGGTCGGCCAGCCCGCGCCGCAAGGAACTGCTGGCGCAGCTGGGCATAGTACCGGATACGATTACCCCGCCGGATATCGACGAGACTCCGCTGAAGGGTGAATTGCCCCTGCCCTATTGCACGCGCATCGCGCGGCAAAAGGCGTTGGAGGTTGCAGCCGAGGCGGACGATCTGGTCTTGTGCGCCGATACCACGGTTGCAATTGGTCGGCGCATTCTGGGCAAGCCCGACGATGCAGGCCAGGCGGCAGAGTTTCTGACGGCATTGGGCGGACGGCGGCATCAGGTCATCACCGCTGTGGCCTTGCGGCTGGGCAGCAAGTTGTGGGAACGCCAAAGTGTCTCTGCCGTCAAGATGAAACGCTTGTCAGCTATTGAGCTTGCCGCCTATCTCGCGGGGGGCGAATGGCAGGGCAAGGCGGGCGCTTATGCCATTCAAGGTGCGGCGGGCGCGTTCATCCCATGGATTTCGGGCAGTTTCACCGGCATCGTAGGCCTGCCCCTTGCCGAAACCGCAGGCCTGTTGCAGGCCGCTGGCTATCCGCTGTGGAGGGTTGCATGAAGGGTCGCATCATCGTTCTGGATGAGATTTCTGGCCGCAAGGCCGCCGCCATGATCGTGGACGGCGTGCTGGAAGAATTGCTGGTCGACCCAGAGGATGACACGCCCCTGACCGGGGCCATTTACCGCGCTGTCGGTGACCGCCCGATGAAGGGCATGGGGGGCATGTTCGTCAAGCTTCCCGGTGGCGAGACGGGTTTCCTGCGCCAGACCGACGGCATCGCTCCGGGCCAGCGCCTGTTGGTGCAGGTCACCGGGCCGTCCGAACCCGGCAAGGCCCTGCCCGTCACCACCCGCCTGTTGTTCAAGGGCAAGCTGGCCATTCTGACGCCGGGGGCGCCGGGCCTGAACATATCTCGCAGGATACGGGACGAGGCGCTGCGCGATGACCTGCAGGCCGTGGCCGATGCCGCTATGACCGGGGCCGATCCGCATTGGGGGCTCATCATCCGCTCTGCTGCCGAGGCTGCGCAACATGATGAGATCGCCGCAGAAATCGCCCAACTGCGCGATCTGTCCGCCGCCATGCTGGCGGACCTTGAGGGCGGCCCCGAATTGCTGCTGGAGGGTGCCAGCGCGCAAGACACCGCCTGGCGCGACTGGAGCGACCCTGAACCCGATGAGGTCGTTGAAGGCGGCTTTGCCGACCTTGGCGTGCTGGAGATGATTGACGCCCTGCGCGTCCCCCGGGTTGATCTGGACAATGGTGGCCACATGATGGTGGAACCGACCCGCGCCCTTGTGGCGGTCGATGTGAACACCGGGCCAGATACCTCGCCCGCAGCCAGCCTGAAAACCAACATCGCCGCCGCCCGCGATCTGCCGCGCCAGTTGCGGTTGCGCGGCCTTGGCGGTCAGGTTGTCGTCGACTTTGCACCTATGCCGAAAAAAGACCGCGCCATTCTGGATCAGGTGATCAAGGCCGCCTTCAAGGCCGAGGGGGGTGAAACCAATCTGGCTGGCTGGACCGTGCTGGGCCTGTACGAGATGACCCGCAAGCGCGACCGCCTGCCCTTGTCGGGGCTTTTGCCGTGACCTGCCCGATCTGCGGCAAGGAAACTGCCGACCGCTACCGCCCGTTCTGCTCTCGCCGTTGTTCTGACGTGGACCTCGGCCGCTGGCTGACCGGTTCTTACGTGGTGCCCGGGCCAGAGGTCGATGAAAACATGTCGTCGGACGATGAAACACACAGCCCAACCCGCCCGCAGTAGCCGGGCCCGGATCATTTTTCTTGCAAACCCCTCTGGACAGCCCCGATCCCCTGACGTATCACGCCGCCACCCGCAAGGATGCCAACCGGCGTCCGGATCAGGGCCCAGATAGCTCAGTCGGTAGAGCAGCGGATTGAAAATCCGCGTGTCGCTGGTTCGATTCCGGCTCTGGGCACCACTTAACTCATTGAAATCGCTGGAAGTTTTTTTCACTCGTATGCCCCTTTCGGCTTGGGTTTGACGCTTTTGGCGGAAGGTTTGACAATTTGCGCCCGGCGGGCGTTCTCGGTTTCGAGGGTCGCCATGGTTTCGCGGTTCTTGGCGGCAAGGTTGGCCGAGCGGGAATAGTGCCGCGCCATCGACAGGGTTTTCTGCCCCAGAAGGTCAGCGATGCGCCGTTCGTCCAACCCCGCCTCGCGCAGCGTAGTGGCGACGGTGTGGCGCAGCCCCTTAAGGGTGAGGCCAGAGGTCAGGACGCCATCCTTCTCCAGCCCCGTCTTGAAGCGGTGCCAGACTGTGGAGAAGCCGTTGTAGGTCCATTGCTCGCCCCGAGAGTTGGCCGATAGCGTGGCCGCCTCGTGGCTGGGGGCCAGGTCCAGCGCGGCGCGCAAGGTGGGGCCGATTGGAATGGCCACCTCCACGCCGGTTTTGCCGCGCACACCCCAGATCGTCTCGCCGTCCATCTGATCACGCCGCAGGTTCAGCGCGTCGGACGGATCAAGGCCCGTATTCATCAGCACCGCCAGAACGACACGGACATGCGGCGGCGCGTGCTGAAGGACCAGATCGCATTCCTCCCGCTCCCAGGGGCGGTTGGCATAGGCGAGGCTGGACGGACGGGGCTTTGGGATGACGCCGGTGGCGAAGTTGACCGAGATCAGACCCTTGGGGATGGCAAAGCGGAAAACCTCGCTCAACAGCGTGCGCAGCATGTTGGCGCGGCGCCAGCCGATCTTCTTGGCGGCCTTGTCATGGATGCCCGCAGCAAGGGGCGTGTCGATGACAAGGATTGGGGTATCGCGGATCGGCTCCAGAAAATCGGCGCACTGCCGGTAATCCCGGCGGGTGGTCGGGGACAGGTTCTTGAAATGCTCGGTTTCATAGTAGGACTGGATCAGACCGCCAAGCGTGCCGACCTTAGGTGCTTTGGCCTTGTTCGCATTGGCAATGGTGCGGATTTTCTCGCATTCGGCAAGAAAAGCGGCCGAGCCGATGGGGGCCGCGGTCAGGTCGATCTTCTGACCAGTTTCGCGGTGATAACACCGCATCCGCCCATGGCGATCCTTGAAAATCTTGAACCCCTTGATCCGAACGAGGGTCATCAGAGGCGGCCCAGAATGGCGTCGTGCGTGGTTGCCAGGGTTCCAGTTTTCACATCGTCGATCCACAGATCAAGGTCGCGCTTGTCCCACAGCATGGCCCCCTGGCGCAGCTGGATCGGCTGCACCGGGCAGGCTATCTTGAAGTATTTGATCGGCAGGCCGGCATAACTTGCCGCCTCCGCCTCTTTGAACATACGCTTTTCAATCACGCTGATGTTGAGATTGGTGGTTGCCATGGCGGGCTGACCTCACTGGTTACCTGTTTGCATGTCTGGCAGCCTGACCGTTTGCATGTCTGAATAGCTGCCCGTCTGACCGCCGACATGTTGTGCCAGATGATCGCCTGACCGCGTGGCCGTCTGGCGGAACTTTTCCCATCCGCTCATGGTCAGAAGCCGCGTCTTGGCCGAAATGGCGATATATTCCAGCCGCCCTTCGTTCATCAGCGCACGGATTTGCGTGACGCTGAGGCCGACGGTCTGGCTGAGTTCCTTGGGGGAAAATAGGCGTTCTTGGTGCATGCACGGGCCTCCTGATGGAATACGCATGGAATCGCTTGATCTGCACATTCTGACGTGGTCAGAATACGAGATAGAGCTGAATACGTCGTTTTGTGCGATACTTGCGCGAAATGACGCCATCGTCAACCGGGTAAAGTGGATGTCTCAGAAAACATCGGAGCTGTTCGCCACAATCGGTGCAAGGCTCTCGATCACGCGCAACGACGTTGGCCTGTCCCAAGTCGGGATGGCCGAGGCGCTTGGCGTTTCCCATCGCGCTTACCACAGCTACGAGAAAGGTCAGCGGGGACTGCCGGTCGAAACCCTAGTGGCCCTGCATGACAGGTTCCAGGTCGACCTGATGTGGATCCTGTTGGGCAATCGCTCTGCGATGGTCGAGCACGACCTGAAGGCTCTTGAAGACTTTGAGGTCTCGCTGGACACCTATCTGGAAAAGCGCGGCATCAAGTTGAGAACGGAAAAGCGGGGCGCTATTGCTGCCCGCTGGTATCGGTCCTTCCTGCAGAGGAAGCCGATAGAAATGGACGATGTCCACACATGGATTGAACTGCTTTCGGAGTGATGCGAGTGCAAGACCCCTCCCCGCGTTGGAACAGCCAGCGATTGGCGGCCATTGAGGCTGTTGAAACCAACGTAAACCGCGTTTTGGCGATTGTGTACGCGATTTGCGTGGCTTCTGCCGTTGTCTACATGGTGGGCTGGCTTCGATTCAGCCTGTTCGACTTGCCGGATGGGCCCCTTCCAGCATTTACGATCTGTGCCGTGATCCTGACCGCATTTGCAGGTGTCCTGCACGCCGCGATGCTGCCCGCCGTGGCTGTGTCGCTTGGCTTGCAGCGGTTGCTGGCGAGGTTGATGAAGCAAAGGCGGTAAGGCGCAGGATGTTCAAACGGAATTTCGGCCCAAGCGACGGCCATACGTATCCAAGTTGATGCTCTGAAACGTCACCCACCGTTCCCAAACCCACGACGACGAACCCAAGCACATGCACACAATCCGCCCAAAAAAAAGACAAATTGGACCCCATGCGAAAGGAGCCACAATAGCAAGGAAAACTCGCATAAAAGTCTAGTAATTGATTGATTTTTTAGCACATAGTGTTGCCAACGATGGTGCAGAAAGTGACAAACCTTGAATAAGACAAAGGTAAGAGTTGTTGACCTTTTTGCGGGAGCAGGGGGATTTTCCCTCGGCGCACAAAATGCAGGAGCAGAGGTAGTTTTTGCTGTCGAGTTTGATAAATTTGCCGCACATACGTACACCAGAAATATTTGCCGTAACGGAACTACAAAAATCTACATTGACGACATCGCAAGTTTGGATGCCGCTGAATTGAAAAAGGCGCATTTTGCAACGGGCTCGGGTTGTGACCTACTCTTAGGCTCTGGACTCATTGATCATATCCAAAAGATGACGATGGCGGCAATCACGATGGCAGACATGAAGGTGTGGGCGCATCGGTCGTAGCGGGTGTGGATGCGCCTCCAGTCCTTCAACTTGCCGAACATGTTCTCAATCT
>JBBRKS010000197.1:0-6870 GCA_038231775.1 Rhodobacterales bacterium | reverse complement strand
GTGGGGCGTGAAGGTCGGCTTGTTCTTGCCGCGCAGGATCGAGGCGGCCAGCGTCGCAAGACGGCCCAGAACAACGCCTTCAGCGTCGATCAGGACCCACTTCTTGACGATATCCGCAGGCGTTGCGGTAAAGGTTTTCATGTCGGAACCTAAGTTGAAGGGCGGATAGGCCGCCTTGTGATCTCGGATGGCGGCTTATCGCTGAAGGGTCCCTCCGGGTCAAGGGCTTTGGTAAACTATAAATCGTTGTAAATCATAGTCTTGCAAGATGCGGTATAATAATACCCCAACTATCGCAGACGCGGCGGCTTGTCCGGATCGCTGCCCGGCGCTTTGGGTGCCGCTACAGGGTCAACCACCGCCGCCCGCATCACAGGGTGCAAAACCTGCCCCGCTTGGGCGATGCGGTCAAACAGGGGTGATCCGGCATCAGTGAACACCAGATCAAGCGCCGCCGCATCCAGTCCGGAAAACGCCAGCGCCTCTGTCACCGCCCGCGCCATCCGCGCCTCGTCCCCCGATGACAGCCCCGCCAGCGCCAGCACATGCCCCCAGCCGCCATCCTGATATTCGACCTGCGCCAAGGCACCCAACCCCTGCCCCGGCACCAGCCCGACCAGCGCCGCCCGCAAACCGTCTGGCAACAGCGGAGCGGCCAACCGCGCAATCTGCGCCTGCCGTTCCTGCGGTTCTTCTTGCGTCAGCATCTGCACCAGCCAGTCGAGCGATCCAGCAGCCAGCACAGTCTCACATCCTGCCCCGGTGCCAAGGTTCAAGCCCAACGCCAGTTCCTGCCCGGCAAGTTGGCCTGCAATCACCCGCCCCGGCAGGGCAGCATAGGGCACGGCCGCATCCGAAATCGTCGCCAAGCGTTCTTCGCTGTCGAACGCCAAAAGCATCCGGCCCATCGACAGATCGAAGACCCGAGGCTCCAGCACGTCGCCCACAGCCTCACGCTCCAGCACCAGAAACAATTCAGCATCGGCAAAGGCGCGCCAGAAGGCCAGCGCCTCAGGCTCACCGCCCGCTTCCATCGCCGCATGGGCCTGATCCAGCAGGGTCATTCAGCACCTCTTTCACCGCGCGCCGCAGGTCTGGCACAAGGTCGGCCTCAAACCACGGGTTGCGTTTCAGCCAGCCGGTATTGCGCCACGACGGATGCGGCAAGGGGAAAACACCGCGCGCTGCATGGTCGCGCCATTCGGTCACACGCACCGTGACGCTGGATTTGCCCAGATGCCACCCCTGCGCCGCACTGCCAATCAACAAGGTCAGGCGCAGGTTGGGCAATTGCGCCAGCACCCGCGCCCGCCATGTCGCCGCACAGATGGGCGGGGGCGGCAAATCCGCCCCCTTGGCATCATAGCCCGGAAAGCAAAACGCCATCGGCACCACAGCAACCCGGTTCAGGTCATAAAACCCGGCCCGGTCCAGCCCGATCCAACTGCGCAACCGATCGCCACTTGCATCGTCAAACGGCAAGCCAGAGGCATGAACCCGCGCGCCCGGCGCCTGCCCTGCCACCAAAATCCGCGCAGCAGAGTCAAACCAAACCACCGGACGCGGCTGATGTGCGGTCACCGTCGCCGCAAACCGCTGTGTGCAAATCCGGCAGGCCCTGATGTCGTCCTGTAGGTCGGTCACCGCGCTACCTTTCTTAGCTATAAATCACAGATGCCGGGGTTTCCCCCAACCCCACCGCCGCACCGCGTCCCATCACCCGACACCCCCATCAAACCCCATTCCCGTCCCCCAACTGCACCACCCCGCGCCCTGTCCTTCCCCTGCGTCAAAGCCTGCGTTGCCAGCGTCCCTGCCGCAGCCTATGCGAGGGGAACGTCCCCAACCAGCAACGATTCGCCCCATGTACCGCGTGTCAAACCATCTAAGCACCTTCGCCGTGGCCCTGATCGCAGGCATGGTTCTGGCCAGTCTGTGGGTCAATCTGGCCCCCGACCTGTACTATGATGTGATCGAATACCGGCTGTGGACGCCTGACCTGCCCGCATGGACCCACCTTGCCGCCCCGGTCCTGACCCTGCGTCAGGTCACATCAGAGGCGCTTATGGCCCTGTTCATCGCCTTCATCGCCAAAGAGCTGTGGGAGGCGTTGGTGATGGAGCGTGGCGCTTTGGCCGGGCCCAGCCAACGTGCGATGCCGCTGGGCGCGGTGATCGGCGGCGTTGTGGGGTCTTTGCTGGTCTGGCTGGCAACCGCCCAAAGCGACCCTGCGGGCGATGTCTCGCGCTTTGCCGGATGGCCGCTGCCGGTCGGCTCGGATGTCGTGCTGTGCTACGTCTTTGGCGTCAGGGTGTTTGGCAAGGGCCATCCCGCGCTGCATCTGCTTATGCTGATCGCTATCGCCTTTGACCTGCTGGGGCTTATGGCATTGGCGTTGAATTTTCCGACCCGGGGGCTGGCGCTGTCGTGGTTGGCCCTGTCCGGCAGTGCCTTGCTGTGGGTCTGGGTGTTTTTCGCCCGCCATGCACGCCCCGGCGCGACAGAGTTGCAGCACCGCCGCGCTGCCACGCTTTGGCCCTATATCCTCGCCGGTCTGATCTGCTGGGCCGGGGTTGTGCTGTCCGGCCTGCCCGGCGCATTGGGTCTTATTCCCCTGATCCCGCTGATCCCCCACGCCGAACGCGGCTTTGGCCTTTTTGCCGAGGCAGAGGCGTTTTTGCACGACCCGCTCAGCCGTCTGGCCCATCTGCTGGTCGCCCCCTTGCCGGTGATCCTGTTCCTGTTTGGCCTGACACGCGGGGCGGTCGATCTGTCAGCCCTTGGGCCAATGACTCTGCGCGTCCTTGCGACCCTATGGCTGGGCAAACCGCTGGGCCTGCTGATCGGGGCGGCAGTCGCCTTGTGGGTGCGCGGTGGCAGCCTGCCAGAGCGGTTGCGCCTGACCGACCTTTTGTTGATTGCCGTGCTGTCCGGCATCGGATTGACCGTGCCCCTGCTGGCGCTGGATTCGGCCCTGCCCGGCGGGCTTCCGGCCGATCAGGCGCGGGCCGGGCTTGCGCTTAGTCTGGTGTTTGGCGGTCTGGCTTCGGGGCTGGGGCGGCTTTTTGGCAGCAGGCAAACCTGAAATTTACCAACCTGCCCCCGATTTGGCGCCCGGGGACATAATACCGCCAGAATGCGTGCTATTGTTTCTGTCACCACAGAGGCTTAACTTTAGCCCGCAAGGCAGACGTGCACCTGCCGTTAATGATAATCCTGTAGCCCGTTAGCAGATCGGGCGGATGAGGCAAACGCGCACGGCTTTTCCACCGGGTCAGGTTGGGAGGCGCCACGCAAGGGTAGACATGATCGAATTCGAGAATGTCAGCAAAAGTTTCTGGACCGGGAAAAGCCGCAAGGTGATTCTCGACCGCGCCTCGTTTACCGTGACCCTTGGCAATTCCATCGGCATCCTCGCCAAAAACGGCTCTGGCAAGACCACGATCATCAACATGATGGCGGGCCTTGAAAAGCCGGATGAGGGCGTGATCCGCCGCACCGCCCGCATTTCGTTTCCGTTGGGGTTCATGGGCGGCGTCGTCTCAAAACACACCGCAACCGAAAATGCCCGCTACATCGCGCGGCTTTATGCGCTGGACCCCGACTATGTCGAAAGCTTTTGCCGCTGGCTGTGCGGGATCGAAGAATACTTTGACCGCCCCGTCGGCACCTATTCCACCGGCATGCGGTCACGCTTCAACTTTGCCCTGATGCTGGCGCTGGAGTTTGATATCTACCTGATCGACGAAGGCATGCCCTCGACCACCGATGTCGAATTCAACCGCAAGGCCGGAACGATCCTGCGCCAACGGTTGCAGAACGCCACCGTGATAATCGTCAGCCATCAGGCCAAGACGCTGGAAAAATTCTGCCGCTCGGCCGCTGTGTTGAAAAACGGGCAGCTTTACATGTTTGAAACCTTGCAAGAAGCGAAACAGCTCTATGACTACGAAGCTCACGATTAGCCGTTTTCGCACCCGCAAGCCTGATCCGGTGACGGTTCAGGATACGGCCCCCGACCGGCTGCCATCGACAACCCGGATGCCAGCCAGTGCGACGGGTGACGCAGGGTCAGCGCCGCCGCGTGCGCCCGTTACCTTGGTGCCCCCTGCCAACAGACCAATGGTCGCCGATGACGCGTTTCTGACCGATGACAGCGATGACGGCTTTGGCGATCAGTCCTACCTGCCCACGGCCCGCCCAGCATCTGGTGCCGTGCCCTTGGATGACTCCACAGCCCCCGAAGATATCGACGCCATCCGGCGTGAGGGGTTGACGGGCCGTCAGTTGCGCGTCGCCCGCCGCATGGCGCAAAAACATGAACTGCCCGCCACATCCGACTTTGACGCCGTCCGCCTGCTGCGCCGCGCAGGGATCGACCCGTTTGGCCGCTCTGCCGTGCTGGAACTGGTGCAAGGCGATGCCGAGGGTCTTGACACCGCAACCCTGCCCGCCCCCGATGCCACAGCCTCGCGTGCGCTGACCGTGGCCAAACCCGGCCAGAAACTGCCGCAGACCGTCAAGCCGATCCCGGTCCCCTCGACAGAGGTGCGCACCGAACAAACCCACATCGCCGAAGTGCGCCGCATCCAGTCCGACATCGTCGCGCGCAGACGGCGCAAACTGGCGGTCATGTGGGCAAAGCTGGCGATTTTCGTCTTTCTGCCAACCCTGATTGCGGGCTGGTATTACTACATGATCGCCACACCGATGTACGCGGTGCAATCCAAGTTCGTGATCCAGCAGGCCACCGCCGCCTCACAATTCTCATCCCTGTTCACCGGCACCGCGTTTGCCACCTCGCAGGATTCGGTCGCCGTGCAAGGCTATCTGCAATCCCCCGTCGCGATGGAGCGGTTGGATAAGGACAACGGCTTTCGCGCCCATTTTTCCGACCCGACGATTGACCCGATCCAGCGGCTGCCCGCACAGGCCAACAACACCGCGACCTACAACCTGTACAAGCGCTACGTGAAGGTCAGCTATGACCCGACCGAAGGCCTGATCAACCTTGAAGTCTCTGCTGCCAGCCCGCAAAAAGCGGTGGAGTTTTCCAAAGCGCTGATCAGCTATGCCGAAGAGCAGGTCGATCAGATGACCTCACGCCTGCGCGGCGATCAAGAGGCTGCGGCCAAGGCCAACTTCGAAGATGCCCAGACCAAACTGCAAACCGCCCAGACCGGGCTGGTCGGCCTGCAAGAAAAGTACAAAACCCTCAGCTCAGAAGTAGAGGCTGGCATGGTCACCGCCCAGATCAGCGCGCTGAACGGCCAGTTGATGACCGAAAAGCTGTCTCTGGCGCAGTTGCAGGCCAATGCCGAACCCAACAAGGCCCGGATGGACCCGGTCATCACCCGCATCAACACGATCAACGACCAGATCAACCAGTTGCGCGCCGGTCTGACCGAAGACGGCGCCAACGGCCCGTCAATCGCCTCTGTGCAAAGCCAGATGGTGATGGCGACGGCTGATGTCACCACGCGGCAGATGATGCTGGCACAGGCGACCTCGGCGATGGAAACCTCGCGGATCGAGGCGCAGCGCCAGACCCGTTATCTGGAACTGGCCGTTGAACCGACCGCGCCTGACACCCCCGCCTATCCGCGCGCCTTTGAAAATACGCTTGTGGTGATGTTGATCTTCGGCGGCATCTACCTGATGATCTCGATGACCATCGCGATCTTGCAGGAACAGGTCTCGGGCTAGGAATTGATGATGAAAGATGTGAAGATTGGCGGCTTGACGGTGTCTAACGACCGGCCGCTCTTGGTGATTGCCGGACCCTGCCAACTGGAAAGCCTGACCCACGCCCAGATGATCGCGGGCCATATGGCAGAGGTGTGCAAGGCCGCCGGTGCGCAATATGTCTTCAAGGCCAGCTATGACAAAGCCAACCGCACCTCGCTGAAAGGCAGGCGCGGATTGGGGATGGACGAGGGTTTGAAGGTGCTACAGGCCGTGCGCGCCCTCGGCATGCCGGTCCTGACCGATATCCACGACATCGCCCAGGCGCGTGAGGCGGCAACTGTCGTCGACGTGATCCAGATCCCCGCCTTTCTGTGCCGCCAGACTGACCTGTTGCTGGCCGCTGGGCAAACCAAAGCCGTGGTGAACATCAAAAAGGGCCAGTTCCTCGCGCCGTGGGATATGGCCAACGTTGCGGCAAAAGTCGCCTCGACCGGCAACGAGAATATAATGCTGACCGAACGCGGCGTGTCCTTCGGCTACAACACACTTGTCGCCGACATGCGCGCTTTGCCGACGATGGCGCGCACCGGCTACCCGGTGATCATGGACGCCACCCATTCCGTGCAGCAACCCGGCGGCAATGGCTCGTCTTCGGGCGGCCAACGCGAATTTGCCCCGGTGATGGCGCGCTGTGCCGTGGCGGTCGGTATCGCCGGTGTCTTCATCGAAACCCATGAAGACCCCGACCAGTCGCCCTCAGACGGCCCGAACATGATTTACCTCAAAGACATGGCCGCGCTGATCGACAGCCTGATGGCCTTCGACCGCCTCGCCAAAGCCAATCCACTGCGGGTGTAAAACCAGGTCGGCGCGGGGCAACTTGACAAAGTCCCGCCTTGCCTGACACGCTCCGCCAGTATCCTGCGCGACAACCACGCATGACCTCTCGACTGGAGCGCCCCAACCCAACCAAACCCCTCCCATTTGCTCTTTACCCAAATACTCCCGCCAGAGGCCCTTGACCCAAGCCGGTTGGCTGCAAGCCAGAGGCGAGAAAAAAGGAATGCGCGGCACGCGCTCAGTTCAATAGAACGCCTCAGCCAAACCCGAACCCAAAAAGCAAAATCGCAAAGCCTAACAACAGGTTAACAAATTTTCCAAAAGTCCTATATTACAACGACT
>JBBRKS010000196.1:0-6911 GCA_038231775.1 Rhodobacterales bacterium | reverse complement strand
ATTGAGAACATGTTCGGCAAGTTGAAGGACTGGAGGCGCATCCACACCCGCTACGACCGATGCGCCCACACCTTCATGTCTGCCATCGTGATTGCCGCCATCGTCATCTTTTGGATATGATCAATGAGTCCAGAGCCTAGACGATGCCGCCATCACCCGTGAGGGACGCCGCATCCTGCGACGGTTGGCCGAACCCGGTGCGGTTCTGGCCGTCGCCCCCGATATGGAAAAGGCGGTGGTGATGCGGGAATTTCCCGATGGCCGCACGGCCCGCACCGGCGTGGTGGAACGCGCCTTTGCCCAGGCATTTGCGCTGAAAGACTGGATTTCGATCCGCAAGACCGGCCGGGTGACCAGCTATGAACTGTCGCAGGTCGGGCGGATGGCGCTGAAACGGATGCTGGAAACCGAAGAAGGCGACCGCGCGGGTCTGGCAGAGGCGCCACAGGCTTTTGCCGGACAGCACCGCGACTGGGCAGAAAAGGACATCGCGACCGAAGAAGGCCCGCGCCGGATGCGCTATAACCTTGCCGAAAGCCCGGTTGCGGTGCTGGGGCGGCGGCGCGACAAGGACGGCAAGGTCTTTCTTGCGCCCGATCTGATCGAGGCCGCTGAACGTCTGCGTGAGGATTTTGAACTGGCGCAGATGGGCCCGAAAGTCGCCCAGAACTGGGAGCGGTTCATGACAGGCTCTGACCGGGGTGGCATGCGCGCCGATGCGGGCGGGGCTGCCGGGCCACGGGCGGCGCGCGAACGGGTCGCTGCTGCCTTGCGCGATCTTGGCCCGGGTCTTGGCGATGTGGCGCTGCGGGTCTGCTGCTTTCTGGAAGGGATCGAGGCGGCAGAGCGTCGGATGGGCTGGGCCTCACGCTCTGGCAAGATCGTGCTGCGCATCGCCTTGCAGCGCTTGCGGCGGCATTATGATGAGACTTATGGCCGCTCTGGCCCACTGATTGGCTAGGGTGACGGGCTTTATGGGTTGATGTCCGGCATTGCAAAAGGGGGCCACATGGCCCCCTTTTGTCATTCGGTTCAGTGGCTTTCAGGCCAGATCAAACCGGTCAAGGTTCATCACCTTGGTCCACGCCGCGATAAAGTCGCGGGTGAAGCGGTCTTTCGCGTCGTTCTGGGCATAAACCTCTGCCAAAGCCCGCAATTGCGAGTTTGACCCAAAGACCAGATCGGCGCGGGTGCCGGTCCATTTGACCACGCCGGTCTTGCGGTCACGCCCCTCAAACAGGTCTTGGGTGTCAGAGGTGGCTTTCCACGCCGTGCCCATGTCCAGGAGGTTGACGAAGAAATCGTTGGTCAGCGTTCCCGGCGTAGCGGTCAGCACACCGTGCGGGGCGGCATCGACATTGGCCCCCAGCACGCGCAGGCCGCCGACCAGCACCGTCATCTCGGGTGCTGTCAGCGTCAGCAGTTGCGCCTTGTCGATCAGCAATTCCTCAACCGACACCGTGTATTTGGCGCGCAGATAGTTGCGGAAGCCGTCTGCTGCAGGCTCCAACGCGGCGAACGAGTCCACATCGGTCTGTTCCTGGCTGGCATCAGTGCGGCCCGGCATGAAGGGCACCGGCTGACCCGAAGCCTTTTCAAGCGCTGCCACACCGCCCAGCACGATCAGATCGGCCATTGAGACATGGTGCACACCTGCCTGCGCCTCAAAACCTGCCTTGACACCTTCCAGCACGGACAGCACGCGGGACAGTTGGGCGGGCTGGTTCACCGCCCAATCCCTTTGCGGTGCGAGACGCAAGCGCCCGCCATTGGCCCCGCCGCGCTTGTCAGAGCCGCGGAAGGTTGATGCCGCAGCCCAGGCCGTGCCGATCAGTTCGGAAACACTTAAACCGGTCGCAAGGATGCTGGCCTTCAACGCCGCCACATCCGCCTCACCGATCATGTCATGCAGCGGGGCCGGAACCGGGTCCTGCCAGATCAGATCCTCTGCCGGGACATCGGGGCCCAGATACAAAACCTTCGGCCCCATGTCGCGGTGGGTCAGTTTGAACCATGCCCGCGCAAAGGCATCGGCAAAGGCCGCCGGATCGGCCTGATAGCGGCGTGAGATCGGCCCGTAAATCGGGTCCATCTTCATCGCCATATCGGCGGTCGTCATGATTGGCGGATGGCTAAGGGACGGGTCGTGCGCGTCAACCACCATATCCTCGGCCTCGCAATTGACCGGGTGCCATTGCTGCGCGCCTGCCGGGCTGCGCCCCAAAGCCCAGTCATATTTGAACAGAACCTTGAAATAGCCCATGTCCCAGGTGGTTGGGTTGGGCTTCCACGCCCCTTCAATCCCCGAACCGGTGGCGTGGATGCCCACACCTGAACCAAAGGCGTTCTTCCAGCCCAGACCCTGCTGGTCCAGACCAGCGCCCTCAGGCTCACGTCCCACCAGAACCGGGTCGCCCGCGCCGTGCGATTTGCCGAAGGTATGGCCGCCAGCGGTCACGGCGACAGTTTCTTCATCGTTCATCGCCATGCGGGCAAAGGTTTCGCGGATGTCGCGGCCCGACCCCAAGGGATCGGCCACCCCGTTCGGACCTTCGGGGTTGACGTAGATCAGACCCATCTGCACGGCAGCGAGGGGTTTTTCCAGTTGGCGGTCGCCTTCATAGCGGGTGTCGCCCAGCCAGGTATCCTCGTTGCCCCAGTAGATATCCTCTTCCGGCGCCCAGATATCGACCCGGCCACCGCCAAAGCCGAAGGTTTTGAAGCCCATCGAATCAAGCGCACAGTTGCCCGTCAGAATGATCAGATCGGCCCAGGACAGCGCGTTGCCGTATTTCTGCTTGATCGGCCACAAGAGGCGGCGCGCCTTGTCAAGGTTGACGTTGTCGGGCCAGGAATTCAGCGGCGCAAAGCGTTGCGAGGTGGACCCGGCACCACCCCGTCCGTCGCCGGTGCGGTAGGTGCCAGCCGAATGCCAGGCCATGCGAATGAACAACGGCCCGTAATGGCCCCAATCGGCGGGCCACCAATCCTGCGAGTCGGTCATAAGCGCGGTCAGGTCGGCCTTGACGGCGGCCAGATCAAGCGCCTTGAACGCCTCGGCATAGTTGAAATGCGGGTCCATCGGGTTCGACACGGCCGCGTGCTGATGCAGAATGTTGACGTTCAGCTGGTTCGGCCACCAATCTCGGTTCGACCTTACGGCGGATGTGGTCTGGCTGCCTGCGCCGTGCATCACCGGGCATTTGCCCGCGTTGGCGTTGTCGTTTCCGTCCATGGCTCTCTCCGATTTTGGCTGTACCGTGTCATCCGCCCGCCCGCCTTCGGTGATCCTGCGGCCCGCTGTTCGGGGGGCAGGGATAAAGGCGTGTGGCAGATCATTTCGCTGCAGCCTGTCTATCAAAGCCGCACCCGAAGTTTAAGTAGCATTTGCGCCCGGCGTGAAAAGGGTTGGTGAAATGTCGCCCTGCAAAAAACGCCTGGGCAAGGGTGCCGACACCCGACCGCCAAAATCCTTTGCAAAGCCGGGCTCAGGACCGTCCAAGTACGCTCAGGCGGCTTTCTTCATCTTGGCGATGGCCGCGACATAGACCTTGTGCGCCTCATCATGGGCGTCGATGATGTCCTTGATCTTGGCTTCGATGTCTTTGCGCTCTTTGGCCGCCACGATCTGCTTTTTGAAGTCGGTTTTCACCTTTTCATAGCGCTTGCTCAACGCACCTAGACCGGTCAGTGCGATCTGGGCGTGTTTCATCGAAAGTGAGGCTGATTTCGGGTCCTTGTCGGCCAACGCCTCCTTGACCGCATCCTTGACCTTGTTCAGTTCGGCATCGGCCAGATTGTGCGCGGCGGTCAGTTTCTTGTCGACCAAGGGCTGGGGCAGATCATCGTCCTTCTTGTCATCAGCCTTTTTCAGGGCTGCTTCCAGCAGATGGGTGATGAACTTGTCGTATTGGCCGTTAAAGGCCGTCAGGTATTTGTCGACCCGAAAGCGCAGGGCAGTTGCCTCGTTGATGTCTTTGACCTTTGCGATCAGCGGGTCGCGCAGCTTTTCAACAGCGGTGCGCTGCGGGCTTTTTTCCTTGGCGGTGGCCCTCAGCGCCTTGGCGACCTGATCCAGAAGGCTGTCAAACGCATCAGAGGCCTTGTCACATCCAATGCAATACTCGTCCAGCTTTTCCAGTTCGCCGACCAGAAGCCTGCGGTCGGTGTCGAGGTTCTTTTTGGCATCGGCAAAGCCTGCGTCCTTCATGAACTCGATCATGGTCACGCCTTTGACGCCCTTTTCATAGGCCACAAGGGTCGCTTTGGTGAAGGCCTTTTCATGGGTCTCCATCAGCTTGTCACGCATTTTCAGGATGTTGAACAATTTGGTCGCTTCGGCGAGGCTGTATTTCTTGGCCTCCATCGTGGCGTGTTTCAGCGCAATTTCCAACTTCATCCAATTTTCAGCCATAAATCCTCACATCTGGCGCATAGCCGCCTTGCTTTGATGAACAGGTTGGCCAATCAGAACAACTTTTCATCCGGTCCGTCAAAGGCTATGTCTGAAGCCTGCCGCGCTAGGAGAGTGCCATGACCGGACGCGATCTGACCCTGCCCGAAGAACGCCACCCCGAAAAGGCGCATCGGGCGGACAATCCGCAGCCCAAAAAGCCGGACTGGATACGGGTCAAGGCGCCAACTTCGGAAGGCTACAAGAAAACCCGCGATATCCTGCGCGACAAGAAACTGGTGACGGTGTGCGAAGAGGCGGGTTGCCCGAATGTCGGCGAATGCTGGAGCCAGGGCCACGCCACCATGATGATCATGGGCGACATCTGCACGCGGGGCTGTTCGTTCTGCAACATCGCAACCGGAAAACCCCGCGTTCTGGATGCGTTTGAACCGGGCCGTGTGGCACATGCCGTGGCCGAACTGGGCCTGAAGCATGTCGTCATTACCTCGGTTGACCGCGATGATCTGGAAGACGGCGGGGCGGATCATTTCGCCATGACGATCCGCGCGATCCGCCACCGCGCGCCCGGCACGACGATCGAGGTTCTGACGCCCGATTTCCTGAAGTGCCCGCCCTCGGCGTTAGAGGCGGTGGTGGCCGCGCGCCCCGATGTCTTCAACCCCAACCTTGAAACCGGGCCCGGCCTGTACCCCGAGGTGCGCCCCGGCGCGCGCTATTTCCACTCGCTGCGCCTGTTGCAGAAGGTCAAGGAACTGGACCCGACGCTGTTCACCAAATCCGGCATCATGGTCGGGCTTGGAGAGGACCGTCAGGGCGTCTTGCAGGTGATGGATGACATGCGCGCCGCCGATGTCGATTTCCTGACCGTGGGGCAGTATCTGCAACCGACCCCGAAACATCACCGCGTTGACCGCTTTGTCACCCCGGATGAGTTCAAATCCTATGAGGCCGCCGCCTGGGGCAAGGGCTTCAGCATGGTGTCGGCCACCCCCCTGACGCGGTCCAGCTACCACGCCGGCGACGATTTCGCCCGCCTGCGCGCCAACCGTCTGGAAAAACTCGGCCGCGCCTGACACCGGACCAACCCGCGCGCGCCTCCGACCCATCAATTCGCGCCAGTCCCCGACCCTGAAACCGTACGGCCGCCGCGCCCGTCACCCCAACGGGCGCTCCTCCCATTTCATTGGTCCAAAAATATCCCACGGGGGTCTGGGGGTGTGAAACCCCCAGCGTTTGAATAAAAAGCTGACCCACCCTTACGCCGGGGCGACAAATGTCTGTGAGATTTCGCCAAACACCGCCAGCGCCTCACACGCTGCCGCATGGGCGCGCAAGGCGGGACAGGGCGACAGGTCCACCGCCGGATGTGCGTCACGCACAAACCGCAGCGCGCAGGCCACCGCGATATCCGCATGGCTGATCGCATCGCCAAACCACCACGGGCCGGGGCGGGCGGCGCGGTCAGCCTCAAGTGCCAGCAGAACCGCGTTGATCTGGGTGCCACAGCGCGCCTCCCATTCGGGTGAGGTGACTTTGTGCAGCACGCGTTCATAAAACAGGCTGACGGCTTTTTCGGCCAGACCGGTGCCCAAAGCGGCGACTTTCAGAACGTGGTGCCGATCAGGTTCAATCCGAGGAAACATCGGGGTCGGCACAAGGCTGTCAAGGTAATCCAGCATCATATGGCTGTCGGTCAGCACAAAGCCGTCGTCCAGCACCAAAGTCGGCACCCGCATCAGGGGGTTCAGCGCACGGACCTTGTCGCCATCGCCAAACACCGACCACGGACGGTGTTCAAACGCCATGCCGTACAGCCGCAGGGCGACGCCAACGCGGCGCACAAAGGGGCTGTCATATTGGCCAATCAAGATCATGGCTCAGTTCACCGCAGGAACGGCTTTAAGGTAGGCCACCACCGCCTCCACATCGCTTTGCGGCAGATGGGCCATGTTTTCAACCACATGCGCCATCGCCCCGCCGACAAAGTCATAATCGGGCGTCGCCCCGGTGGTCAGGTAGGTGAAGATATCCTTGTCCGACCAATCGAGCTTACCCGTCGTGATGTTGGGCACCTTGGACTTGCCGCCGTCAATCACCGAACCGCCCAGCCACGCCGCCTTGTTCAGACCGCCCAGCGCATTCCGTGGCGTGTGGCATTCGCCGCAATGGGCCAGCGCCTCGGCGATATAACGGCCGCGCCGGACCTGATCGGTCAGATCGCCGGTCAGCACATAGCCTGTGCCGCCAAACAGCAGCTTCCAGCCGCCCAAAGACCGGCGGATGTTGAAGGGAAAGCCAACCTCGTGCGGTTTGTTTGGCGTGGCAGAGGCGGGCAGGGTGTCGATGAACGCCTTCAGGTCGACCAGATCCTGCGGCTCCATCTTGGCATAGGCGACATAGGGCATCGCGGGGTATTCGTGCTGACCTTCGGGCGTCACGCCATCCTGAATGGCATGGGCAAAGGTCGCAATCGACCAGCCGCCAATTCCGGCCT